>CBDTYW010000009.1:0-32138 GCA_965364735.1 uncultured Nitriliruptoria bacterium
CGTCGTCGCTGCGCTCCTCAGCATGCCGACCCGGCCTCATGACACCGCGCTCCGCTCCGGGCCGTTCAGGCCACGGAGGCCGGTCGGCTCTTCGGGTCGGCCGTCGTCGCTGCGCTCCTCAGCATGCCGACCCGGCCTCATGACACCGCGCTCCGCATTCTCGCCGAGCGATGCCGAAACGGGTGTGGTGCAGGTTTGGGCATCGCTCGTCAAGCGATGCGGCGGTCTTCCTCGAAGGAGACGTCCGGCTCGCTGGTGATGTCGATCGTGGTCTCGGGGTGGGCGGTGGTCCGCTCGACCTCCCAGCGGAGCTCACGACGTGCCCTGACCTTGGCCATCGCCACGTCCTTGGCCCGGTCGAGGCGGGACTGCATCCACTCGTACCGGCGACGGGCCCAGGCGTACTCGCGGCTCAGCACGAGCAGGCCAGCGGCGATCGTCACGAGGCCGGGGCCGGGAAGCAGGAGCATCGCGATGCCGGCCAGGATCAGCGCGGACCCGAGGATGGTTCGCCAGAGCCTCTTGGCCCACTGCTGCGTCACGGAGAGCGCGATCAGCCCGACCATGAGCAAGGAGATCGAGACCGCGTACGGGGCGACGTTGCGCATGTCGGCCGGTCCCGAGATCCACGTCGCGCGGTACGTCAGCACGACCCAGACGGCGGCGGCGATCAGCCCGTACCCGGTCAGGGTCGAAGCGACGTTCCGCCAGTGCGGTCGACTGCCCTGTTCCACGACTCCGCTCGTCTCGGTACTCCCCAGAGATCGAACGTAGATCACGCTGTCTGTGGTGTCCATGGCTCGGCCCGCTCCCGCTTCCGCACCGGTCGTTCGGCGCGAACCGCTCCGATGATGGGTCGGTCTGCTCCGTGGAACGCGGCGATCTGACCCACCATGCCCGGAAGGTGCGACATGACACCTTCCGGCCGACGCAGAACCTCAGTCCTCGGACGCGATCTCCAGCTTCGTGAACATCGGCGTCGGCTTGTCGACGTGCAGCCCGACCGCGACCTCGCCGCGCTTCCAGCCGATGTCGCGGAGCGTCTCGGTGACACCCAACGTCTCGTGGAGCTGAGCCGTGCTGAACGGCAGGTACGGGGCGAAGAGCACCTTGATGCCGTTGATGGCCTGGAGCGCCGTGTGCAGCGTCGTCGCGGTGCGCTCCATGTCGGTCTTCGCCGTCTTCCATGGCTCGAGCGCCGAGATGTAGGCGTTCGCCTCCTGAGCGGCGTGCATCGCCACGCGCAGCCCGCGACGCAGCTCGACCGCCTCGATCGCGGCAGCGGCCTCGACGAGCGAGGCGTCGACCATGGCGAGCAACGCATCGTCGCGCTCATCGAGCGGGCCCGGAGCGGGGACCTCGCCGAACATCTTCGCGGTCATCGAGAGCACCCGGTTGACGAGGTTGCCCCACGCCGCGATCAGCTCGTTGTTGATCCGTGCGATCATGTCGTCCATCGACAGGTCGTTGTCGTCATGCTCCGGGAAGATCGACGCGACGCCGTAGCGCAACGCGTCGGGCTGGAACTGGTCCAGCAACTCCATGACCGGAGTGCCGACGCCGGTCGATTTCGACGCCTTCGCGCCCTTGAAGGTGACGTACTGGTTGGCCGGGACGTTCGTCGGCAGGTTCAGCCCGCCGTAGCCCATCAGGTAGATCGGCCAGTAGACGGCGTGGAACGGGATGTTGTCCTTGCCGATGAAGTAGTAGCTCTCCGCAGCGTCGTTCTCCCACCAGCGCTTCCACGCGTCGGGATCGCCGGAGCGCTGCGCCCATTCCTTGGATGCCGACAGGTAGCCGATGACCGCGTCGAACCAGACGTAGAACCGCTTGCCCGGTCCGAGCTCCTGGGTGACGTTCTCGGGCAGCTCAACGCCCCAGTCGAGGTCGCGGGTGATCGCGTTGTCGTGCAGGCCGGTGCCGATGAAGCCCTCGGCCCAGTTCTGGACGTGGGCGCGCCAGCCCTGGCGGGTGCTGACCCACTCGAGGATCCGGTCCTGGAAGTCGGAGAGCTTGAGGAAGAGGTGCTCGGTGCGGCGCAGGTCGGGCGTCGCGCCGGTCATCTTCGACCGCGGGTCGACGAGGTCCGTCGGGTCGAGCGTGCGCCCGCAGTTGTCGCACTGGTCGCCGCGCGCATCGGTGAACCCGCAGTGAGGGCACGTGCCCTCGACGTAGCGGTCTGGGAGGAATCGACCGGCTTCGGGGTCGAAGAACTGGTCGGTGGCGCGCTTGTCGATGTGCCCCGCGTCGCGCAGCTTCTGGAAGACGTCGCGCGTGACCTCGGCGTGGTTGGCGGTCATCGTCGAGGTGAACAGGTCGAACGAGATCCCCAAGCGGTCCCACTGGTCGAGGAACGACTGGTGGTAGGTCTCGACGATCTCGCCCGGCTCGACGCCGTCCTGCTCGGCCCGGACGGTGATCGGCGTCCCGTGCGCGTCGGACCCCGACACCATCAGGACGTCGTTGCCGACGATGCGGTGGTACCGCGCGAAGACATCGGCAGGGAGGTATGCCCCGGCGATGTGCCCGAGGTGCTGGGGTCCGTTCGCGTAGGGCCACGCGACGGCGACCAGGACGGGACGGGACGTGGAGTTCATTGTTCGTCGCCTGCGCGATGGGAGAACGGCGAGGCTAGCCTCCCCGGTCGGCGGCCCGACGGTCCCCTGCGTGCGCGGCCTGCGCGACCGAAGCGGGCCATGCAGGTCCACGACCGCCCCCTGCACTACGTCTCGTGGAGCGTCTGCTCGTGACGGTCCACGTTCCTCGACCATGGTGGCAACAGATGAACCGCTCCTCACGTCGTTCGATGGCCTTCCTCGCCGCGATCGCGCTGCTCCAGGTCACCCCGGCGGCTGCCGCTGACGGCGATCCGACCGTCTCGATCTCGGACAGCTCGGTGAACGAGGGGAACACCGGAACGGTCAACCTCGAGTTCGTGATCAGCCTCGACGCGACCAGCGACGCCGATGTCGTCGGACGCTTCGTCACCTTCGACCGGACCGCGACCGCAGGCGTCGACTACACGGCCGTCGACCAGTCGTTCACGATCGCCGCCGGCTCGCTGTCCACCAGCGTCATGGTTCCCGTCAACGGCGACGAGCAGCCCGAGCACGATGAGTCGGTCACCGGTTCGCTGCGCGACCTCGTCGGCGCGAACATGGGGCGCGGCCAGGGCGTCGGCACGATCGTCAACGACGACGGCTCGCGGATCGATCGACGTGGCGGCGAGAACCGGATCGAGACGGCCGTCTCCCTGTCTCGTCTTGCCTTCTCGAGCGCGGACACGGTGGTGATCGCGCGCAGCGACCAGTACGCCGATGCGCTCGCGGGTGGTCCGCTCGCAGCCAGGTACGCCGCGCCGCTGCTGCTGTCGGGGCCGAGCGGGTTGTCGGAGTCCGTCAAGGCGGAGATCCAGCGCCTGGGCGCCACGAAGGCGCTGCTCCTCGGTGGAACCGCGGCGCTGAGCACCCAGATCGAGGACGACCTCGCCGCGGCGGGCATCGCGAAGGCTGACCAGACCCGCTTCGCGGGCGAGAACCGCTTCGGGACGGCGCAGCTGATCTCCGCTGACCTCGGCGGCAGCCTCGTCTACGTCGTCGAGGGGATCAACGCCGACTCGACCCGCGGTTGGCCCGACGCCGTGATGGCGTCAGGGATCGCCGCGCTCGACCAGGCCCCGGTCCTCCTCGTCACCCGAGACGGCGTGCCGCCCGAGACCATCGCGGCGCTCGACGCGCTGAACGCCGCCGAGGCCACGATCGTCGGTGGCACGAGCGCCGTGTCCTCTGCGACCCGGGCGATCATCGACGACCACACCGGGACGGTCACGCGGATCTCTGGGGAGAGCCGGTTCCACACGTCGGTCGAGGTCGTGCAGCAGGCGGCGCGCAACGGTGCGAACGTCAAGCGGCTGTACGTCGCCACGGGGCTGAACTACCCGGACGCGCTCGCAGCGGGGGCAGCGCTCGCCACCGACGATGGTGTGCTGCTGCTGGTCCGTGGTCCCGGACCGCTCGACCAGGTCACGATCGACTGGCTCGACCGCAAGGACGGGTTCGACCGGATCACCGTCATCGGTGGCCCGGCCGCCATCTCGCCCGACGTCTACGCGGAGCTCGAGGGTCGGCTCAACTGAGCCGGTCCAGCATCCGCTCAGCTCGCAGCACGGCACGGCCAGCGTCAGGAACGGACCTGAGCCACGTCAGCCGATGATCTCGGTCAGCACCATGCCGGCGAGGCGCTGGGAGATCCCGTCGATCGCGGACAGCGTCTCGACGTCGGTGGCGGCGAGGGCAGCCTCGTCCTCGTAGGCGGCGAGGATCGCCTTGCGCTTGGCCGGACCGATGCCGTTGATCGCCTCGAGGCGCTCGGCGAGCTTGGCGTTGCCGGACTTCTCCGCGACGGGCGGCTTCGCGACCGCGGGCGCAGCGTCCTCGCCACGCTCGAGGGCAGCGGTCTCGTCGGCGGCGGCGACAGCGACCGGGACGACCTGCTTGGCAGCGGCGGGGATCTTGATGCTCGGGGGCCCGGAGCTCCACAGCTCGCGGTTCTCGACACGCTCACGAACGGCGCGCGGGATGGTGATCGCCGTCTCGACGACGGTGCCGGCGAGGTCGAGGGCGGAGTGGAGGAGGCGCTTCATGGGAGTGGCCTGTCGGTTCAGGAGGGTGGGCAGCGGGGCGCGGAGCCTGCGGCGGAAGGTGCCGCGTCGGCGCGCGGCTCAACCGCTGGACGACATGATCGCGCGGGGTGCTCGCTACTGCAAGCACCGAGGATGGGCGATGTTCTCAGCGCACGTCTCGTTGCGCCGGGAACCATGCGTCGACCGTTGCTCGGTAGCGCTCGGGATCAGCGTTGAAGGACCGGACGTGACCGACGTCGCCGAAGTGCTCCCACGTCACCCGCTCAGGCAACGCGTCCTTCAGCCGCTGCGTGACACGCACCGGCACCGACTCGTCGCCTGAGCCGTGGAACGCGAGGATGGGGACATCGGGCCAGGACCCGAGCCGGTCGAGGTGCTCGACCTCACCGAGATCCAGATCAGCGCTGATGCGCGCCACGGTCTTCGCGCCGAACAGCAACGGCGCGATGAGCGGTCCCGGGATGCCGCGGTTCTTGGCCTGCTGCACGAGCGTCTCGTGCATGCCGAGCAGCGGGGAGTCGAAGACGAGACCGGCCACCTTGTCCACCGACGACGATCTTGCGAGCCACGAACCGATCACGGCACCACCCTGCGAGTAACCCCAGAGCACGATGTCCTCTGCGCCGTTGGCGAGCGCCCAGGTGACGGCCGCGTCGAGGTCTTCCCACTCCTCGGTCCCGAACCGTGCACGTCCGTCCTCGGCATCCGGGGCGTCGCCGTCGTTGCGGTAGCTGACGAGCAGCCGCGGCACGTCGACGGTGGTCGCCGCCCGGATGCCCTCCGCGCGGGTGTTGGCGCGACCGTGGACGATGATCACCCAGTGGTCGCCCTCGCCGTCGATGAACCAGGCCGGCAGGTCGCCGAGGGGTCCGGAGACGACGACCTCGTCGGCGTCGAGCCCGGCCTGTGCGGGTTCGGTCCAGATGTTCGGGTCGACGAGGAGCCGTGCATCGGGTCCGAGCCCCGCGAGCATCGGCGAGCGGGCGGTGGCCAGCGTGCACTCGCTCACGGTGCAGATCGGCGACGGCGTGTCGATGCCCACGGCGACGACCGTGGTCTCGTCGGCCTCGAGGACGAGACCCGTCACGCCGAGACGAAGGTCCGGATCATCGGTGCCGGCGAGGTCAGCGACCGTGATCACCGGGCGCCACGACAGCGGCTCCTCGACGGCCGTCAGCTGCGAGGCGTAGTAGCCGCCACCCCCGAACACGACCGCAAGCACGAGGATCACGCAGAGGACGACCAGACGGCCGAGCCTCCTGTTCAGATCCACGAGGTGAGCCACCAGCGGTCCGAGACCTGCTCGCGGGGGAGCACGACCCCGGCCCAGACCGGGTAGAAGTAGACGAACGTCACGATGGCGGCGAGCAGCACGGCCCCCGTCGCGAGGACATGTGGGCGACGCCACGCGGGCGCGGGCGCGGTCTCGTCGTCCAGCGCGTCAGGCACCGTCACGAGGAAGCCTGCGAAGAACGCCGCGACAGCGCCGAAGGCGGCGGCGGCCAAGATCGTCGGGCGGGTGTCGCCGGCCATCGCGCCGACGACCGCACCGATCATCGCTCCTGCGCCGGACGTGGCGACCCCGGTGATGGAGCGACCGTGCCCGCGCACGCCCCAGACGGCCGCAGCGAGGCCGAGCGCGATGAACGGCACGATCGGGGCGTTGTAGAAGAAGAACATCGGACGCTGGTCGGTGAAGGCCATCACCACCCATGGCCCGAGCTGGCCACCCCAGAACGTGAGGATGGTCCCCGCGCCGAGCTTCCGCTCGAAGGCCAGCCACGCCAGCATCGGCAGCCCCAGCAGGAAGCCCCACCACACCAGCGGGCTGCCCATGCCGATGACCTCACCGGCTTCGTCGGGCGGCGCGAGGCAGTCCTCCCCGGGGTTGCCGTCGTCGTCGACCTTGTAGCCGCGGTCGAAGTCGTCCTGCGTGCAGGTCTCGTAGTAGTAGACGACGGGGCGTCCGATGACGGGCCAGGTGTAGGCCGGGGCGCGGTAGGAGTGCTCGGCCGAGAGCCCACGGTGGAACCCGGCCATCGCCTCGTGGTAGCGGACGATCCCCGACACCCGCCCGCCGAGGCCGACGGTGCACGCGGAGCCGTCCTCGAGCGTCGTCTCCGGGCAGTCTTTCTGGTACTCGCCCGAGTTCTCGTAGTTCACGACCCAGGGCAGCCAGGTCAGCGCGTAGACGAGGAACGGGACGGTGACGAGCGACAACGCCGCGATCAGCATCGTTCCCGGGATCGCCCCGGACGACTGCTTCCGCGCGGCCTGCACCACCGCGATCACGGCGAGCGCGACGGCGCCCGCGACCATGCCGGTCAGGAGGTCTCCGAGCGCGAGGGCGATCGTCCCGACACCTGCCGCGATGGCTGCGAGGGCGACGCCTTCCGGCTGGCCGGCCGCACGGCGGCGCTGGACCTCCCAGCCGAGCAGGAGCAGTCCCGCAGCGCCGAGACCTGCCGCCGCGGACCACTTCGTGCCGAGAGCGAGTCCCCAGACGAGTCCCGAGCCGAGCAGGAACGGACGCCTGAGCAGCCCGACGAGGCGTGCCGGCGGAACCTCGGGAGGCGACGTCCGGTCAGCCGTCTCGTCAGCCGTCTCGTCAGCCGCCTCGTCGTCCGCGACGTCGAGGAGCGTCGCGACGACAGCGTCGCGCTCCGCGATCGCCGCCTGGTCTCGGCGCTTCGTCCGGATGTGGTCCTCGACCATCAGCGCGGCCGCGAGCGCGGTGAAGCCCATGAGGACCGCGTCGAGCATCGATGTCCGCGACTGCACGAAGAACAGCCCGTCGAGCATCAGCAGCGAGGCTGCGAGGGCTGCCGGTGCGACGGCGTCGAACAGCCGTCGGGCCATCCAGTAGATGGACCCCACGGTGATGACGCCGAACAGCGCGGTGCCGGCGCGCCACCCGAACGGGTTGTCGCCGAACAGCTGCATCCCGAGGGCGATGACCCACTTCCCGACGGTCGGGTGAACCGCGAAGGAGTCCTCCACGCCGAGGACCAGATAGGACCGGGCGTCGTTGACGTAGTAGATCTCGTCGAAGATGATCCGTGCCGGGTCGGACAAGCGCACGAACAGCAGCACGGCGGCCGTCAGCAACAACGCCAACGGCACGCCGCGCTCGATCAGGGGCCTGCGGTCGTCCACGCGGCGCAGCCTAGCCAGCGTCGACCGAACACCCGGAGGAACAATGGACCCGACTCCCGGACGACTTGTCGTCGTCGGCACGCCGATCGGCAACCTGTCGGATCTGTCGCCGCGCGCGGCGGCTGCGCTCGCGTCAGCCGCGGTGATCTACGCCGAGGACACGCGGAGGACTGGGCGGCTCCTGCAGCACCTCGGGGTCAGCGTGCCGATGCGCTCGTCGCACGAACACAACGAACGTCATCGCTGTGACGAGATCGTCCGCCGCGTGGCCGAGGGCGACACGGTGGTGCTCGTCAGCGACGCGGGGATGCCGGGCGTGTCGGACCCGGGCCAGATCGCCGTCGCCGCGGTCGCTGCCGCCGGCCACCTTGTCGAGGTCATCCCCGGTCCTGCGGCCGCCGTCGTCGCGCTGGTCGCGTCGGGGCTCGCGACCGACCGGTTCACCTTCGAGGGGTTCCTGCCGAGGAAGGGTCGCGATCGCGCGGACCGCCTCGCGGCGCTCGCCAGCGATCCGCGCACCCTCGTCTTCTACGTCTCGCCCCATCGTGCCGAGGACGACCTGCGCGACCTCGCCGCCACGCTCGGCGGTGATCGCCCTGCCGCGCTGGCCCGCGAGCTGACCAAGCTGCACGAGGAGGTCGTCCGCGCGACGCTGGACGAGCTGACCCTGTGGGCGGCGGAGGGAGTTCGTGGTGAGGTCACCCTCGTCGTCTCGGGGCGTGAGCACGTCGCGACCGAGCTCGACCCCACGGAGGTCGCTCGCCTGGTCGCGGACCGCATGGCGTCGGGCGAGAGCCGCAAGGCCGCGTCGCGTGCGGTCGCAGCGGATCTTGGGCTCAAGACCAACGAGGTCTACGAGGCATCGCTGGGGTCATGACCGACAGCACTACGGTGTGCCCGCCCGACCGAACGAGAGATCGCCACCGTGGCCGGATTCGTCGACACCCACTGTCACCTCGACCACCGCGATGACGCGACCGCGGCCGAGCAGGTCGCCCGCGCACGTGACGCCGGGGTCAGCCTGATGATCACGGTCGGGACCGACGTGGCGTCGTCGCGGCAGTGCATCGCCACCGCTGCGGCGCACGACGACGTCCTCGCGGTCGTCGGGATCCACCCGAACGATGCCGGAGACGCCACGCCCGAGGCGCTCGCCGAGATCCGCGCCATGGCCACCGCACCGAACGTCGTCGGCATCGGGGAGACGGGTCTGGACCACTACCGCGACTGGGCTGAACCGGCGGACCAGGAAGCGTCCTTCCGCGCCCACATCCAGATGTGCAAGGACCTCGACCGCACCCTCGTCATCCACTGCCGCGATGCGTGGCCGGAGTGCATCCGCGTGCTCGACGACGCCGGCGCACCGGACCGCGTCGTCATGCACTGCTACTCCGGAGACGCCACGACGACCGAGGCCTGCATCGCCAACGGCTGGTTCATGTCGTTCGCCGGCAACGTCACGTTCAAGAACGCCGACGACCTGCGGCTCGCCGCGACGACCGCGCCGGCCGGGCTGCTGCTCACCGAGACCGACTCGCCGTACCTGACCCCGGTGCCGAAGCGGGGCAGGCCGAACGAGCCGGGCTACGTCGGCCACACCGTCGCCTTCCTCGCCGAGCTGCGCGGACAGGACCCGGCAGCCCTGACGGAGGTCCTTCATGCGAACACCGTCCGGGCGTTCGCCCTCGACCGCGTCCTCGTGGACGTCTGATGCCCGACGCCGACGGTCTGCTCACGCCGGTCGACATCCAGCGCCTGCTCGCGGACCACGGCTTCGCGCCACGAAAGTCCGCTGGGCAGAACTTCGTGTCCGACCCGAACACGGTCCGGCGTATCGTCGCCGCGGCTGACCTGGCTGCCGACACGACGGTCGTGGAGATCGGCCCGGGACTCGGCTCGCTCACCCACGCGCTCGTCCCGGTGGCAGGACGGGTGATCGTCGTCGAGATCGACACCGGGTTCTCGCGGCTGCTCCGCGAGGAGTTCGGCGACGCGATCGAGGTCGTCGAGGCCGACGCGCTGAAGCTGACGTGGTCGGACCTCGTCAGCGACGCGGTGCTCGTCTCGAACCTCCCCTACAACATCGCGACGCCCTTGGTGATGGAGGCCGCGCTCGCGCACCCCGCCATCCGTCGGCAGTTCGTGATGGTCCAGCGTGAGGTCGGGGAACGCTGGCAGGCCCGCGTCGGGGACGCTGCGTACGGCGCGGTGTCGGTGAAGCTTGCGCTCTTGTGCGAGCGGGTCGAGATCGCGTTCGCCATCTCGCGGCAGGTGTTCATCCCGGTCCCGAACGTCGACTCCGTCATGGTCCATCTCGTCCACCGCGACGTGCCGCGCGACGAGGTCGTGCGGTGGCGGCTCCACGTCGTGGACACCGCCTTCACCCAGCGTCGCAAGACCCTGCGGAACAACCTGAAGGCCGTCGCGGACGTCCCGGCGATCGAGGCTGCCTGCGCGTCGCTCGGCATCGACCCGAGCGCCCGGGCGGAGACGCTCGACGCGGATCAGCATCGCGATCTCGCCGACCTGCTGCGCCCCGATGGGGAGCCGGAGGCCGCCGCTTCGTAGGATCACGGGCATGTCTCAGAGCGGGCTGCCCCACCGTCCCGACGCGTCGTCAGCACGCGTCCGGGTCCGCGTGCCCGCGAAGATCAACCTCTTCCTCGCGGTCCGCGGCCGACGCGCGGACGGCTACCACGAGCTGGTCTCGATCATGCAGACGATCGGGCTGCACGATGAGCTGACCGCCGCGATCGTCGGCGACGCGGGAGCCGCCCAGCACCCGGCGCTGCGGCCCCGGATGCAGATCGACCTGGCGCACGACTCGTCGGAGCTGGTCCCGACCGATGACCGCAACCTCGCGATGAAGGCCGCCCGGATCTTGCTCCGCGAGATGGGTGCTCCGGTCGATGCCCAGCCGCTCCCGAACGCGCCGGCGACCCACGTCGACCTGCACAAGGTCATTCCGGTCGCGGCCGGGATGGCGGGCGGCTCCGCCGACGCGGCCGCCGCGCTCATCGCGCTCAACGCGCTGTGGGGGTGCGAGCTCACCCGCGACGAGCTGCGCGAGCTCGCTGCCGAGCTCGGCGCGGACGTCCCCTTCTGCGTGCTCGGTGGGACGGCGCTCGCGACCGGCACCGGCTCGGCCACGGCCCAGGTCCTGGTCCGTGGCACCTACCACTGGATGGTCGGGATGAGCGCAGACCCGCTCTCGACCGCCCACGTCTACGAGACGTTCGCCGAGGTCGGGACGCCGTCCGAGGTCGAGCCCGACGCGGTGCTCCACGCGCTGCGGACCGGCGACGCCGAAGCCCTCGGCGCGGCGCTGTACAACGACCTCGAGCAGGCCGCGTTCCACCTCCGTCCCTCGCTGCGCGCCGCACGCGACGCGCTGCTCGACGCGGGCGCCCTCGGGGCGGTCCTCAGCGGATCCGGCCCGACGATGCTCGCGCTCGCCGAGAACCAGATGCACGCGAACGAGCTGGCTGAACGCAGCCGAGGGTTGTTCGAGCGCACGGCCGTGGCGCCGTCACCTGCCGGTGCCCCAGAGCTCGATCGCGAGCCCTGAACCCCGCGGGCTCGCGGATCCGTGCGCCGAACGAGGCGCCGCGATCAGGCGACTCGACGCGCGGTCGGAACGGTCGTATCTTCCGCGCGTCGCCCACGTCGTCGTGGGCCTGTTCCAGAGGCTCTGGCATGGCTGTGTCTCGTCCGCGGGCGACCGCGATCGTCATCTTCGACGGCCAGCCGGCTGCCGAGCTCCGCGCCCACGTCCTCCGGGGTGACCTCGTCATCCTCCCGCCAACACCCGGCTCGCTGGCGCTCGCGGCGTTCACGGCCGAGGTGCTCGAGGCGCACTTCGCCCCGCACCATCCGACCGAGGCGCAGCACCACCTTCCCGTGGCGGACTTCGCCGAGCTGCTCGGCAAGGCCAAGCATGACTTCACCAACAGCTCGCGGTCGTGGGAGCTGATGGCGCAAGCCCTCGCGGACCTCGGGCTCGCGACCGACGACATCCACGCCGACGTCCCGCGGACCCGCGTCAGCACCTCCGACGACTTCCTCACCTCCGGCGCCGGGCACCAGCAGCCTCCGCACCGCGACACGTGGTGGGGCTCGCCGTTCTGCCAGCTGAACTTCTGGGGCCCCGTCTACCCGATGCACCCAGACGCCGGGATCGACTTCTTCCCGGCGCTCTTCTCGACGCCGCTGCCGAACACCTCCAGCATCTTCGACGTCGACGACTGGCAGCAGCACGGACGCCGGGCCGCGAGCACGGAGATCGGCCCGAAGGACACCCGCGGGATCCCCGAGCCGATCGGTGAGGTGACCCATGGCGCCTACACGCCGGTGCTTCCCGTGGGCGGGATGGTCTTGTTCAGCGGCGCGCAGGCTCACGCGACCCGGCCCCACTCGACCGGCCGGTCGCGCGTGTCCTTCGACTTCCGCGTGCTGTCGGTCGAGGACATCGGGGCGGGTCCTCCCAACATCGACTCCGACTGCACCGGCTCGGCGATCCGCGACTTCCACCACCTGCGCACGCGTCAGCCGGTTCCGACGGAGCTGCAGGCACGGGTCGCGACCGAGCCGCCGCCACGCAGCTGACGTCAGCCGAGGTCGTTGGTGACCACGAAGCGGTGACGGACATCGCCTGCGTCGAGGCGAGCGAACGCCGTGTTGATCTCGGACATGGGCAACGTCTCGACGACCGGACGGATGTCGTGCCGGGCGCAGAAGTCGAGCATCTTCACGACGTTTGCAGGTGATGCCAGGTTCGACGCAGAGATCGACCTCTGACCGAAGAGGCCACCGCTGCCGAAGGTGAGCGGCTCCATCGTCACGCCCACGTGATGCAGCCTGCCCTCGGGGCGCAGCGTCGCGAGCAGCGCGTTGTGGTCCATCGCGACGTTCACGGTGGAGAGCACGAAGTCGAAGCGGCCGCGGTGGGCCTTCCACTCCGACGGGTCGCGCGAGTTGATCGTGTCGTCGGCGCCGAGCTGCTTCGCCTCCTCGATCTTGCCGTTCGAGGTGAAGGCCGTGACCTCACAGCCCCACTTGTCGAGGAACTGCAGGGCGAGGTGCCCGAGCCCACCGATGCCGATCACGGCGACGCGGTCGGTGGGGGTGACGCCGTTGTCGACGATCGGGCCGAAGACGGTCGCGCCGCCGCAGAAGAGCGGGCCGGCGGATGCGAGGTCCACGCCCGTCGGGATCTTGGCCACCCACTCCCACGATGCGCGGACCCGTGTCGCGAAGCCGCCGTGGCCGCCGACGATGAGCTGGCGGTTGCGCGCGAGGTTGTGCTTGCCGGCGAGCCCGAACGCATCGCCCGGAGGCGTGGCGGCGAACCATCCGATGCCGACGTCGTCGCCCACGGCGATCGAGGCCGGGACCTCGCTGCCGGTGGCCGCGACCCGGCCGACGACCTCGTGGCCGCCGACGAACGGGTACCGGGTCGAGTACCACTCGTTGTCGCGCATCGAGAGGTCGGAGTGACAGACGCCACAGGACACGACCTCGACCTCGACCTCGGTCGCGCCGATCGGGTCGAGCTCGTAGCTGATGGGCGCGGCGCTTCCGCCGGCCTCGCTGACGGCCATGCCGGTGACGGTGGTCATGTTCGGTTCCTGTCGTGCTCGAAGGATCATCGACGTCGAGGAGCTCAGCCGAAGACGCTGCGCTGCAGTCGACGCATGCCTGAGAGCCAGCCCTCACGGTCGCCCGCGCGGGCCTGCTCGAAGGCCGCAACCTCCGGGTGGGGGAGGATCAGGAACGTCCCGTCGCGCAACGCCTGGACAACAGCTTCGCTGACGACCTGTGGCTCGACCACGCCCATCTGGACGAGCTTGTCGAGCCCGGGGATGCCGTCGGCCTCGTCGAGCAGCGGGGTCCGGACGAACTGCGGGCAGAGGCAGTGCACGGTGATGCCCTGCGCGCCGTGGGTGATCGACAGCCACTCGGCGAGCGCGACCGTCGCATGCTTCGTCACCGAGTACGGCGCCGCGCCGATGTTGGAGAGCAGCCCGGCGGCGCTGGCCGTGTGCAGCAGCGTCCCCTCGCCACGCTCGAGCATCGCCGGGAGCGCCGCGCGGACGGCCCACACGTGCGACATCGTGTTGACGCGCCATGCTCGATCCCAGTCCTCGTCGGAAGCCTCGACGCCCCCGCCGACGCCGATCCCGGCGTTGAGGACCAGCAGGTCGATGTGGCCGAAGGTCTCCTCGGCATGGCGGACGAACGCGATGTTGCCGGCCTCGTCCCCGACGTCGGCGGTGAACGCGGTCTGGCCGATCTCGTCGGCCACCCGCTCCGCGCCGACACCGTCGCGGTCGACCACGAGCACGCTCGCGCCCTCGGCGACGAAGCGTCGACACAGCTCGGCGCCGATCCCGCTGGCGCCGCCGGTCACGACGGCTGTACGTCCGGCAAGGTCCATTTGGTGCGTCCGTTCTCCGGGGGACTCCCTGAGTAGCACAGGCGCACGCACGTCGTGGCGAGACCTGCCGGACGCGCCATGGTGGTCAGTTCTGACGGAGCACGCTCGAAATCGTCCCTCGATGGCTGACCGGGCGTCAGTCGTCGAGCAGGCCGTCGGCACGCGCCTCCTCGACGAGCGCGCGGACCTTCTCGACAGTGCCGGGGTCGTTGGCGAGGCGGGCACGCCGGGAGCGCAGGAAGCTCTGGCCGAGACGCTCGCGCTCCGCGTGCTCGACGTTGTCCCGTGCGGGGTTGAGGACGTTGCGCTCCTCCTCGCTGAGGTGGTGGTGGACCATCTCTCCGAGCGCCTCGAGCGCCTCGTCGAACGCATCGGAGTCAAGGTCGTCGGCGGCCTCGAGCGCGGCGAGGAGCTTCTCGTTGATCTCGGCGTGCTCTTCCTCGCCGTGGGCGACCTCGTCCTCGACCTCTTCGTCGTCGGCCCGCCGCTCCAACGTCGGGTAGACCTGCGTCTCCTCGGCCTCCGCGTGCGCGACGAGGAGGTGCGAGAGCTCTTGGAGCGCCGCGCCCCGGTCCTCGGTGGTGTCGCGCGCCGCACGGAGCAGACGCTCCATCTCGCGATGATCGGCGAGGATCATCTCGATCACATCGGTCAGGTCGTCGGTCTCGGCGCCGGTGGTGATGACGGGCATGGGTGCGGGCTCCGGTCGGGGGCGGGCGTGCCATGAGGGTTCCCAGGGCGACATCCGGCCAGACGCGGCTCGGGCAGTAGCCTGCGACGGCCCACCCTTGGGAGGTGGTGTAATCGGTAACACGCCAGCCTTTGGAGCTGTGTATTGGGGGTTCGAGTCCCCCCCTCCCAGCCACCCACGCCACCACACCCCGGAGCGCCCATGCCCCGCGCCACGACGGCCGCCGTCATCCTCGCTGCTGGGAAGGGGACCCGTTTCCGTTCGGAGCGTGCGAAGGTCCTGCACCGCGCCGCGGGGCGGTCGCTGCTCGGACACGTGCTCGAGGCGCTGCGGCCGCTCAAGCTCGGCCAGATCATCGTCGTGGTGGGCCACCAGCGCGAAGACGTCGAGGCTGAGGCGGCCTCGCTCGGGATCGACAACCTGACGTTCGCCGTGCAGGAGGAGCAGCACGGCACCGGCCACGCGGCTGCCATGGCGATGCCGGTGCTCGACGAGGCGATCGAGCGGGTCATGGTCCTGCCCGGTGACACGCCGCTGCTGTCGAGCGCGACGCTGGCCCTGCTGGCGGACACCTCCGCGACGGCAGGGATGCTGACGTTCGTCGCCGACAACCCGACGGGCTACGGACGCATCGTCCGGCGTTCGAGCGGGGAGGTCCACGGCATCGTCGAGGATCGTGACGCGAGCTCCGAACAGCGCAGCATCAGCGAGTGCAACGCCGGGATGTACGCCTTCTCGCGCTCGCATCTCGCGAACGCCCTCCCGCGGCTGAAGAACGACAACGACCAGGGCGAGGTCTACCTCACCGACGTCTTGGGCCTGTTCGCGCTCGACGGCCGGGAGATCGTCACCGCCAAGGCGAGCGAGCACGAGGTCGGCGGCGTCAACGACCGGGTCCAGCTCGCCGACGCCGAGGCGTTGCTGCGCCGACGCACCGCCGAGCGGCTGATGCGCGACGGCGTCTCGATCGTCGACCCGGCGACCACCTACCTCGACGTCGACGTCGAGGTGGGCGTCGACACGACCATCCTGCCCGGCTGCATCATCGCCGACGGGACCAGGATCGGACGCGGCGCGACGATCGGTCCGAACTGCCACCTCGTCGACACGATCATCGACGACGGGGCCCTCGTCCGCCAGACCGTCGCCGAGTCGGCCCGCATCGGCCCGGACGCCACCGTGGGACCGTTCACCTACCTGCGGCCCGGCACGCGGCTCGAGCGTGGCAGCAAGGCGGGCGGCTTCGTCGAGATGAAGAACGCCCAGGTGGGTGAGGGCTCGAAGGTCCCGCACCTCTCCTACGTGGGCGACGCGATCATCGGACGGGGCGTGAACCTCTCTGCCGGCGCGATCACCGTCAACTACGACGGCACCACCAAGCACATGACCACGATCGAGGACGGGGCGTTCGTCGGCTGCGACACGATGCTGGTGGCGCCGGTCACGATCGGTGCGGGATCGTTCGTGGCGGCTGGATCGACGATCACCGACGACGTGCCCGCGGACGCGCTCGCGATCGCCCGCGCACGCCAGGTCGTCAAGGACGGGTGGGCAGCGGCGCGTCGCGACGACGACTGAACGCGGCCCCCGTACTACCGTGGGTGTCACATGCTGTCCCACCGCTGCGGAGCCTCACCGTGCAGTCCGTGAACAAGAAGCGCATGATGATCCTGTCGGGATCGGCGTTCCCCGATCTGGCCCGCGAGGTCGCCGACCATCTCGGGATGCGCGTCGCCGAGACGCGGCACAACCAGTTCGCGAACGGCGAGCTGTACTCGCGCTACGCCGAGTCCGTCCGGGGCGCCGATGCCTTCGTGATCCAGTCCCACTTCAGCCACCAGGGCGGGGCGTCGATCAACGACGCGATCATGGAGCAGCTCATCATGGTCGACGCGCTCAAGCGCGCCTCGGCCAAGCGGATCGTCGCGGTCGTGCCGTACTACGGCTACTCCCGCAGCGACAAGAAGACGTTGTCGCGCGAGCCGATCGCCGGCAAGCTGATGGCCGAGATGTTCAAGGTCGCCGGCGTCGACCGGATGATCTCCCTCGACCTGCACACCGGCCAGATCCAGGGCTTCTTCGACGGCCCGTTCGACCACCTCACCGCCCTGCCGCTGCTCGTCCAGTGGATCCAGGCCAACGTCCCGGCCGACAACCGCGTCATCGTCTCGCCGGACGCCGGTCGGGTGAGCCTGACGGAGAAGTTCGCGACGCATCTCAGCTCGCCGATCGCGATCCTGCACAAGACGCGCGACCCCAACAAGCACAACGAGTCCGAGAGCCGCGAGGTGATCGGTGATGTCGAGGGCAAGACCGCCATCATCATCGACGACATGATCGACACCGCGGGCACGATCTGTGGCTCGGCGAAGCTGCTGAAGGAGCGGGGCGCTGCGCGCGTCATCGCCATGGCCTCACACGCCGTCTTCTCCGGTCCGGCCGTCGAGCGACTCGAGGCGTCGGTCATCGAGCAGGTCGTGGTGACCAACACGCTGCCGATCACCGAGGAGCGACGGTTCCCGGGCCTCGTCCAGCTCTCGATCGCCCCGATCCTCGCCTCGGCGTTGCGCGCGGTGTTCGAGGAGGAGTCCGTCAGCGAGATCTTCCGAGGCGAGAACGCCTGATCGGTCCGGCTGCTGCCGATCCGTTTGCGATCCATGGGAGCGCTGGGATAGGCTGGGCCAATCGCCCGCCCACCAGTGCGGGCGTTCTGCATGCCGCGACCACCGTCGCCGTGCACGTGACATCTCGCCCCCGGCTCGGTCGGGGACCGACCCACGCACAGGATCGCAACCATGTCCAACGAACAGATCAACCTCAGCGCGGCGCTCCGCCCGGAGCTCGGCAAGGGCCCCACGGGACGTCTCCGCCGCGAAGGCCGCACCCCCGGCATCATCTACGGCAACGAGGTCGAGCCGACCGCCCTGAGCGTCGACTCCCGCGAGCTCTACCACGTCACGCACACCTCGGCCGGTCGCAACGCGCTGATCCGCCTCGAGGTCGACGGCGACACCCACCTCGCCGTCATCCGTGACCCGCAGAAGCACCCGCTGCACGAGCACATCACGCACGTGGACTTCCTCGCGGTCAACAAGAACCAGCTGATCGCGGTCGAGATCCCGATCCACCTCGTCGGTGCCGACGACGTGCAGGAGGCCGGCATCGTCAACCAGGTGCTCTCCACCCTGCCGATCAAGGCCAAGCCCCTCGAGATCCCGGACTCCCTGGACCTCGACATCGCCGGCATGCAGATCGGTGATGTTCGTCGCGCCGAGGACGTCACGCTGCCCGACGGCACCGAGCTCGACATCGACCCGGAGCGCACGCTCGTCACGATCAACGCTCCTCAGGCCGAGGAAGTGGAAGAGGTCGACGAGAGCCTCCTCATGGAGGGCGACGCACCGGCCGACGAGGCTCCTGCCGAGGACGCCGCGGCCGAGTGACCTCACGGTCTTCACGTGGGAGGTGGTCGACCCTGATGGGTCGGCGCCTCCCACGTCTGCTTCGCGGGTGGTTCATCCGCGACGACCAGGAGCAGGAGATGGCGGACGAACGCTGGCTCGTCGTCGGCCTCGGCAACCCCGAGTCCGAGTACGGCGGGACCCGCCACAACATCGGCGCGGACGCTGTGCGGCTGCTCGCGCGCCGTGAGCACGCCGACCTCGCCCGGAACAAGAAGACCAGGTGCGAGATCTCCGAGGTCCGGCTCGCCGGTGCCAAGGTCGTGCTGGCGGTGCCGACGTCGTACATGAACACGTCTGGCGGGCCCGTGCAGGCCGCCGCGAACTGGTTCAACGTCCCCGTCGACCGCCTCATCGTCCTGCACGACGAGATCGACATCGGGCTGAACGAGCTGCGCTTCAAGCGCGGCGGGGGAGCGGGCGGCCACAACGGGCTCCGCGACGTCGACCGTGCGATGGGCAGCAAGGAGTACCTGCGTGTCCGGATCGGCGTCGGCCGTCCCCCGGGGCGTCAGCCCGCGAAGGACTACGTCCTGAAGCGCTTCACGTCCGCTGAGCGCGAGCAGATGGACGTGACGCTCGAGCACGTCGCGGACTCGGTGGGGCACCTGATCCGTGAGGGTCTCGAACCCACACAGAACCGCTACCACGGCAAGGCCTAGGATGGTCCTGCGAGAGGAACCGGCATGACCCGCATCCGTCAGACGCTGAAGCAGATCGTCCAGGCGTTCCGCATGACGCGGGAGCGTGACGAGAAGCTCATCCGCTACCTGCTCATCGCAGGGCTGGTCGCCGCCTTCCTCGCGGCCCTCATCGGTCTGCTGCTGCTGAGCAGCGTCGTCTGGTTCATCGTCCTGCTGATCCTGCTCGTCCCGCTGGCGGTGATGTTCACCTTCGGGCGACGGCTCCAGAACCTGCAGGACGAGGTGCTCAAGGGCCAGCCCGGTGCCGCGGCAGCAGTCGTGCAGTCCATGAAGGGCTGGTACGTCACCCCCGTCATCGCGCTCACCCGCAACCAGGACTTCGTCCACCGCGCCGTTGGTCCGGGCGGCGTCGTGCTGATCGGTGAGGGCAAGGCCCAGCGCGTCGACGCGCTGCTGAAGCTCCAGCAGCGCAAGCACAGCAAGATCGCCGGCGACGTCACGATCACCGTGTTCAAGGTCGGCGACGCCGAGGGTCAGATCCCCGTGAGCGACCTGCGCATGAAGATGATGCGGCTGCCGCGGGTGCTCAAGCCCAAGACGGGCGCCATCCGCGAGCTGCACCTGAAGCTCGAGGCGGTCGCCGGGACCGACATCCCGATGCCGAAGGGCGCCATCCCGACCCAGCGCAAGGGACCCCGCTGATGCCTGTCGGCCGTGTGCTTGCGGTGGTCACCGCGGTCGTCGTGGCCGTCGGGAGCGCGGGCTGCCGGCCGCTGTCGGAGGAGACCGTGCGGCCGGACGTCGCGGTCCCCGATCAGCCGCCGATGCCGGTGCCGGAGCCCTTGCCGCCGGACATCGAGCCGGGCCTGCCGGTCGACGATGCGCCAGCGTTCCTGTTGACCAGCGATGTGGGCGAGATCGTCGTCGAGCCGTTCGCGTCGTGCTGGATGTCCGGGAACGTCAACGCGTGCGGCGAAGGGGAGCCAGTTCACAGGCGCCACCTCCTGGCGACCTCCGGTGGCTTCCAAGTGGGCTACCCCGAGGGCGACGTGCAGCTGCGCGTGCTCGGCGCAGGCGAGGGCGGTGCCGCCCTCAGCCCCGCGGTGACCGCGCGAGGCGAGCAGGTGTGGGACGTCGACACCTCCGAGCTCCTGCCCGGTGACTACGAGGCCGAGGTGTTCTGGCAGGGCCCGCAGGGGGATGCGGCTGCGGCGTTCACCCTCCGCGTCCTCGATCGGTGAACCGCGCGAAGCGGACGGTCTGCGCGCGTGGGCAGGACCGGATCGAGCTGACGGCGAAGTCCTCAGATGACTCCGTCGGCCTCCCACGACGGTGCGCGCCCGTTCAGGAACTGCCATGACCTCCCGTCGTCCGATCGCCGCATCCGCCGCAGCCGTGCTGGCCGCTGCCCTCCTCGCTGGTCCGGCATCCGCCGCCGCACCGACCTCGTCGTGGCCGGTCGCACCGGACGGGCTCGCCCGGGCGATCGTGGTCTACAGCGGTGGCGTCACCGACGGGATCCTCGCCGACCTCACCGACCTCGGCGTGCTCCGTGGTCTCGAGCTGCAGGCCATCGACGCGGTCGCCGTGACCGCGACGCCGGAGGTCCTCGCCGCCGTCGTCCGCGACGAGCGCGTCTTCACCGCACGGCCTCAGCGACAGCTGGTGCTGGACCTGTACGAGTCCAAGGACCAGGTCAACGCGCTCGGGATCGGCACGGCCGAGCCGACGACGTTCGGTGGCGTGGACTTCGAGCGTCCCGGCGTGACCGGCGCGGGCGTCGGCGTCGCCGTGCTGGACTCCGGCATCTTCGCCGCCCACCCGGACTTCCTGGGCCGAGCGACCACCGGGCTGCACTACTCGTTCTCCGAGATCCAGGACTCCGGCGGCATCAGCTTCGAGCAGTGGGACAACTACGCCGAGGCCACCGGCCCGATCGCGCTGCAGGACGAGATCGGTCACGGCACGCACGTCGCCTCCACCGTGGGTGGCAGCGGCGCATCGTCTGCGTTCGCCGGCGGCCCCGACCTCGCCGGCGTCGCACCGGGCGTCGAGCTGTTCTCCTTCAAGGTCGCGACCGCGCCGTTCGGGATCGTCGACGACCTCGACTGGGAAGAGGCTGCGCTCGCATCCTTCGACTACATCATCCGCCACAACGAGGAGCTCGGCATCCGTGTCGCGCAGAACTCGTGGGGCCTGCTGCCGTCCGAGCCGAACTGCCTCGGCTTCTGCGAGGACCTCGGAGAGACGACGGACTTCGACGCGATGAAGGCGATGGTCCAGGCGACGGTCGACGCCGGAGTCACCGTGGTCTTCTCCGCGGGCAACGACGGTCGCGACGGCGAGGGCACGGTCCCGATCTTCAAGGGCTTCGAGGCGCCGATCACGACCGCCGCCGCGTGCCGTCGATCCAACGGCGCGTGCGCCGAGGGCGGCATCACCGACTTCTCCTCGCACGGACTCGCGGACCTCACGGGACCGCAGGTCGACATCGCGACGCCCGGCGACACGATCATGGCCGCGGTCTCTCCGTCGATCCTGCTGCCGCTGACCGAATGCCCGGACTCCCAGCAGCTCGGCTACTACTGCATCTCCGGCACGTCGATGGCGTCGCCGCACACCGCCGGAGTCGCTGCGCTGCTCTACGAGGCGAACCCGGAGCTCACGCCGGCCGAGGTGAAGCACTGCATCACCTCGACGGCCGTCGACATGCTCGAGCCGGGCTACGACAACCTGTCCGGTCACGGCATGGTCAACGCCCGCGCGGCGGTTGACTGCGCGATCCAGATCGACGCGGCCGAGGTCGTCGTCGACCCGGCACCTGAGCCCGAGCCCACTCAGACCCCCGCGCCCGAGCCCACCCCGGACCCGTTGCCCGCGACCGGGGGCGGCAAGGCGATCCTCGGCATCGGCCTCCTCGGCAGCGCCGTTGCCCTGCTGCGCGGACGGCGCTGACCAGAGCCCGGGCCGGGCTGCAGGTCAGTCCGCCACGTGGCCTCGGCGCAGCGAGAGGCCGGTGCCTGCGAGGATCGCGAGGCCGAGCCAGGCTGCGCCACCGCCGGTCGCCGGGAGCGGCACGTCGGGATCGACCGTCGGCTCGGGCTCCGGGGCGGCGAAGGCGATCACGGCGGGCTGTGAGCGGTTGCCCGCGTCGTCGACGCCCACGATCGCCACCGCGGCGGTCGAGGCACCCAGCAGGCTGCTCACGTCGATCGTCTGTGACGACCCGCTGGTGAGCGCATCGACGGTGGTGGCGGGGGTGACCGCGCCCCAGCCGCCCACCGCGACGAGCGTGGTGCTGAGGAGCACCTCGTAGGACGTCGCGTTGCCGAGGACCCAGTCGTCGCCGGTCGTGGTGAACGTCAGCGCGGTTGCGGTGGCCGGGTCGGTCGAGTCGGCTGCAAGGTCCTGCACGCGGGTCGGGGGACGGGTGTCGGTGCCGTGGCGCAGCGTGTTGCGCTCGTCGTGGCCATCGGTCCACCACTGGTTGGAGCCGTCGATGGTCGCGGCGCCGTCGAGGTCCCAGAGGTGACGCCAGCCCTCGCGGGTCGAGGCGAGGATCTCGACGTCGCCGTCACCGTCGAGGTCGGCGACCGTCGGGACGGCGTAGGTCCAGCCGCCCGTCAGCTTCGGGAAGCCGGCCGCCTGCTGGCCGAGCGCGCCGTAGGCGTTGAGCAGATAGAGCCCGGACCCGGCGATGATCTCGTTGCCGCCACTCCCGTTGACGTCGGCGATCGCAGGGGACGAGAGCAGCAGGAAGTCGTCGTGGCTGGTCGGGTAGCCGGGGAGCTGCAGGTTCGACTGCGTGTCCCACGCCTGGATGACGTACTCGAACGGGAAGTTCTGCCCAGCGGCGAGCAGGTTCACGATGCCGTTGAGCGACAGCCCGGCCTTCGTCACGTCCAGGCCACCCTGGCCGTCGACGTCGCCGAGGACGGCGTTCTCGAACAGGTTGATGATCTTCGTCGGGTCGGTGTTGTTGCCGATCGCGCCGGTCGACGGGAGCGTCGCGATGAGGCTGCCGTCGCCGTCGAAGGTGGTGACCTCACCGGACGTGAGCGAGGTGACGACCTCGTCGTCGTCGTCGCCGTCGAGGTCGCCGAGCGCCACCGCCTGTGACGGGCCGATGTAGGGGAGGATGTCCGGGAGCAGCCCGTTGAGCTTCACCGGCCAGCCGCTGACGAGCGTGCCGTCATGGTGGAAGGCGTAGGCCCGCGCGGATCCGCCGAGGGCGTTCGCCGCGAGGTTGATCACGACGCCGGCGATGTTTGCCTGGATCTCGTTGATCGACGCCGGCGCGTCGGCGCGCGCGGCGTAGACCTCGTTGGACATGAGCACCAGCTCGAGATCACCGTCACCGTCGAGGTCGCCCAGACCGGGGGTCTGGATGAGCTCGCCGCCGGAGAAGGTCTCGTCCGGGTCGGCGACCTTGAACGGGAAGCCCGGCAGCAGCGTGCCGGCGTGGTCCCAGCCGTAGACATGACCGTCGAGCGCGGCCGCGATGATCTCGAGGTCGCCGTCGTCGTCCACGTCGCCGATCGAGGGTGCGGCGAGGAAGCCACGCTTGACGTGGTTGTCCTTGGTCTGGACCGACTCCAGCGAGAGCGCGACGTCGACGGAGACCGGGAAGCCCGGCTCCAGCGCACCGGTGGCGTCATAGAGGAACAGGCGACCGTCCGACGCCGTGACGAGCAGCTCGGGCTCGAGGTCACCGTCGACGTCGGCGATCGCGATCGTGCGGGCCTGGGTGCCCGGCGCGGGCACGGCTCCGGAGACGAAGCCCGGCGCGTTCGGGTGGTGGAACCACGGAGCCGGGAGACGCAGCGGGGTGCCGCCGTTGAAGAAGCTCGCATGCGTGCCGTCCAGGTTGACGACCGAGACGAAGCCGCTGGAGTCAGCCTCGACGATCTCGAGGTCGCCGTCACCGTCGAGGTCCCAGACCTTCAGGCCGGACTCACCGCCGGTGTCGACGAAGCGCGGCCAGCCGTCGGGCTGGTCCGGGTCGTGGAACCCGAACAGGGCGCGACGGTCCTCGCCGACGTTGCCGAGGTCGTCGGTCACGCGGATGCGGATCGTGAAGACGTAGGAGTTCGGGTCGGACGGCGGGGTGCCTGCTGCGGAGCCGGGGAGCGCCGCGGCGACGTCGGCCATCGGGATCTGACCGAGCACACCGCCCATGAGGGCGGTCGAGGACGAACCGGTGCCGAACGAGGTGAACCCGTCGTCGGCCGGCTCGACGCCCGTCGCCCAGCCGATGTCCCACGTGAAGCTCGACGCGCGATTCGCGGAGACGTTCCCGGTGACCGGCACGAGCGGCTGGTCGACCGGGTCGAGGAGGTGCCACCACCGCGGAGTCGTCATCAGCACGTCGGGCGGGATCGTGCCCGGCGCGACCATCGCCACGGCGGCGCCGAGGTCGGCGCGGCCGTAGCCGAAGTGCTCGTCGAAGCCGACCTGCGCCGGGTCGGGGATGCCGACGCCGATCGTGTTCTCCGGCAGGACGTCCTCGGCGCTGAGCGTCAGGAT
This sequence comes from uncultured Nitriliruptoria bacterium, assembly GCA_965364735.1. GTDB lineage: Bacteria > Actinomycetota > Nitriliruptoria > Nitriliruptorales > Nitriliruptoraceae > CBDTYW01. The sequence goes on from CBDTYW010000009.1 coordinate 24,557, forward strand.
CTGCTTGACCTCACCGGCCGTCAGCTCGCCGCCGATCTGTGCGGCGACGTCGCGGCCGCGGGAGATGATGAGCCCTGCGCCACCGCCGGCCTGGCCGGTCGCCTGTGAGCCCGTCGCACCCATGAAGCAGACGGTCGCCTTCGCGCCGAACTGCGTCAGGCCGGCCTGACGGAACCACGTCTGCACGGGCACGTCGGCTGGCAGCCCGAGCTGTCCGAGCTGGCCCGTGATCTCGTTGCCGTTGCCGCCCGCGCCCTCGATGTCGGCGACGCAGCCGTTGATGTAGACGGACTCCGCGTAGTTCGTCGGGTAGTTGTGGTTGGCGGTGTTGAGGTCCGACGAGACGTGCATGAGCGCGACACCCTTGCTGTGCGCGTAGGCGTTCGCGAGCCGCATCGTCTCGGTGTTGCCGAGCACGCCGTTCGCGACGACCTGCACCTCGGCGCCGATGTCGGCGGTGTAGACGGTGGCCTCGGCCCAGTTGTCGCCGGGGACGACGAACGAGTCCCAGACCTTCAGCGGCAGGATGCGGCACTCGGGGCAGATGCCTGCGCGGCCCGTTGCGTCGTTGGTCTGCTGCGCGGCCTCCTCCATGCGGCCGGTGCCGTGGTTGCTGGCCGCCGACGCGCTCGAGGTGTCGTCGGGGTCGTTGTCGTCGTTGAGCCAGTCCCAGCCGGCGATGTCATCGACGTAGCCGTTGTTGTCCGCGTCCGTCCCGTCGGAGAACGCCCGGATCAGGTCCTGCCCGTCGATGTTGCCGGTGTCGTTGGTGTCGGTGACGCGGGTGTCGTTGATCCAGTCATCGGGCGTGATCGCGCCGTCGCCGTCGGCGTCGTGGGACGACGCACCCTGCGGGAAGGGCAGCTCGGCAGCGTTCAGCGCGATCTTCAGCCGGAGCGTCTCACGGTCCCACCGCATCCCGGTGTCGGTGACCGCGATGACGACGTCGGGGCGACCGGTCGTCAGCTTCCACGCCGCGTCGGCGCGGACGCCGGAGATCTGCCCCTGGAGGAGGCGGCCTGCGTCCTTGTAGGTCGCGGTCAGCGCGGTCTGGGCCGGGGCGAAGCCGAAGAGCTGCCACTGCTCGTCGAACACGGACTCACACCCGACGCCCGAGTCCTCGTCGTCCGGCTCGGCGCAGTCGAACCGCGGGTCGTCGGGCGTCCCGACCCTCACGTCGGGGTCGCTCGAGGGGAAGCGGCTCGCCGCCTCCTGGGCCGCTGCGCCGAGCGGCACCACGACCATCCCGGCGATGGCGATCAGGACAGCGATGCGTCGCAGCATCCGACGCCTCCTTCGTGGGCCGGCGGCAGGTCGGGGCGACCGTGTGACCGGATGCTGAAAGGGTAGGTCCATGCGCGGGTCTCGGAGCCCGTCGCGAGTGAGGAGTGGCTGGATCCGCGCTGGTCGGGCACGTTGTGCGCGAGAACTCTGCGACGAGGCAACGGGATGCTCGCACGGATCGCGAAGACGGCGCTCGGTCTCGTGCTGATCGTCATCGGCGCGCTGGGAGCGGTCCTGCCTGTTCTGCCCGGCTGGCCGCTCGGGATCTTCGGGCTCGCGCTGGTCCTGTCACAGAGCCGCGGCGGGCAGCGGCTGCTCAACCGGCTGCGGCTGCGCGCACGCGACCGGTTCGGCTCGGAGCGGACGCGGAAGATCGAGCGCGCTCTGCCGAAGGAGGCGGTGTCGATGGACACGATCGCCATGCGGATCGACCTCGAGCAGCACGAGCTTGCGCGTCGCGACCACCGACGACGGAAGCGACGTCGACGCAGCAGCTGAACGGGAAGCGGATGGAGGCAGGGAATGCACGATCCTCGAGTTCGGGGCCGACGCTGGGTGCCGGCAGCGGTCGAGGCGCGCGTGGCGGCGGTCGCTGGCGAGGTGGCGCGTGGGAGCTCGGCGGACGTGGCCGCGTTGGTCAGCCAGCTGGTCGTCGCGAACGACCGGATCGACGCGACCTGCATCAACCTGAACCCGGCGACCAACGTCATGAACCCGCGGGCGGAGGCGTTGCTGTCGTCGTCGATGGGGATGCGGCCGTCGCTCGGCTACCCGGGGGAGAAGTACGAGACGGGGCTCGAGGCGATCGAGCAGGTCGAGATCGTCGCGGCTGAGCTCGCGGCGGAGGTCTTCGACGCTGACTTCGCGGAGGTGCGGGTCACGTCCGGGGCCATGGCGAACCTCACCGCGTTCATGGCGTGCGCGCAGCCCGGTGACGCGGTGATCGTCCCGCCTCCGTCGATCGGTGGACACATCACCCATCAGCCCGGGGGAGCGGCCGGGCTCTACGGCCTGGACATCCACTTCGCGCCGGTCGACGTCGATGGCTTCACCGTCGACGTCGACGGCCTGGCGGAGCTCGCTCGGCGTGTGCAGCCGAAGGTCATCTCGATCGGCGGCAGCCTCAACCTGTTCCATCACCCGGTCGCCGGGATCCGCGAGGTCGCGGACGCTGTCGGCGCGAAGGTGCTGTTCGACGCGGCGCACCTCGGCGGGGTCATCGCCGGCGGGGCGTGGCCGAACCCGCTGCGCGAGGGCGCCCACGTCATGACCGGCTCGACCTACAAGTCCCTCGGCGGCCCGCCGTCGGGCGTGCTGCTCTCCGTCGACGCCGTGATCGCGGAGCGCGTGGATGCCATCGTGTACCCGGGTCTCACGGCCAACTTCGACGCGTCGTCGGTGGCGGCGCTCGCGATGTCGCTGCTCGACTGGCGCGACCACGGCGCCGCCTACGCCGCCGAGATGTGCGCCTCGGCGCTGGCGCTCGCCGAGGCGCTGGTGGCCGAGGGCGTCGAGGTGTACGCCGCCGACCGTGGCTGCACCGTCTCGCACCAGCTCGTCGTTGACTGTCGTCCGCGGAGTGGCGGCGATGCGACGGCACGTCACCTTCGTCGCGCGAACCTGCTGGCCTCCGGGATCGGCATCCCGGTCGACTCGTCCGACCCGATGCCGGGCCTGCGTCTGGGCACCCCCGAGATCGTGCGCCGCGGGATGGCGACGGCCGACATGCCCGAGCTCGCGGCGCTGCTCGCCAGCGCGCTCTCGACCGACGCGCCCGAGTCCGTGGCCGGCGACGTCACCCGTTTCCGTCAGCGGTTCACCGACCTCGCGTTCATCACGACCTGAGCCGCGTGTGGCATGGCCGGGCTGCGCAACGGCCAAGCGAACGCGCGCAGCAGACGGAGCCAGCCGGGAGACTGAGCACATACGAGGTCGCGGTCGACGTGGGCTCGCAACGTCGAGGAGCCACTCATGTGCCGCAACATCCTGGAGCTGCGTGGGCTCGAGCCGCCTGCCACCTCGAACGAAGTCGCCTCAGCCGCCCTGCAGTACGTCCGCAAGGTCACGGGGATCCGCACGCCGAACGCAGCGATCCAGCCGGACTACGACGCGGCGGTCGCCGCGATCGCGGCGCTCACCCAGGATCTGCTCGACGGGTTGCCACCGCGTCGGCAGCCGCCGGCGAACCTCCCCCCGCTCCGACGTGACAGCGTGCGCTCTCGCCTCGGGATGGCCCCCTTCGATCCCGAGAACCCGGACGCCTGAGCGTCATCACGCAACCCCCTGCGACTGCCACGTTCGTGAGGGCCGATCTCACAGGCAGGTCTCAGAACGCGCGCTGGACGGACAGCGTCGTGACGCAGACCTCGTGAGCCGGGGGGCCGACGCAGGTCGTCGTCGTTTCGCCGAAGGCGCCCGTGCCGATGAACACCGCGGCGGCAGCGAGGCCGGTGGTGACGATCGTTCGGAAGAGGCGCTGGATCATGGGAGGGCGGGTCCATGGGTCGTCGTACCCATCTTTCAACGACCCGTCGGACGCGGACCTGTAGCGATCAGGCGACATCCGCCCATGTTCAGCGGCCCTCTCGGGGTGTCTGACGCCGCGGACATCGAGGTCGGCTCACGCTGCTCGCCGCGTTCACGTTCGTGGTCTGGGACGCGGCGATCCGCAGCCGCGGGCGCGCCATGACCGACTGACGACGAGGGTCGATGTGCGGCCGGTCGGGGCGTGGGCGACACTGCCTGCTCACCGCGCCTGGCGTCCCAGGCGCGGCTGTCGTCGTCTCCGCTGGAACACCGCATGACCGTCGCCGCCACCACGCACCAGGCCGTCGGACCGCTCGCGCCGCTGCTCGAGCCGGGCCGGCGCCGTCTCTCCGACCCGCTCTCTGACCTTGCACCCGGCGTGCGCACCGTGATGCGTCCGTACCTGCTGTCGCTGATCGCCGAGCGGACCCAGCCGCTGCTCGTCGTCGTGCCGCGCCAGTCCGACGCCGAGGCGATGGCGGACTCGCTCGAGGCCTTCCTCGGCGTCGGTCGCGTCGAGGCGTTCCCGCCGTGGGAGACGCTCCCGCACGAGCGTCTGTCGCCGCAGCCCGCGACGGTCGGGCGACGTCTCCGGGTGCTCGACCGGATCGCGCGCCCCGAGGCGCACGATCAGCCCCTGCTTGCCGTCGTCGCGCCGATCCGCGCGGTCCTGCAGCCGATGGACCCGGCGCTCGCGCGACGTCCACCGATCGAGATCACCACCGGCGCGACCGTCGACTTCGACCACCTCGTCCAGGACCTCTCCGCCCTCGGCTACTCGCACACCCCGCAGGTCGAGGCACGCGGTGAGTTCGCCGTCCGTGGCGGGATCGTGGACGTCTTCCCGACTGCCGGCGACCATGCGGCCCGCATCGACTTCTGGGGCGACGAGGTCGAGTCGATCACGGAGTTCGCCGTCGGCGACCAGCGCTCGACGAAGACCATCACGGATCTGCGGATCGACCCGGCCCGCGAGCTCGTGCTGGACCGGGACCTCCGCGACCGCGCCGAGCGTGCCGCGAAGATGATGCCGAGCCTGCGCGAGCACCTCGAGCAGCTCGCCGAAGGCATCACGTTTGAGGGCGTCGAGTCGCTCGTGACGCTGCTGCACCCGCGCCCCGCGCTGCTCCCGGAGTTCCTCCCCGCCGGATCCGGCATGGCGTGGCTCGATCCGAAGCTGCTCCGCGACCGCGGCGAGAAGCTCATCGAGGAAGCGGCGATCGTGCTGCAGGTCGCGTGGGAGTCGCTCGCGGGCCACGAGCCCGAGGACGTTGGGTTCGCCACCGTCGAGGAGGTCCTCGACCGCTTCGACGGGCCGGTCTGGGAGCTGTCGCCGTTCAACGGCGACGTCATCCCGGGCGAGCCGTGGAACTCGTTCAAGGGCGATCTCTCCGCGGCCAGCCAGCGGCTCGCCCGCGTCCTCGCAGATGGCACGCACGTCATCGCGACGACGGCTGGCATCGGCTCCGCCAACCGGCTCAGCGAGGTGCTCCGCGAGGAGGGCACGCCCGCAGCGCGGCCCGACGAGATCACCGCGGAGCGGACCGGGCGCGTCGAGGTGGTCGTCTCCACGCTGCGCGAGGGGTTCCTGTCGCGCGAGCTCGGGATCGCCGTCATCGGTGAGGGCGACATCTTCGGTGCGCGGCGACGTCGCCGCGCGGGGCGTCGGATGGCCACGCGGAAGTCCGCCGCCGAGACTGCGCTCGCGCTGACCGACGGCGACCCGGTCGTGCACCGCACCCACGGCGTCGGCGTCTACCGGGGCGTGACGACGCGCGAGATCAAGGGCCCGGACGGCCGCATCGCGAAGCGCGACTACGTCCACCTCGAGTACGCGAACGGCGACTCGCTCTGGGTGCCGAGCGACCAGGTCGACGCGATCACCCGCTACTCCGGTGGCGAGGAGCCGACGGTCATGCGTCTCGGCGGGGCGCAGTGGGAGAAGGCGAAGAACCGGGTCCGCAAGTCCGTCCGCGACATCGCCGCCGAGCTCATCCGTCTGTACGCGGTGCGGATGAAGTCGCCGGGCCACGCGTTCAGCCAGGACAACACCTGGATGACCGAGCTCGAGGAGGCGTTCCCGCACGCCGAGACGCTCGACCAGCTCCAGGTCATCGACGAGGTCAAGCGTGACATGGAGACGCCGCTCCCGATGGACCGGCTGCTCGCCGGCGACGTCGGCTTCGGCAAGACCGAAGTCGCGGTCCGCGCCGCCGCGAAGGCCGTCTTCGACGGCAAGCAGGCGGTCATCCTCTGCCCGACGACGATCCTCGCCCAGCAGCACGCCGAGACGTTCCGCGATCGCTTCGCCGGCTTCCCGATCCGCATCGAGACCCTGAGCCGGTTCGTCACCGGCAAGGAGCGTCGCGCGGTCCTCGACGGGCTCGCCGCCGGGACCGTCGACCTCGTCATCGGCACGCACGCCCTGCTCGCCCGGTCGGTCACGTTCAAGGACCTGGGCATCGTCGTGGTCGACGAGGAGCAGCGCTTCGGCGTCTCGCAGAAGGAACGCCTGAAGGAGCTGCGTGTTGCCGTCGACGTGCTGTCGATGTCCGCCACGCCGATCCCGCGCACCCTCGAGATGGCGATCACCGGGCTGCGCGACCTCAGCGTCATCGAGACGCCGCCGGAGGATCGCCAGCCCATCGTCACCGCCGTTCAGGAGTTTGACGACGCGCAGGTCGCGCTCGCGATCCGACGGGAGCTGCTGCGAGACGGGCAGGTCTTCTACGTCCACAACCAGGTCTCGACGATCCACGAGACCGCGGCGTGGCTGCAGGAGCTCGTGCCGGACGCGCGCATCCGGGTCGGCCACGGGCAGATGGACGAGCGGGAGCTCGAGTCCGTGATGGTCGGCTTCTGGGAGCGCGACTACGACGTGCTGTGCTGCACGACGATCATCGAGTCGGGCCTCGACATCCCGAACGCGAACACGATGATCATCGAGCGCGCCGACCTGCTCGGGCTGTCGCAGCTGCACCAGCTGCGTGGACGTGTCGGTCGTTCGAGCGAGCGCGGCTACGCGTACTTCTGCTACCCGAAGGACGCGCAGCTCACGGAGGAGGCCTACGCCCGCCTCACGACGATCGCGGAGAACACGCGCCTCGGTTCAGGGCTGCAGATCGCGATGCGCGACCTCGAGATCCGCGGTGCGGGCAACGTCATCGGGGCGGAGCAGTCGGGCCAGGTCGCGAGCGTCGGGTTCGACATGTACGCGCAGCTGCTCGCCGAGGAGGTCGCGGACCTCAACGGCGAGGTGATCATCCCGGAGATCGACATCACGCTCGAGCTCCCGGTCGACGCCCACCTCCCGCACGACTACGTCTCCGACGAGCGTCAGCGTCTCGAGCTCTACCGACGGATCTCCTCGATCCGCGACGCGGCCGGCGTCAAGGACGTCCGCTCCGAGATCGAAGATCGCTTCGGGAAGCTGCCGCCCCAGGCGCAGCGCCTCCTGTCGCTTGCTGCGCTCAAGGCGGCAATGCGTCGTTGGGGGATCGCGAAGGTCATCATCACCCCGAAGCAGAAGCTGCGGATCACCCCGGTCTTGCTCAGCGACAAGCAGCTTGCCAAGGTGAAGCGGATGGCGCCGGACGCGAAGGTCCAGTCCGACAAGCGCATCCTCGAGGTCCCGGTCCCGAACCCGACCCCGGGCGACCTGATCGGCTGGGTTGCCGGCATCCTCAAGCGCGCAGCCGCCTGACGCGGGCGTCTCGCGACAGGCGTCTGGCCGGATCGAGAGATCCGGTCGGTGTTGAGGCGTCGGTTGGTG
>CBDTYW010000010.1:0-31932 GCA_965364735.1 uncultured Nitriliruptoria bacterium
GGCAACGCGAAGCAGGCGGCCCACTACTACCGCACCGCGTTCGGCTTCCAGCTCGTCGGCTACGCCGGTCCGGAGACCGGGGTTCGCGACCGCGCGAGCTACGTCCTCCAGCAGCGCGCCGTCCGCTTCGTGCTGTCCACCGGCCTCACCGAGGACCATGAGATCACCCAGCACGCGGCGCGCCACGGTGACGGAGTGCACGACGTCGCCTTCACGGTTCCGGACGCGGAGGAAGCGTTCCGGATCGCGATCGAGAAGGGCGCCACGGCTCACCAGGAGCCCACGGTGTTCGAGGATGAGCACGGAAAGGTGACGATCGCCGCGATCAAGGCCTACGGCGAGACCATCCACTCGCTGGTCCAGCGGACCGACTATTCGGGCGTCTACCTGCCCGGCTACGTCGCCACCCCGAAGGACACCCTCAAGGACCCCGTCGGGCTCTCCGGTGTCGACCACGTCGTCTGCAACGTCGGCTGGGGCGAGATGGACACCTGGGCGAAGTTCTACGCCGACATCCTCGGCTTCTCCCAGCTCCGTCACTTCAACGACGAAGACATCTCGACCGACTACACCGCGCTCATGTCGAAGGTCGTGTGGGACGGCGTCGGTCGGATCAAGCTGCCGATCAACGAGCCTGCCGAGGGCAAGAAGAAGTCACAGATCGAGGAGTACCTCGACTCGTATGGCTGCCCCGGCGTGCAGCACATGGCGATCTCGACCGGTGACATCGTCGGGACCGTGCAGCAGCTCCGCGCCAACGGCGTGACCTTCCTCACGGTGCCGCCGGAGTACTACGTGGACGCGAAGGCGCGCGTCGGTGGGATCGACGAGTCGTGGGACGACCTCGCCGCGCTCGGCATCCTCGTCGATCGTGATGAGGAGGGCTACCTGCTGCAGATCTTCACCGAGCCCGTCGAGGACCGCCCGACGGTCTTCTTCGAGATCATCCAGCGCCACGGCGCGACGGGCTTCGGCGTCGGCAACTTCAAGGCTCTCTTCGAGGCCATCGAGCGTGCCCAGGACCTCCGCGGCAACCTCTGATCGGGCGCCGTTGCGGCGCTGGCTGCACGGAGCGCACGTTCAGCCGCACCCGAGATGGTGGCCGGAAGGTCGGGCACTACCCTTCGCCATGCCCAGCCCCCGAGCGGCTGTTCCCCGGTACGCCCCCTGCTGCAGACTGCTGAACGGCCTTGGCCGAGCGGTCGGAAGAGTCACCACATGACCCGCTCCTGGGACCCGCACGACGTCGCACATCCGGACCGCCAGACCTGGGACGAGTACTTCCTCTCCATCGCACGGACGGCCCAGACGCGATCGATCTGCAGTCAGCGCACCGCTGGCGCGGTGATCGTGCGCGAGCGCCACATCGTTTCCACGGGCTACGTCGGGGCGCCCAGCGGGCACCCGCACTGCGACCCCAACGGCGCCTGCGGTCGTGGTGACTGCGTGGCCGTGGACGCCGAGGCGAACGCCCTGCTGTTCTGCGGCCCCCGTGAGCGCGCGGGCGCGACCCTGTACTCGACGCGCGTTCCGGACCTTGCCGCGGCGAAGCTGATCGCGAACTCGGGGATCAGCGAGGTCGTGACGGACGGGCCACGCGTCTCCGACTTCGACCAGGTCCGCGACCTGCTGCTCCGCTCGGCGGTGCGCGTGCGGCGCCTCGAGGCTCCGCGGGTGCTCGACCTCGCCCACGACGGCGTCGTCGTCGGCTGAGAACGGCCGCCGCTTCGCCGGTCGCAAGCGGCCGACGGTCTAGTCTCCCGCGGAACCAACCAACGTGGGGACGTCCGCCGATGAGCGATGCAACCGGGATGCAGGTCACGACCGAGATCGAGGACGGCATCGCCGTCATCACGATCGACGACGGCGGCCGCAACGCGCTCACCGTCGATCGGCTGACGCAGATCACCGAGGCGATCGATGCGTGCGACACGGCCGCAGCGATCGTCCTGACCGGGCGGCCGGGTGCCTTCACCGCGGGTCTCGACCTCAAGGTCCTCCGGGACGGCACCCGTGAGGACGTCGCGGTCCTCGTCGCGGCGCTCGGACGGCTCGCCATCCGGATCTGGACGGAGCCGCGTCCGGTCATCGTCGCGGCCACCGGGCACAGCCTCGCGGCCGGCACGGTGATCGCGCTCGCCGCCGACCACGCCGTCGCAGAACGCGGGAACTACGCCTGGGGCCTCACGGAGACCCAGGTCGGTCTCGTCCTCCCGCGCTACGTGATCGCGCTCGCACGCGCCAACGTCCGCAACGACCTGCTCGAGGACCTGCTGATCCCGGGCAAACGGCTCACCCCCGAGGATGCCGTCGTCGCCGGCTTGGCCGACCACGTGGCATCGCCGGACGACGTGCTTCCCCGCGCCCGGGCGAAGGCAGCCGAGCTCGCGGCGTTGCCGTTGCTCGCGTACGGCGGCACCAAGCTGCGCCTCCGCGGTGCCGTGGCCCGCAAGCTGCTCGACACGCTCGACGCGGACTGCGCGGCAGTGACGGAGAACTTCACCCCGCCACAGGCCGGCTGACCGAGGTCAGCTGACCTCCCAGACGGCCACCTTCGGGTGGTCGAGGCCGGAGGCACCCAGCGGACCGGCACCGCCGGGGTCGCCGAGCCCAGTGACCTCCGAGGTGAAGTACTCGGCGTTCCACGCCGTGAACTCCGCCCACTCCGGTGGCACGTCGTCGGCGTAGAAGATCGCCTCGACGGGGCAAGCCGGCTCGCACGCAGCGCAGTCGATGCACTCGGTCGGGTGGATGTAGAGGCTGCGGTCGCCCTCGTAGATGCAGTCGACCGGGCACTCCTCGACGCACGCCTTGTCCTTGACGTCGACGCAGGGTTCGGCGATCACGTAGGCCATGTTCAGGAGCTCCGGTGAGGCGGGGGCGAAGGTGTCGTGTGCGACGGGACACAACGATACCGGGGCCGCCCGCAACACCATGCTCGCGCATGACATCGCGGACGACCCCGATCGAGATCGTGGTGAGGATCAGGCCTCCCAGGCCGTCACCTTGGAGTGGTCCTTGCCAGATGCCCCGACAGCGGCTGCGCCGCCCGGCGATCCGACACCGACCTCGGACTCCTCGAAGTAGTCCGCGTTGATCGGGGTGAACTCGTTCCACTCCTCGGGGAGGTCGTCCTCGTAGAAGATCGCCTCGACCGGGCACACGGGCTCACAGGCGCCGCAGTCGATGCACTCCTCGGGGTGGATGTAGAGCATCCGGTCACCCTCGTAGATGCAGTCGACGGGACACTCCTCGACGCAGGCCTTGTCCTTGACGTCGATGCAGGGCTCGGCGATGACGTAGGTCACTTCAGGATGCTCCCTCGAGGGGCCGATGTGGGTTCGGCGCGATCCTACGCCACCCACGCCGTGCTGCAACCCCGTTCAACGCGCACCCGGTCCGCCGGCCGCGCCCGCACCGCGGCCGGTATCGTGCCGGACATGGACATGCTGGATCTGACCCCCCTCACAGCGGAGCCCTCGGCACGGCTGGACGACGCCTTCGTCGAGAACGAACGGCTGGTCGTCGGCGTCGTTGACGAGCGCCCTGCTGCCCGCGTGCACAGCCGCGAGCTCAGCTGGATCGCCTTCAACGAGCGTGTTGTCGAGCTGGCAGCCCGCGAGGACCTCCCCCTGCTCGAGCGCGCGAAGTTCCTGGCCATCGGCGCCTCGAACCTCGACGAGTTCTTCCAGGTCCGCGTCGCCGGGCTCAAGGAGCTGATCCGCAACGACTTCAGCGCCCCGACACCGGACGGCCGCACCCCGACGGAGACCCTTGCGGGAATCCGACACCGCGTACAGCGGGCCACGGAGCGCGTTGACGAGCTGGCGCACAGCGCCATCCTCCCGGCGCTCTCCGACGCCGGGATCCGGCTGAGCGGCTGGCTGTCGCTGGACTTCGAGGACCGGGACTGGCTCACCCGCGAGTTCGAGGAGCGGGTCTTCCCGGTGCTGACGCCGCTCGCGGTCGACCCGGCCCACCCGTTCCCCTACATCTCGAACCTGTCGATGAACCTCGCGGTCGAGCTCCGCGAGCCCGGGAGCAGCGACCACCGATTCGCCCGGGTCAAGGTCCCGCCGATCCTGCCGCGGTTCGTGGTGCTGCCGGACGGCGAGCGCTTCGTCCCGCTGGAGCAGGTGATCGCGGCCCACCTCGACCGCCTCTTCCCCGGCATGCGCGTCGTCTCGCACTACCCGTTCCGCGTCACGCGCAACGCCGACCTCGTCGTCGAGGAGGAGGACGCCGACGATCTGCTCGTCGCCGTGGAGTCCCAGCTGACGAACCGCGGACGCGGTCGGGTCGTCCGGCTCGAGATCGAGCCGCACATGGCGGAGTCGACGCTCCAGCTGCTCATGCGCGAGCTGCGGATCTCGCGCGACGACGTCGTCGTCACCCGCGGACCGCTGGACCTGTCCGGGCTGATGGCGCTCATGTCGCTCGACCGACCGGAGCTGAAGCACCCGACGGCCTCGCACACGACGTCCCCACGGCTGGCCTCGGGCGACATCTTCGCGGCGATGCGGGAGAGCAACGTGCTCCTGCACCACCCCTACGAGTCGTTTGCGACGTCGGTCCAGGCGTTCATCGAGCAGGCCGCCCGCGACCCCGACGTGCTCGCCATCAAGCAGACCCTCTACCGAACCTCGGGCCCCGACTCCCCCATCGTCAAGGCGCTCATCCACGCGGCCGACGAGGGCAAGCAGGTCGTCGCGCTCGTCGAGATCAAGGCCCGCTTCGACGAGGAGGCCAACATCGAGTGGGCTCGCGCGCTGGAGCAGCGCGGCGTCCACGTCGTCTACGGCGTCGTCGGGTTCAAGACCCACACCAAGATCGCCCTCGTGGTCCGCGAGGAGGGCGGCCGGACCCGCCGCTACTGCCACATCGGCACCGGCAACTACAACGACAAGACGGCACGGATCTACGAGGACGTTGGTCTGCTGACCTGCAACCCGGAGATCGGAGCCGATCTCTCGGATCTGTTCAACTTCTTGACCGGCTACTCCCGGCAGCGGGCGTTCCGCCGACTCCTCGTGGCCCCCGTGACCCTGAGGGACCGGCTCGTCGAGCTCATCCGCAACGAGGCAGCGCACGGCCGCGACGGCCGCATCGTCATGAAGATGAACTCGCTCGTGGATGCGCCGATGGTCGAGGAGCTCTACGCGGCGTCGGAAGCGGGCGCCTCGATCGACCTGATCGTGCGCGGCACGTGCTGCCTGCGCCCCGGGCTCCCCGGGATGTCAGAGAACATCCGTGTCCGCTCGATCATCGGCCGCTACCTCGAGCACTCCCGCATCTACCGGTTCGGCAACGACGATCGCGGCAAGGCCTACCTGATGGGCTCCGCAGACCTGATGCCGCGCAACCTCGACCGTCGCGTCGAGGCCGTGGTGCCCATCCTCGCCCCGGAGCTGCAGGACCGTCTCGAGCAGATCCTCCAGGTGAACCTCGCCGACGACGTGCTGGCGTGGCAGCTCAAGCATGACGGCACCTGGACCCGCGTCCCGCGAGGTCCGGGCGACCCCGTCGAGACCCACGAGACCCTGGAGGCGCTCGCGCTTGCGGCGGTCCGTGCGGCCGAGCGTTGAGCAGCCACGAGGTCCGGGCCGCGGGAGGTGTCGTCATCCGCGACGACCGGACCCCGGCCCAGGTCCTCGTGGTGCATCGACCGGACCACGCTGACTGGTCGCTGCCGAAGGGCAAGCTCGACCCCCGTGAGAAGTTCCGGGAGGCCGCCGCCCGCGAGGTCCTCGAGGAGACCGGTGTTGACGTCTCGCTGGGACCTGAGCTCGCGTCGGTCGAGTACACCGACCGCCGAGGGCGGAGCAAGATCGTGCGCTACTGGCTCATGCGGCCGGTCAACGACGAGCCGCTGTCTCGTCCCGCCGACGACGAGGTCGACGAGGTCCGCTGGGTCACCTTCGGCAAAGCGCTGCGGATGCTCACGTATCCCCACGACCGCGAGCTGGTCGCGGAGGCGGCCCGCTCGCTGCTGACCGCGGCGGGCCGACGGCCTGTGCTGCTGCTGCGCCACGGTCTGGCCGGCGACAAGTCACGGTGGACGGGCGATGACCGGCTCCGACCGCTGACCAAGACCGGCAGGCGGCAGGCCACAGCGCTCGTCGCCCAGCTGGCGCCGTTCGGGGTCGCTCGCATCATCACGTCGCCGCTGACGCGGTGCATCGAGACGGTGACGCCGACCGCCAAGGCGCTCGGTCTCGAGATCGTCCGCGACCCGCGGCTCGAGACCGGCGTCGATCTCGAGATCGTCCGTCAGCTGATCCGTGACGTGAGCGACATCCCGACGATCCTGTGCAGCCACGGTGAGGTGATCGGTCCCGTCATCCGGTCGCTGGCCAAGGAAGGCGCCGACCTGGACGGCGAGCTCGGGTGGTCGAAGGCCTCCACCTGGGCGTTGACGACGGACGTCACCGAGAGCGGCGAGACCGTGGTCCGCGGCGGCGGCCACCTGGCTCCGCCCGCATGAGCGAGAACCCGAGCAGCGCGGCGCCGGCGACTCCGTCCGCGTCGATCACGACGCCGTCGATGCGTCGCGTCGCGGTCCTCGACCTCGGCTCCAACTCCTTCCACGTGCTCGTCGCAGACGCCGACGGTGACGGCACGGTGATCCCGATCCTGCGCCAGCGGGAGATGCTCCATCTCGGTGAGATCGCGGCCCGGAACGACGGAGCCATCCCACCCGACGCGGCAGCCGCGGCGGCGGACACCGTGCGCTACCTCGCGGACCTCGCCCGGGGTGCCGGGACCGACGACATCCACGCCGTCGCCACGGCGGCGCTGCGCGACGCCAGCAACGGCACCGAGGTGGTGGCGCAGCTGAGCGCGGCGGGCGACGTCGACATCGAGGTGATCGACGGGCTCGACGAGGCAGCACGTGCCTACGTCGGCGTGCGCGCCTCGGTGGCGCTTCCGAATCAGCCCGTGCTCGTGCTCGACCTCGGCGGTGGTTCGCTCGAGTTCGCGGTCGGGACCGGCACATCGGTGGACTGGGCGGCGTCGACGCGGCTCGGCGTCGGTCGCGTCCATGCCGACTGTGTGAAGAACGACCCGCTCTCCGCCAAGGACATCGCCCGGATTCGCCAACGGGTCCACGACGAGCTCGACGGCATCGCGGACCAGCTCGACCGCATCGATCGTGCCCGCACGATCATCGTCGGCGGCACGCTCCGCGCCCTCGCGCGGCTGGCCGCTGCCGACGGCGCGGGCTGGTATCCGCGGTCGCTCAACCAGCTGGCCCTGTCCGGCTCGGAGCTGTCCGCGTGGGCCGATGCGCTCTCCCAGCTCGACCTCGACGCCCGCGCCAAGCTTCGCGGGATGAAGAAGCGCCGCGCCGATCACGTCCACATCGCCGCCATCATCATCGCCTCGGTCATCGAGCGACTCGGCGATCACGAGGTCGTGCTCAGCAACTGGGGTCTCCGCGAAGGCACGATCCTCCGAGATCTCCACGTCGGCTCGCTGCCCGACGGCGACGGCATCCGCGCCGGCGCCATCGATCGACTGCGGCGAACGTTCAGCGGCGACGACGCCCACCCGGACCACGTCGCGCACCTCGCGGGTCGGCTCTTCGACGAGCTGGCCGACGTCCATCGACTCGGGACCGGCGAGCGCGATCTCCTGATCCATGCCTCACACCTGCACGCGATCGGGGAGGCCATCGCGCTGCGCCGCCAGCACAAGCATGGTGCCTACCTCATCTCGAACGCCGAGCTCCGCGGCTTCGCGCCGAAGGAGATCGCGGCGATCGTGACCTTGGTCCGCCACCACGAGTCCCGGTCGCTGAACCCCGACTTCGCGGCCTACACGTGGCTCGACGAACACGACCAGGACCGCGTCCGACGACTGCTGCCGCTGCTCCAGCTCGCCAACGCGCTGGACCGGACCCGCGACCAGTCGGTCGAGGACGTCCGGGCGTCGATGGGTCTCGACCATGCGGAGCTGCGCCTCGTCGGGAGCGACGCCATGCGGGTCGCCAGGACGGAGCTCGATCGCCGCGCGGGCCAGTTCCTCACCGTGTACGGCGTGCCGGTGGACATCGTCGGCTGAGGACGGCCCGACACGGTGCTCGCGCACACATCAGCCCGGTCATCATGGATCGCCGTGGTGTGCGACTCCGCGGCGGATGACCGGGCCAGACGAGAACCGAACCCGATGGGTAGGACAGCGTGGTTCCCGAGATGCGCCTCACGCGGATCGTGCGTGCTGCGACTCGGAGATCCGCCACCCGAAGGTGACGCACCTTGGTGCCTGTTCGGCAGCCCGGCGATCCGTTCTGGACCCGTGGCTTTGCGCCCTCACCTTCCGGCGAGTTTGCCCTTGTCGCAGGCACTCCCGTCCGTGTGACGTCGAGGCTTGCCCACCAACCAACGGCACGTCCCTCACGGATCTTGAGGGCCGGTTGAAGGATCGGGAGATCACATCTCGCGCAAGAGCACGAGATGCAGGACCCTCGCGTGGCGGATCCAGTACGGCAGCCGGTCCTTGCCCGGAGGGTCGTACTTCGCGTGGAACAACCCCAGGACCTCGCTGCGCTCCGGATCGTCATCACGCAGCGAGGCTGCGCGGACGAGCCACGACTGCTCGCCGATGCGCAGCACCGCCTGCTCCTGGGCCGTCAGGTTCAGGCACCACGTGACGAGGCCACCGGAGCCGGACATCATCCAGACCCCGCCGTCCGCGGGGTGGAACCAGAGCTCAGCGGTGTGGCGGCGTCCCGACACGACACCCTGCGTCGCGAGGGTGCAGTAGCGCTCGCTCGCTGCCTGCGGGGGAAGCTCCACTGACGTTCCTGCGGTCTCAGCCGGACGCGCCGGTCCCGATCACCAGGTCGACGACGACGGGTCGATGGTCTGACACCCCGTCTGATGCAGGAACATACGCGGCCGTCGCCGTCATTCCTCGCGTCAGCACCCAGTCGATCCGGAAGTAGGCACCGACCGTCGAACGGGCAGGCCACGTGAAGCCCGGGCCGCGGCCTGCGGCACGCTGCGGGTCGTCGAACCCCGCGCCCACGAGCGTCCGGTAGGGCTGCGAGCGCTCGGTGGAGTTGAAGTCACCGCCGATCACGGTCGGGAGGTCGTCCAGCCGGTCGAGGACCGCCTGGATCTCGGCCTCGCGGAGGTCACCCTCGAACCCGATGCGATCGACCATCGAGGCGCCACAGCTGGGGCACGGGGACACGAGGTGAACCGACACGACCTGGATCAGCGTCCCGTCGACGTCGAGCGTCACGACAGCCGTCGGCCGCGCGTTGCGGATCGGCCGGTCCACGCGATGCATCTCCACGATCGGATGTCGCGAGAAGACCGCGACCCCTGCGAGCCCGGCTTCGCCCGACGCCCACGAGTGAGGCAGGACGTCGACGAGGTCCTTGCCCAGCTGCTCGGCGCGCCACGGCAGGACCTCCTGCGTCAACAACACGTCGGGCTGCTCCCGCGCGACGAGGTCCAGCACGTGGTCGGAGTCCTCCGTCTGGACGAAGACGTTGTAGGAAACCAGCCGCAGACGGGGGCCCTCCACGTCGGCGATGCTGCGCGGGAGGAACAACGAGCCGTAGCTCCAGACCCAGACGAACGCCGGAACAAGGAGCCAGACGGCGAGATCCCGCCGACGCGGGAGGAGCGCCAGCGCGAGCACGGGCCCGGGCAGAGCCCACCAGAAGGTGCTGATGTTGAAGGGCTGCAACCACCAAGGGTCCCCGACGACCATCCACAGCACCACGACGACCAGGGTCGCGACGCCGTAGGCCCTCACGAGCCGGGTCACGAGCCGGCGACGTGGACGCACCGGTCCCGAGGCCAGGTCGGGATCGGTGGTGGTGCGCATGAGGTCAGCGTCCCCGATGACCCGCGCCCGCGCGCGGTCGGGGCCCGCCTGTCCGACCAACTATTCGAGCGCACCACCGAGGGTGTGCAGCATGAGGCGGTTCGTGCCGCCGCGACCGGGAACTCCGGAGACGATGACGATCGAGTCGCCTGCCGCGCCGAGGCCGCGGCTGAGCACCACCTCCTCCGCAGCAGCGATCAGGTCCGCCGCCCGTGTCTTCTCCGGCACGAGGACGCCCTCGGTCCCCCACATCAACGCGGTGCGACGCCGCGGCGCCTCCCGAGTCGAGCAGGCGATGATCGGCACGTCGGGCCGGAACTTGGAGACCAGCTGCGCGGAGTGCCCGGAAAGGCTGAAGACGCAGATCGCGGAGGCGCGGATGTCCTTCGCGGCCTGAACCGCTGCCTTGGCGACCACGCGGTTCACGGCCAGACCGGCCTTCGGCTCGGGTGGGCGCGTGTGGTGCTCGCCGGTCGACTCCGCGACCTCGATGATGCGCGCCATGGTGTTGACCGCCTCGACCGGGAACCGGCCCGCCGCCGTCTCGCCCGAGAGCATCACCGCGTCGGTGCCGTCGAAGATGGCGTTGGCGACGTCCGAGGCCTCGGCCCGCGTCGGTCGGGGGCTTCGGATCATCGAGTCGAGCATCTCGGTGGCCGTGATGACCGGCTTGCCGGCCTGGTTCGCCATCGTGATGATCTGCTTCTGGATCGCCGGCACGCGCTCCGGGCCGATCTCGACGCCGAGATCGCCGCGTGCGACCATGACCGCATCAGACTCCGCGATGATCGACTCGAGGTTCGTGATCGCCTCGGGCCGCTCGAGCTTCGCGATCACCGGCATCTCGCCGCCATGCAGGTGGACCAGCCGACGCACCTCGACGACCTCAGCCGCCGTTCGCACGAAGGACATCGCGATCCAGTCGACGCCGATCTCGCACATCGTCTTGAGGTCGATGCGGTCCTTGTCGGTCATGGCCTTGGCCGACACGTCGACCCCGGGGAGGTTGACGCCCTTGCGGCTGGAGGCGATCCCACCTGCCACGACGCGGGTGTGGACCGCATCACCGTGCACGCGCGACACCACGAGCCGGATCATGCCGTCGTTGATCAGGATCAGCGCGCCGGGCTCGACGTCGTCGGCGAGCTGCTCGTAGACGACCGGCAGGACCGGGATCCCGGCGCCGTCGTCGTAGTCGTCGAGCTCGTCGTGACCGGCGCGAAGGATGACCTCGCCCCCGTCCGGGAGCAGGATGCCGTCCGCGGGAACGACGCCGAGACGGATCTTCGGGCCCTGGAGGTCCCCGAGCGAGCCGACGTTGCGGCCCAGCTGGGCGGCGATCGTGTGGACCATCTCGAGCCGGTCGGCGTGCTCCTCTGCGGTTCCGTGGGAGAAGTTCAGCCGCACCACGTCGACGCCCCCGGCGATCACGGCGCGCAGCCGATCCGGGTCGTCGAGGGCAGGGCCCAACGTTGCCACGATCTTCGCTCGGCGCACGTCTGACCTCCGGGTGGCAACGCTCCGAGTCGCAGCCTACGTGGAAGCGGCCGCACGGGGGTGGCCGTGCAGCACGCGGCTCAGCCCGCCGAACGGAGCTCCGCCAGCACCCGGACCACGATGTCCTCCGCAGCGTCAACCGGCCCCGCGACGAGGCCCAGCGCGCCGTCAGGGAAGCCGAGGGTCACGATGCCCGGCTCCCAGCCCGCGTGCAGTCTTTGGATCGCGACGTCGACGGCCATCGCGACGTCGAAGGTGTGCGCCGCGACGACCCGCTCGAGCAGGGTTCCGTCCCCGTCCACGAGCGACTCGGCCGGCCCGAGCAGACCCGTCGGGGCGCGCGCGCGTCGGGCGGCCTGCTGTGCTGCCGGTGAGCCGTCGATGACGATGATCCTGACGCCGGCCGTCGTCATGGCGCGCAGGGCGGCCGCCGGGTCGTCAGCGCCGATCGCGGTCGTGGCTGTCGGGATCACCGCGGGGATGACCGTTCCGCTGACGGTGGTCCGCGCTTCGCGCGCGGTGACACCGGATGCAGCGCGTGCGGCCACCAGCGGTGCCGTCAGCTGTGTCGAGATCCGCGCGTCGACCGCGAGGACGCCGACGGTCTCGGACGGACCGGCGACGATGGCCGCCGCTCGCGCGAGGGCATCACGAGCCGCGCTCGCGTCGGGCTGGACGACCAGCAGCGACCCGACCGCGGTTGCGGGCGCGTCGTCGATGGCCGGGACCGCGCAGAACCGGGTCCCCGGATGGTCACCGGCGATCCGACGAAGCAACCCGGTCGCGCCCGGACCGACGACGCAGACGAGGTCGACCCCGTCGGCCGCGAAGAACCGCACGAGGTCTTCCTGCGCGGCGCGATCGCTGCCCACCGTGACGACCAGCTCGTCGACCGCGTCCGCCGCGAGCCCGGCGAGCTGCGCCTGGTTGCTCAGGGCGACCGAGGCTGCTGCGGTGTCGGACGTGGCGAGGACGACCGCGACGCGCAGCTGCGATCCGGTCAGATCGACGGGGGGTGCCGCGGTGCTCGCCGTGGGAGTTGCCTGCGGCTGCACCTCGTCCGCGTCGGTGCATCCGGCGAGCACCATCGCGCCAGCGAGCAGGACGACCAGCAGTCGTCGCGCCATGGCTGGCCGTGCGTGCTCCACGCGGTGCTCCGTCAGTCCCCGATGGCCAGCCGCGTGTATCCGCCGCTGCCGTAGTAGACCAGCGGGTCGATGCCGCGGACATCTCCGAGCGCGGCCACCCGGCCGACGACGATCAGGTGGTCGCCGCCGTCGTGGATGTCCCAGACCTCACAGTCCAACCACGCGAGGGCATCGTCGAGGACGGGCGCGCCGGTGATCTCGCTGCGGTGCGGGATGTCCGCGAAGCCCGCCGCTCCGGCTGGCCGGGCGGGGTTCGCGAAGTGATCGGACGTGGAACGCTGCTCGGCGCCGAGGATCGAGAGCGCGAAGACGCGCGAGGCGACGATCTCGTCGGCCATGTGGTTGCCGCGGGCCACGCAGACCAGGACGAGCAGCGGATCGAGCGACACGGAGGTCACCGCGTTCGCCGTCATCCCGTGCGGATCACCGTCACGCACGGTCGTCATGACCGTGACCCCGGTGACGAAGCGACCCATCACGCGCCGGAAGCTTCGCGGGTCGGGCTGCGGCACGCTCGGCGGCAGGCCGTCGAGGAGCGAGTCCTCGCCGTCCCGAGCGCCTCCGGGCGGCGTCAGCCTGACGAACTGCTCCAGACCGAACATGCCTCCGGCCATCTCGGGCGGGATGTTGAGGAAGAAGGAGTCCGGCCCGATCTGCGAGCGGTGCGCCGCCATGGCCGCCTGCTTCTGCTCCAGGAACCCGACGGTGTCGATGCTCGTGGTGACCAGCTCGTCGGGCGTCCCGAAGGGCAGGTCCTCCGGTCCCGAGATCTCCGCGTCACCGAAGGGCGAAGGCATGCCGGCCGCCATCATCGCCTGGTGGCCGGCCCAGACGCGGCCGCGCCCCAGCGTGTGCACGTACCGCTTGGCGACCACCGTCGGATGGCCCGGCAGGTCAGCGTCCGGATCCGCCGCGAGCGCGATGGCCCGGTCGGTGACGCGGTTGGCCTTCACGTGATCGGGGTGTCCGTAGGTGCCGTGCTCGTCATCGCTCACGACGACCTCGGGGCGGAGCTGCCGGATGATCACGGCGAGCCGTCGAGACGCGACCTCGAGGTCCGCCGCATGGAACGAGTCCGGATGACCGTTCGCCGACGTGTCGACCATGCCGGAGTCGCGGTAGCCGAGCCAGATGTGTCGTGGACCGCCCAGCGCCGTGATCGCGTCGGCCATCTCGACGCGACGCACCGCCCCCATCTCCTGACCGGCGAGGTCGATGCCGGCCTGGTTCTCGCCCTCCTCACCTCCGGTGCAGGTGACGACCGTCACGTCATGGCCCGCCGCGGTGTAGCGGGCGATGACCCCACCACATGCGATCGCTTCGTCGTCCGGATGCGGGTGGACGAACAGCAACCGCCGGGGCGGCGTGGTGGTCGCGGTCATCGACAGACTCCGTCTCTGGAGCGGTCCCACGCTCGCGGATCGAGCGGGTGGAGCGCGCAGGCTCGCCCAAGGGTGCCACCCGGCGGACGTGCCGGCACCACGGCCTCTGCCCTAACGTGCCATGGTCAACTCCAGCGACCCTTGGTGCGCACGCATGACCTCGCAGCGAACCCCGCCGTCCAGCCGCGCCAGGGGTGGTAGGGGCTCAGGTCCGGACGCGCGCGAGATGGTGCTGGTCGAGGAGCCCGAGCACCTGACGCCGGCGCTCGAACGCATCGACGAGCCCGTCATCGGCATCGACGTCGAACGGGCCGACTCGAACAACTACTTCCGACGCTCAGCGCTGATCCAGATCGGAACAGCCGACGTCTGCGTCCTCATCGACACGGTCGCGCTCGAGGGCTTCGGCGAGATCGACGCGTTCCTCGAGGACCGGCTCGGGATCCTCCACGCCGCGCAGAACGACCTGATCCCGCTCGACAGCGACGGCATCCTCGTCCCGAACCTCGGTGACACCGCCGTCGCCGCCGGCCTCCTGGGTCTGCCGATCGGGCTCGGACCGCTGCTCAGCGAGCTCCTCGACGTGGAGCTCAGCCCGGACAAGGACCGGTTCCAGCGTGCCGACTGGGGTGCGCGCCCCATCGACCACGACATGCTCGCCTACGCCGCGGACGACGTCTACCACCTGCCCCGGCTCCACGATCACCTGCTCGAGCTGCTCGACGATGCCGGGCGACTCGCCTGGTACGAGCAGGAGATCGCTCACCTCAAGATCACCGCGATGAGCGAGGTCCGCGAGTGGACGAAGGTCCGAGGTTCCGGGCGGCTCAACCCCGCACAGCGGGCCCTCCTTCGCACCCTGTGGGAGCAGCGCGAGGAGCTTGCCCGGGAGCACGACATCGCCCCCAACCGCCTGCTGCGCGACGACGTGCTGCTCGATCTGTCGACGACACCGTCGCGCGGGCCCGCGGACATCATCCGTCGACAGCAGCGTCGGAACTCCCCCATCCGGCACCACGGTGAGGCGATGCACGAAGCTGCGCTGCGCGGCGCCGAAGCACCACCGGAGCCCAAGCGATCCAAGGGCAAGCGTCGGGCGAGCGACGAGGACCGGGCGGCCTTCGACGCCATGAAGTCGGCGCGCACCCGGATCGCGAAGGAGCTGGGCCTCGATCCCGGCACGATGTGCTCGTCGAAGCTGCTCCAGCCGGCTGCCCATGGCAACCCGACCGACCGTGATCAGCTGTGCGAGCTCGCACAGCTGCGCCCGTGGCAGGCCGAGCTGCTCGGCGACGCCCTGTGGGACGCCTGGGCCAACGCCCACGACGGCAACGACGACTCCTCCAGCGACTCCAGCGACGAGGAGTAGGACGTCACTTCGTCGCGATGCCCGCTTCAGTGAGCCGACGTGCCAGCACGCTCGGCATCGCGAACTCGACGTCCTCCTCGATGACCTCGACCGTCTCGAGGTGCTCGGTCCCGCGGGCGCGGAACCAGGCGATCACCTCGTCGACAAGGATCTCCGGCGCTGATGCGCCGGAGGTCAGGCCGACCACGCCGACCCCCTCGAGCCACGCCTCGTCGATCTCGCTCGCGTGGTCGATGAGGTGTGCGGGGACCCCGCGGTCCAAGCTCACCTCAACGAGGCGCTTCGAGTTCGATGAGGTCTGCGAACCGACGACCAGCACGAGGTCCGCACGCTCGACGAGCACCTTCACAGCGTCCTGCCGGTTCTGTGTCGCGTAGCAGATGTCATCGTTCTTGGGCTGATGCAGCAGCGGGAACCGCTGCCGCAACCGCTCGACGATGCCGGTGGTGTCATCCACCGACAGGGTGGTCTGCGTGATGTAGGCGACGTCCTTCTCGGCGCGCAGAGGATCGGCCAGGATCTCGTCGGCGAGGCGGTCGACGTCGTCGGCGGACTCGACGATGCGGGTGGCGTCGGGAGCCACGCCCATCGTGCCGATGACCTCCTGGTGGCCCTCGTGTCCGATCAGCACGATCTGCTTGTCCTGCTCCGCATAGCGTCGGGCCTCGTTGTGGACCTTCGTGACGAGCGGGCAGGTGGCGTCGACGAGCTCGTGCTTGAGCCGGCGCGAGTTGCGGAACGCCGCGGGCGGCGACCCGTGGGCGCTGAAGACCACGACCGAGCCCTCGGGGGCCTCCGTCTCGTCCTCGACGAAGACCGCGCCCAGCTGGCGGAGCCGCTCGACCACGTGGGTGTTGTGGACGATCTCGTGCCGGACGTAGACCGGGGCGCCGTAGACCTCGATCGCCTTCTCGACGATGAGGACCGCGCGGTCGACGCCGGCGCAGAAGCCGCGTGGCGCGGCGAGGAGGAGCGTGTGGGGTGCGTTCATGCCGGTGACGGTACCGACCGGACGGGGGACCCTGCGGTGCACGATCGACAATCGCAGACGGCATACTGCGCACGGCGTTGCGAGGGCTGGCCCAGCGGCGAATCGACGAAGGCAACACCGAAGTGCACATCATCGTCGGAGGCTGCGGTCAGCTGGGTGCTGCGATCGCTGAGCGCCTGAGCGACGACGCCGACAACGACGTGGTCGTGGTGGACTTCCACCCCGATGCCTTCGACCGGCTCGGATCGGCCTTCAACGGCGAGACCGTGCTCGGCGACGTCACCGACCGCGACGTCCTCGAGCAGGCCGGCGTCACCCGTGCCGACGCCCTGCTGGCCGTCACCCGCTTCGACAACGCGAACCTGATGGCCGTCCAGGTCGCGGAGCGGCTCTACGACGTCCCCCGCGTCGTCGCCCGCCTCTTCAACCCGCACCGCGAGACCGTCTACCGCAAGCTCGGGATCCGCTACGTCTCCGGGACCGGTGTGCTCGCGAAGCTGTTCCTCAACGAGTTCCGCGATGCGAGCTTCCGCCAGCACCTCGACTTCCCGCACGGCGACGTCGAGATCAGCGAGCTGACGATCGGCAGCGGCGGGCACGGTCTGACCGTCGCGGACTTCGAGCTCGACGGGAAGCTTCGGGTCGCCGCCATCTCGCGGGGCGGTCGGGTCTTCATCCCTGACCCGACCGACCGACTGGAACGGACGGACATCGTCGCCGCGGCCACCCGTCGCGGTGTCTTCCGCAAGGTCGCTCGGCTGCTCGACGCCGCCGACGAACGCCGGCTGGGAGACGCCTGATGTACGTCGTGATCCTGGGTGGCGGCCGCATCGGGCGATACATCGCGGAGGACATGGTGGCGAAGCGCCACGAGGTGACCATCCTGGAGCGGGACCGCGACCGAGCGGAGTTCATCGTCTCGAACTACCCGGTGCTCGTGATCCAGGGCGACGGCTGCGACGTGCCGTACCTCAAGCAGGCCCACGTCGAGCGCGCTGACGTCTTCGTCGCGACGACGCACGAGGACGACAACAACCTGGTCGCCTGCCAGCTGGCGATGATCCAGTTCGGCGTGACCCGGACGATCAGCCGCGTCAACGCCCCGAAGAACGTCGAGATCTTCGAGGCCCTCGGCATCGAGGCGGTGTCTTCGACCCAGCTCATCTCCGAGCTGCTCGAGAACGAGTTCACGGTCGGTGACCTCATCCACCTGAACAAGTTCAAGGGCGGCAGGATCTCGCTCGTCGAGCTGCGGATCCCGGCGGCCGACGATCCTGGGGCTCCCCCGCCGCGGCTCGTCTCGGACCTCGACCTGCCGGACGAGATGGTCCTCGTGGCGATCTTCCGCGGCGACCAGACGCTCATCCCGCGTGGCACCACCGCCATCGTGCCCGGCGACGAGGTCGTGGCGCTGACGACGCCGGACGGCGAAGAGCTGCTCCGACGCGCCCTGCTCGGTCTGCGTCGATGAGCGAGCGCCCCAGCCGTCGGACCCCCGGCCGTGACCGCGAGCTCGCGGAGCATCCGGTCCGCGAGGCAACGATCGGCATCGGGATCGTTGTCCTCACCGCACTCGCCTTCTCGGTGGCCGGCCTCCTGATGGCCGCCGTCGTGTCGCTGTTCGCCTGAGCGGCCGATCATGTACCTCCGCCCCGGTCGCGACGATCTCCAGATCATCGGCTTCTACGTCGGCAAGGTGATCTTCGGGCTCGGTCTGCTCCAGCTGATCCCCGCGGTTCTCGCGTTGATGCTGCGTGAGTGGAACGCGTTCACGTCCCTGCTGCTCGGCGCGAGCCTCGCCATCATCGTGGGGCGCGTCACGGACATGCGGTTCTCGACACGTGCCCAGCTCGACTGGTCGCACGGCATGGTCACCGTGGCCCTGTCCTGGCTGATCGGTCCGGTGTTCGCGGCGATCCCGCTCTATCTGTCGGGTCACTTCAGCTCGTTCCTCGACGCCGTGTTCGACGCGATGAGCGGCCTGACGACGTCCGGCCTCAGCGTGCTCCAGGACCTCGATCACCTCGCCGTGTCCATGAACCTCTACCGCCACCTCACACACTTCGCGGGCGGACAGGGGATCATCGTCGTGGTCCTGACCCTCTTCGCCGCGTCGTCGGCGCAGATCGGCACGCTGTACGTGGGCGAGGGCCGTGACGACCGGATCATGCCCAACGTCATCCGCACCGCACGGTTCATCTACCTCGTCGCCGGCGTCTACATGATCGTCGGCACCGCTGCGCTCTGGGCGGCCGGCCTCGTCGCCGGTCTGACCCCGACGCGTGCGTTGCTGCACGGCGTCAACCTCTTCATGGCTGCGTTCGACACCGGCGGGTTCGCGACGAACTCCACGTCGGTCGGCTACTACCACTCCGCGACCATGGAAGGCGTGATCATCGTGCTGATGGTCGCCGGAACGCTGTCCTTCGGGCTGCACTACCAGCTGTGGCGCGGCGACCGGGCCGAGCTCCGCAAGAACATCGAGACCCGCGCCCTCGCGACGTCGATCCTCGCGCTGACGCTGCTGGCGATGATCGGCCTCGCCCGATCCGGGGCGCTCACGGACGCCGACGGGATGTTCCGCAAGGGCTTCTTCACGGTGATCTCCGCGCACACCGGGACCGGGTTCGCGGTGAACCACCCGCGGCTCTTCTCGACCGACTGGGGTGCGATCGCCCCGGCGGCCGTCGTCGGCGCGATGGCGCTCGGCGGCATGGCGTCCTCGACGGCCGGCGGCATCAAGGCGATCCGCGTCGGCATGACCGTCAAGAGCCTGCTGCGTGACATCCGTCGCGTTCTGCTTCCGGAGAACGCGACGGTCGTCGCCACCTACCACTCGCGGCGACGACAGATCCTGCGCGACGAGCAGGTGAAGAACGCCACGACCATCATCATCCTCTTCGTGCTGACCTACCTCGGCGGCGCGATGGTCGGGCTCTTCTACGACGTCGGCGACTTCACCGAGGCGCTCTTCGAGTCCGTCTCGGCAGCCGCGAACGTCGGGCTCTCTGTGGGCATCACGTCACCGGACATGCCGATCGTCCTCGAGCTCACCTACATCATCCAGATGTGGCTGGGCCGCCTCGAGTTCATGGCGGTGTTCGCCCTGATCGGCTGGCTCACGGCGGCAGCGCGGAGGCGTGCATGACGACGCGCCGCCCCATCAGCCGCGAGGCGATCCTCCAGATCGTCGGCGCGCTCATCGCGATCGCCGCGATCTCCGTGGGGATCAGCTCCCTCCGGCGGACGACGCCGACGACCGTGCTTGCCCCGATCGCCGACGCCAGGGTCAGCATCCAGGAGCTCGGCGAGGTCCTCACCTGCGAGCGCACCCTGCCAGACGCGCCGATCGTCCCTGTCGGCCAGACGCTGCCCCTGCCGGTCGGCCGGGTCTCGTCCACGCAGGCGGTCAGCTGTCCGCGCCTGTTCGACGGCCGCGTCGTCGAGTACGTCGGCGAGGTCATCGGCGACGTCCTGCGTCGTGACGGCGGCGCCTGGGTGCTGATGAACGACGACGCCTACGCGCTGGATGCCGGGCCGCTCCCCCTCCAGCACGGCCAGTTCGCGGGAACCAACAGCGGCCTCACCGTCTGGCTCCCCGACGCGCTCGTCGAGCTCGTCGAGCAACCCGGCAACCACGACTGGCGCGGGACCGTGCTCGTCGTCCGCGGGCGACTCCTGCGCACGGACCCCGCGGACGGTGGCGGTCTCACGATCCGCGCACGTCAGGGCGAGGTGCTCGCTGAGGCCGTGCGTCTCCCACACCCCATCCACCCCGGTCAGGCCATCGCAGCGGGCCTCGCCGCCTCAGCCGCGGTGGGCCTGCTGCTGCTCGACCGCATGCGGCACGGCAAGCGCTGAGCACACCTCAGCGCGCCTTGTCGGTGAAGCCGCGTTCCTGGCTGGACGGACAGAGCGGCTCGATGACGCAGTCCTCGCAGCGCGGACGCCGGGCGTCACACACGCGGCGGCCGTGGTGGATCAGCAGGTCTGACACATCCAGCCAGCGGTCTTGCGGGAACAGCTTCATCAGATCCGGCTCGATCTTCTGCGGCGTGTCCTCTCGCGTGAAGCGCAGCCGTCGTGCCAACCGACGAACGTGCGTGTCGACCACGACCCCCTCGTTGATCCCGTAGCCGTTGGACAAGACCACGTTGGCGGTCTTGCGTGCCACGCCGGGCAGGGCGAGCAGGTCGGTCATCGTGGACGGAACCACGCCGTCGTGCTCGTGGAGCACGATCAGCGCGGTTGCATGGATGTTCTTGGCCTTCTGCCGGAACAATCCGATCTGGCTGATCGCTGCCTCGAGCTCTCCCACCGTCATCGCGGCGATCCCCTCGGGACCGGGGTGGTCGCGGAAGAGCGCAGGCGTGATCTCGTTGACCTTCTTGTCGGTGGCCTGCGCCGACAGCATGGTCGCGACCAGCAGCTCCCAGGTGGTGGTGAAGTCCAGCGCGATGGTCGCGTCGGGCATCGACGTGGCGAGCACGTCGAGCACGACCGGAGCACGTCGCGTCGGGCCGCTGCGGTGGGTCAGGTCGTCGGGAAGCTCAGCCATGACCTGGGGCCACTCAGCCGAGGGTGCGCTCACGCGGCCCGGCTGACGTCCTCGTGCAGTCCCGCGAGCCACGTCGGGAAGGCCCGGATCGTCCCGGTGCCCTTCTCGTAGTAGGCATGCGCGCCGTCGGAGAGCACCTGAGCTGCCCGCACCTCCGAGGCCTGCGCCGAGAGCACCACGATGGTGGCCGACGGAGACAGCGCGCGCAGCTGGGCCACGAGCGAACCGGAGTCCCCATCGCGCAGCTGGAGGTCCAAGACGACCAGATCCGGGAGATGCGAGGCGGCCGTCTCGAGCACCTCCGAGACGAGCTCGGCCTCGGCGACCACGCTGAAGCCGCCGTTCAGCTCGAGCTGTGCACGCAGCAGCAGACGGAGATGTGGCTCGTCGTCGACGAGCAGGACCCTGATGGTCACGGGTGGCCTCGGTTGCGTTGTGTCTCGACCATACGCGTCCCGACGCCGTCCCATCTCCCGCAAACGTCCCTTTTGTCTCAAGGTCTGGTGACGCAGACGGATTGCGGGCTGGGCACGCCGTGCGGACCCCGTCCGGGGATGGACGTCGTCAGCCCACCGGGGGGTGCGGCAGCACCACGGTGAACGTCGAGCCGCGGCCGAGCAGCGACTCGACGGTCACGGTGCCGCCGTGGTGCTCGACGGCGTGACGGACGATCGACAGGCCCAGACCGGTACCGCCGGTCTCGCGTGACCGCGCAGCGTCGACCCGGTGGAAGCGTTGGAAGACCCGCTGCAGCTCTGCACGCGGGATCCCGATGCCCGTGTCCGCGACCGTGAACACGACCTCGCCGGCTCGCTCGACCAGCGACACCGTCACCTCGCCGCCCGGCCGGTTGTAGTGCACCGCGTTGCGGACGAGGTTCTCGACGACGAGCACGAGGTCTGTCCGCGATCCCGACAGGGTGACTGCGTCCGGGACCTCGACCGAGATGTGGATCCCGGCCTGCTCGGCCGCGGGCATGACCGACGCGACCACCGTCGAGACGAGGTCGACGAGGTCCACGGGGCCGTGCCGCGGGCCCTCCGCGTCATCCTCGAGCCGCCGCAGATCCAGCAGGTCGTGCACCAGCTGTCCGAGGCGCTCGGCCTCTCCGCGCAGGCGTCGCGTCGCGCTCAGCACCCGCTCGTCCGGGTGCTCCGCGAGCAGCACCGCCAGCGCGTCGGCGAGGGCGGTCATCCCCGCGACCGGCGTCTTCAGCTCATGGCTGGCGCTGATCACGAAGTCCCGGCGCAGCCGCCCGACCCGCTCCACGACAGAGCGGTCCTCCGCGATCATGACGAGGGCGTCATCCACCGGGGTCACCACGACATGCCAGCTGCACTCACGGATCTCCGCATCGACGGAGATCCCCACACCGGTGTCGACGACCTGCAGCAACGCGTCCGCGAGCTCACGCGAGCCCAGGACGCTCACGAGACGGCGTCCCACCCCGTCCGTGGGGACGGACAGCTTCTCGATCGCGGCCGCGTTCGCCGCGAGGAGGGAGGAGCCGTCGGACGAGAACACCAGCGCCGGGCTGCTGATCGCATCGACCACCTCGGCCTGCCAGCCGTGACGCTCGCGCTCGAGCTGGTCCATGCGCTGTCCCAGCTCGCTGATCAGCGTCGCCAGGCGGCGCCACGGCGAGGAACCCTCGAGCTCGAGCCGGTCCCGAGGGGCGTTCTCCCAGGCCACGATGTGCGCTGCCACGCGGCCCACGAGCCGACGTTGACGCTGCCAGACCAGCGCAGCGACCGCAGCGGCGGCGATGATGCCCACAACGAGCGCGGGCACGGGCGGCAGGAGGATCCCGACGAGGACGCCGAGCAGGACGACCAGCGGGATCGCTGACGCGACCCAGCGGGTCATGACCGATCCGCGAAGCGGTACCCGACACCGCGGACGGTGACGAGCCGGACGGGGCGCTGCGCGTCGATCTCGACCCGGGTCCGGAGGCGACGAACGTGCACGTCCAGCGTCTTGGTGTCGCCGACGTAGTCGCTGCCCCAGACCTCGTCGATCAGCTGACGACGCGTGAGCACCCGCCCCGCGTGCTCCACGAGGTAGGCGAGCAGATCGAACTCCTTCGGTGGGATGTCCACGACCGCCCCGTCGACGGTGACCTCGTGACGCGCCCGGTCGACCCGAACACCGACCGACTCGACCGGCTCGTCCCAGGCGTCGTCGCCGACCGCGTTCGTCCGTCGCAGCACGGCCTTGATCCGGGCGATCAGCTCACGGCTGGAGAAGGGCTTGGTGATGTAGTCGTCGGCTCCGATCTCGAAGCCCACGACCCGATCAACCTCCTCGGTCCGTGCCGTGACCATGATGATCGGCACGTCGGACACGGCGCGGATGTCCCGGCAGATGTCCTTGCCGGATCGGCCGGGGAGCATCAGGTCAAGGAGGATGAGGTCCGGACGGACGCGCTCCCACGTCGCGACGGCCCGGGCTCCGTCCTGCTCCCAGTGGACGAGGAACCCTTCGGCCTCGAGGACGATCGTCAGCCCTTCCGCGATCGACCGGTCGTCCTCGACGAGGAGCAGCTTCGGCATCAGCGCTTCGAGGGGAGCACGACGCGCTCGCCGGTCACGACGAACGCCACGTCCTGCGCCATGGCGACGCCGTGGTCGGCGATCCGTTCGAAGTACCTCGCGAGGAGACCGATGGTGACCATCGCCTGCCCGCTCTCGAGCTCGGACGCGTCGTTGAGCAGCTGTTCCTGGAGCAGGTCGATCGCCTCGTCGTCGTGGTCCAGCGCGTTCACCGCGAGCGGGTCACGCAGTCGCCACGCATCCACCCCACCGCGGTAGACGCGGGTCGCACGATCCGCCATGTCCTGGAGGCTCGCGACCAGGTGTGGAGGAAGCTCCGACGGGGTCACTCGCTCGAGGGTCTCGTTGACGTGGCGGAGCAGGGCGGCCGCCCGGTCGACGTCGATGGCGAGTCGCATGATCGCCACGAGTCGCCGCAGATCCCGGCCGACCGGCGACTCACGGGCGATCAGCACGAAGCCGTCGTCCTCGACCGCGCGGATGCGCTGCGAGACGTCCTCAGCCATGTCACGGGACTCGTTGATGCTGGACGCGTCGCCGGCCAGGAACAGCGTGACGAGACGGCTCATCGAGTCGGCGACCACCAGGCCCGCCTGGACGAAGTCGTCGTCGATCGCCTCGAGCTTGCGCCGGAAGGTGACGCGGACCTCACCCCCGCCGACGGGCAGGTCGCTTCCACCGTCTGATGCGGACATCTCGAACTCCTTCAGGGTGCGGTGCGCACCCTAGTCAGTGCTGTCGGGCGGCCGGCCGGACGGTTCGCGCGCTCAACCGCGTCGCTCGAAGCGGTTGCGCAGGATGATCGCGGCGGTGTTCAGGGTGAGGGTGAAGCCGAGCAACACCAGGATCGCGGCAGGGGCGGCCTGCTCCACGAACTCGCGCTGCGGCACCTTGGTCCAGGCGAAGATGACCGCGGGGAGCGCGGTGAAGGGCTGGCGGAAGTCCGCGATCCCGGAGTCCAGCGTCAGGAACGCCGACACCCCGACGACGAGCAGCGGAGCCGTCTCGCCGATCGCCCGAGCGAGCGCCAGGATCGTCCCGGTCATGATGCCGGGCACGGCCGACGGGAGCACGAGCTTCGCGGTGACCTGGCTCCGCGTCGCGCCCAGACCGAAGCCCGCTTCACGGATGGCCCGCGGGACCGCGCGGATCGACTCCGCCGAGGCGATGACGACGATCGGCAGCGCGAGCAGGGCCATCGTGAGCCCTGCGGTGAGGGCCGTGTTGCCGCCGGTCAGCGGTGACAGGAACCGCGTGAAGATCGCGAACCCGAGGAGCCCGTAGACGATCGACGGAACCCCTGCCAGGTTGCGGATGTTCACGTCGACCAGACGGACGAACCACGAGTCCCCGGCGTACTCCTCGAGGTAGACGGCCGTTGCGATCCCGAGCGGGAAGGCAACGATCGCGGTGATGAACGCGATCTGGAAGCTGCCGACGAGCGCCTGGCTGAGACCGGCCCGGCTGATGCGTGCAGACAGCTTGCTGGTCAAGAAGTCCGTACCCCGGTCCTGGAACACCGGGACCGCCGACGTGATGATGTCGGCGAGCAGGATCACCAGAAACCCGAGCGCGATGAGCAGGGTGGTCAGCACGAGCAGCTCGAACGCGCGCTCGCGGAGCCGCTCGACGGCACGGCCGGTGCCGGCGAGGAGTGACGGGACGTCCGTGGGTGGGTTCGCGGTCGTGGCGCTCATCAGTAGGCGTTCCTGTAGCGGCGAACGATCCGGTCCCCGAGCACGTTCAGCCCGAGGGTCACGACGAAGAGGAGCAGCCCGACGAAGTAGAGGCTCGCGAAGGGATCGCCGGTGGTCGGGGCGTCCGATCCCGTGGCGAGGTTCGCGATCGCCGAGGTCATCGTGAGCGACGGCTCCAACGGCGAGGACGTGAAGGGCGAAGATCCCGAGCCGCCGGCAGCGATCGTCACCACCATGGTCTCACCGATCGCCCGGGAGATCGTGATGATGAACGCGGCGACGATCCCGGAGAGGGCTGCAGGCAGGACGACGCGCAGCGTCGCGACCCGCTTGCGCGCCCCGAGCGCGAACGCCGCCTCACGCATCGCCTTCGGGACCGCGCGGAGCGAATCCTCGGTGATCGAGGTCATCAGCGGTGACACGAGCACACCGACGGCGAGGCCCGCGGAGAGCATGTTGAACTGCCTGGCGCTCTCGAACAGCGGCTGGACGACGTTCGGCGTGATGAACGTGAGCGCGAAGAACCCGAGCACGACCGACGGCACGCCGGCGAGGATCTCGATCACCGGCTTCACGATCCGACGGACCCGCGGGTTCGCGTACTCCGAGAGGTAGATCGCGGCGCCGAGCCCGAGAGGTACGGCCACCAGCATCGCGACGAGCGAGATGATCAGTGAGCCGAGGAAGATCGTGCGGACGTCGAAGGCAAGCGCCGAGGGACGCCATCCGCTCGGATCCCAGAGCTGGGACACGGAGTCGAGCGAGCCGAGGAACGTGAGCGCCTGCCCCAGCAGGCTCACCACGATCAGCACCGAGATGACGATCGAGAGCCCGGCCCCGAAGCGCAGCGTCCACGTGATCGCCAGCTCGCGACGCTGACGGCCACGGTCGCCGGTCAGATCGAAGTCGGTGGTCGATGCGCTCACGGTCAGCTCCTCGGTCAATCGGTCAGCCCGCGAGCTGGGACGTTCATGGACGTCCCAGCTCTGCGGGTCAGCAGCGTCGGGAAGGCGTCACTTGGCAGCGCTCCACACCGCGACGGTGGCGTCCCAGGACGCGTCGTCCAGCTGGACGTAGCCCGCCTCGGACACGAGCTCACGGCCCTGGTCGCTCAGGTAGTAGTCGATGTAGGCACGCAGCGTCTGGCCGTAGTCCGCGTTGTCGAGCTCGTCCAGGTTCACGTAGACGAAGAGGTCACGCGACAGCGGGTACGCGTTGGACGCGATGGTCTCGGCGGACGGTGCGACGCACGTTCCGTCGGCGTCCTCCACCGCGATCGCGGTCACCTGGTCGCGCACCTCGGAGTAGTACGCGAAGCCGACCCACCCGAACGAGTACTGGTTGCCAGCGAGGCCTTGGATGATGACGTTGTCGTCGTTGGAGCCGGTCCAGTCGGGCCGGAACTTCTCGTCCTGCTCTCGCTCGTCCGCGATGTGCTCGATGGCCAGCTCGAAGAAGGAGTCATAGGTTCCCGACTCGGTGCCGGGGCCGGCGGTCGTCAGCTCGACGTCCGGGAGCGACGCGTTGTGACCACCACCGAGGTCGGCAACCAGCGCATTGGCGTCGGACCACGTCGAGACCAGGCCCGACTCGGGGCCGACGAGCGCGTAGATCTCGTTGAGGTCGAGGCAGTCGATGCCGGTGTCGTTGTCCGTGGACGTCAGGACGGTGATGCCGTCGACGCCGATCTTCAGCTCCAGGACGTTCTCGATGCCGTTGTCGGCGCAGAGCTCACGCTCCGAGTCCTTGATCTGGCGCGAGGCGTTGTTGACGGCGGTCATGCCCGTACAGAACTGCTCCTTGAAGCCGCCGCCCGTGCCGGTGATGGCCACGGCCGCATCACCACCGAAGTCCTCGGCGACGAAGATGGAGATCGGGCCGACGGTCGAGGATCCGGCGATCGGAACGGTGCCGGTGCCACCGTCGCCCGTGGGCTGGGAGGGCTCGTCGCCTCCGCAGGCGGCGAGGGCGAGGGCGAGAACGGCGGTGGCGGCGACCAGGCCGCGTGCGCGCAGGTTCAGCATGAGATGATTCCTGGGGTCTTGGAGTTGGGAGACGCTCGGTGAGCGACGGCCGGGGGTGAGCCCGAGCACGCAGCCGGAACGCTACGAGGGCCGTCGGCGGCCCTGTTGAACCGTGGGTTGCGGGAGGGTGAACCTTGGGAGTCAGGCGCGATCATCCGAACTTGCCGGCGATGTAGTCCTCGGTCCGCTCGTCAGCTGCCTGGGTGAAGATCGTGTCCGTGCGGTCGTACTCGACGAGCTCACCCGTTCGCTGTCCGTGCTCGTTGTCGACGTTGACGGTCAGGAAGGCCGTCCAGTCCGAGACGCGCGACGCCTGCTGCATGTTGTGCGTCACGATGACGATCGTGTAGGTCTTCTTGAGCTCACGCATCAGGTCCTCGATGCGCAGGGTCGCGATCGGGTCGAGGGCCGAGCACGGCTCGTCCATGAGGATGACGTCGGGGCGCACCGCGATCGTGCGGGCGATGCAGAGCCGCTGCTGCTGCCCGCCGGAGAGCCCGAACGCGTTCTGGTCCAGCTTGTCCTTCACCTCGTCCCAGAGCGCGGCTCCGCGGAGCGCCTGCTCGACGACGTCACCGAGGTTGCGGGTGTCCTTCGCGATGCGCGGGCCGAACGCGACGTTGTCGAAGATCGACTTCGGGAACGGGTTCGGCTTCTGGAAGACCATCCCCACGCGACGGCGCACCTCGACGGGGTCCACGGAAGGGCCGTAGATGTCCGCACCGTGGTAGGTCAGGCTGCCCGTGACGTGGGCGGAATCGACCAGGTCGTTCATCCGGTTGAGGCACCGCAGCAGCGTGGACTTGCCGCAGCCGGACGGTCCGATGAGCGCGGTGATCTCGTTCGCGCGGATGTCGAGCGACACCCCGTCGACGGCCTGGAAGTCGCCGTAGGCCACGCCGACGTCGCGGAGACCGAACACGATCTCCTGCGACGGATCGGACCGGACGCGGCTCGAAGAATCGGCATGCGTGGTGGCCATGGAGATCTTCTTCCGTGAGACGGAGCTCGGTCGTGATCGCGGTGCAAGCACATGGTCACCACCCGAGGTTGCGAGAAGGTGAACGCGACGCGGCAAACTGGTGCACCCTGCCGCTCGACGCCCCGAGGCCACCCCATGACGCTCATCGATCGCACCGTGGCGTGGCCCGGAGACCGCGGCGGTCACGTCTGGCTGAAGGACCGCGAGGTGATGTCGAGCGACAGCGTGCGGGTGCGTTACACCGTGCTCGGCGACACCGGACCGTGGGTCGTGCTCTGCGCAGGGTTCATGTGCCCCGACAACTTCTGGGCCGGGATCGCTCCGCTCCTCGCGCGCGACCACCGCGTGATCGTGCTGAACTACCGATCGATCGGAGCGTCCACCGACCCGAGGCCCGTGGGGATCGCGGGCACGAACCTGCGCCAGTCGACCTACAGCATCGCCAAGATGGCCGAGGACGTGATCGCGGTCATGGACGCCGAGGATGCGGATGACGCCACGCTGATCGGCCACTCGATGGGCTGCCAGGTCGCGCTCGCCGTCTGGCGTGCGGTCGGCGGAGGACGTGTCGGGGCCCTGTCGCTGGTCACGGGCACGCACCGCTCCCCGTTCACGTCCTTCTACGGGCTGGACGTGAGCATGCTCTTCCCGCTGGTGTTCGCCGGCGCCCACCTGGCCCCACGGCCGGTCCAGAAGGCGGTGCCCCGGCTGCTGAGGCTCTCGATCGCGCTCGAGGTGGGCCGGCTCCTGCGTGCCCTCGGACCGCAGACCCCCGACGACGGCATGGACCTCTACTTCGATCACTTCCCCGAGGTCGATCCGCTCATCGCGCTGCGGATCTGCCGTGGCATGCACGAGTTCGACGCGGACGGGTGGCTCGGCGAGATCGACGTGCCGGTCCAGATCTTCATCGGCACGAAGGACACGTTCACGCCTCCATCGCTCGGACCCGTGATGCACGAGGCGATCCCGACCGCCGAGCTGCACGTCATCGAGGGCGGGACGCACGCGGCGATCATCGAGGTGCCGGTCGAGGTCCACGCCGCCATCGCGGACTTCACGCACCGCCACCTCGGCCATGCGCCCGTCAGCCCAGCGCTCAATCCGACCGTGCGCTCTCGGCCAGAGGTCGCCTGAGGCTCAGTAGCCCGCACCGAAGGTCTTCGGGTTGGTGGCCAGGCCGAGCACGACGCGGTTGAACTTGTCCGGGTCGACCAAGAAGTCGAGCCGCCCGAGCGCCTGGTTCTGCCCCGCGGTCTCGAGCCGGAACTCCCCGTAGTGGAAGTAGTCGCCGAGGGCGGAGATCCGCAGGCTCACGTCGGTGACGCGGCCCAGCGGCATGGTCGCCAGGCTGCGGTTGAAGATCCCGTGCGTCTCGATGATCCGTCGGTCCGTCACGTAGAGGATCCGGTACCACTTCCAGATCACGAGCCGACGGAGGAACCGGCCGACGAAGAACGCCATCGTGACGAGCGGAAGCGCGGTCACGCCGTAGCCGCTGAACAGCGTCACGAGACCGATGAGGGTGATGGCGCGCGCGAGCTCGGTGCTGGACTGGCGCTTGAACCAGTTCATCATGAACACGATCGAGGCGACCGAGAGGATCAGCGTGAGCGTTCGTGCGCCGAACGGCGGGGTCACGTACAGCCACGCGAGCAGCTGCACCGCCGCCAACGCCTCGACGGCATGCCGCCACAACGACATCCAGTGACGCCCCGAGCGGTACCAGACCCGCTCGTCGTCGATGAGCACGTCGTCGTCGGTGGGGACGTTCAGGCGGTGCGTCACCCACTCCATGACCGGCAGGCGACCACGGAGTGGAGCTGATGTCTCGTGCTCGCTCACCGTGGTGTCAGATCTCCGCGCGGACGTGGGTCAGGAGGTCGGTGCGGGGGTCGGCGTGACGGTCGCCGTCGGCGACGCAGACGGGCTGTCCTCGACGAACGGGTCCTCGGCGAAGGGATCAGGGGATGGCGTGATGGAGCTCGTCGGGAACGGTGTCGGCGAGGCTTCCGGAGCAGGATCGCCGCCCTCGTCGTCTCCGAACACGCCACCGAGGAAGTCGCCGGCGACGGAGACGCTGTCGAAGAGCCAGCCGAAGAACTGGTTCGCCGTCGTCCCCGCGCTGCCCGCGTCCTGGAAGATGATGAACCCGACGAACAGCACCAGGAACCAGTAGGTGGCCTTCTGCTGCATGGCGTCTCCTTGCCAGTTGCGCGGCGGCACCCTCGGCGCCCTGACCTGCGGTGAAGCTCGACACAGAGTCTGCGCGTTCGACAGCGCTCACGGTCAGTCACGAACTCTAGCGCGATGTGCGCACGCGGTGTTCCGTTCTGGCCATGGCCGAACGTCCAACCTCTGATCGAGCCTGAAGGTTGGCTGAAGGGCCGAAGGCAGGGTCCGGCTCGGTCAGATCCTCAGCCGTTGAGCTCTTCGAGCTTGTCCATCCGGTGACGTGCCTTGATGACCCGGACCGTCCCGGACTTCGACCGCATCGCGAGCGACTCGGTCACCGCGCCCTGACCGTCGAGCTCGACGCCACCGACGAGCTGGCCCGGCGTGATGCCGGTGCAGGAGAAGAACGTGTCGTTGCCGGACACCAGGTCGTCGGTGCCGAGCACCTGGGTCAAGTCGAAGCCCTCGTTCTCGAGGCGAGCGCGTTCGGCGGCGTCACGCGGCCACAGCCGGCCGAGGATCTCGCCGCCGAGGGCCTTGACGGCGCATGCCGAGATGACCCCCTCGGGAGTTCCGCCGATGCCGATCAGGACGTCGACGGTCGGCCGGGCATCCCACGCGGCGAGGATCGAGCCGGCGACGTCACCGTCCATGATGAGCTGGAGGCGAGCCCCGACGGAACGGATGTCACGCTTGAGGCCCTCGTGTCGATCACGATCGAGCATCATGACGGTGAGATCCTCGACCTTGCGGCCCCTCGCCGCCGCGATCTTGCGGAGGTTGTCCTGGACGGGTGCGTCGATGTCCACCACGCCCTTGGCGTCCGGGCCGACGACCCACTTCTCCATGTAGACCGCAGAGCCGGGGTTGAACATGGCGCCGCGAGGTGCTGCGGCGAAGACGGCGAGGGAGCCCTCGCGGCCCTCGGCGAGCAGCCGCGTCCCGTCGATCGGGTCCACGGCGATGTCGATCTCCGTGCCGTTCCCCGAGCCGACCTCCTCGCCGTTGAACAGCATCGGCGCCTCGTCCTTCTCCCCTTCGCCGATGACCACGACGCCCTTCATGTCGACGGTGGTCAGCATCGAGCGCATCGCGTCGACGGCGGCCTGGTCGCCGTCCTCCTTCGCGCCGCGACCCATCCATGGGGCTGCGGCCATGGCCGCGGCCTCGGTGACCCGGACGAGTTCGATCGCGAGGTTGCGGTCGGGGCGGACGGGAGTCATGGGTGATCCTCGGGAGATGTGGTGATCAGGAACGCAGCACAACGGTACGAAAGATGGGGCGTGTCGACATGACCGCCACGATCAGCGGCGGCGTGGCCGCACGGTGCGAGGCAGGTCGGCGTCAAGGCCGGGTGGCAGATGTCCGGCTTCGACCGTGGCCCGGAGGGCGTCGTTCTCCCATGCAACCCGGTCGCGGACTCCGCCGAAGTCCAGCAGCACCCGCTTCAGCAGCCGAACCGTGTCGGGGCGACGCGACGCGCTCATCGTGAGCCACGCCAGCGCCGCGGCCTCGGTCGCGCCGTCGTCCACGAGGCGCTGGGCGAAGCCGGTCCGCAGCGCCTCCTCGGCGTCGACGTCGCGGCTGGACAGGATCCAGTCGCGGGCCGTGCCCGTCCCGACCAGCCCGACGGTGCGCGCCGCGCCCACCGGCAACCCGTAGATCGCGCCGGGGAAGCGCAGGCGCGTGGACGGCGCGATGAACCTGACGTCGC
>CBDTYW010000011.1:0-31430 GCA_965364735.1 uncultured Nitriliruptoria bacterium
AGGTTGATCAACCCCGCCTTGGCCGCCCCGTATGCCGCGGTCCCCGGCGACGGGCGCGCGCCGCTGACGCTGGCGATGTTCACGATCACGCCGCCGGTGGCCTGTGCCTGCATGACGGCGTTCGCGGCCTTCGCGACCAGCAGCGGCGCGGTGAGGTTCAGCGCGATGATCTTCTCGAGGTAGGACGTCGACGCGTCCTCGACCAGCGCGTACGGGGTCCCGCCGGCGTTGTTGACGACGACGTCGAGCCTGCCGTGCTCCGCGACGACCAGGGCGATGAGGGCATCGACGGACTCCGCGTCACGGACGTCACACGCGGAGAAGCTCGCGGTGTTGCCGTCGACCGTGGGGAGCCCGTCCACGGGCCGGCGCCCGCACGTCACGACCGTGTCGCCGTCAGCGAGGAACGCACGGGCGATGCCGCGACCGATCCCCTTGGCGCCACCGGTGACGAGCACCACGCGCTGCTGCTGGGTCATCGCTTGCTCCGATCACAGGTCGCGCCACCGCGGAAGGCGACGCCGCCCTGAAGATAACTGACGACCCGTCAGAAACCGCGCGCTGACCGAGCCCGGACGTTTCGCCCGACACGCCCCGCGAGGTAGCGTTGACCACGATCTGACGCCCCGTCAGAAACGCCGGAGAGCTCATGTCGCGCAGCATCACGACGACCATCACCGACCACGTCGCGGAGGTCGTCGTCGACCATCCGCCGGTCAACGCCCTGCCCGTCGCCGGGTGGTTCGCGCTTGCCGACGCGATCCTCGCCGCCGGCCGTGACCCCGAGGTCTCCGCGGTCGTGCTGCGGGCGGAGGGCAAGGGCTTCAACGCCGGCGTCGACATCAAGGAGCTCGCCGACGACCCGCACCACGTCGCCCTGATCGGCGTGAACCGCGGGTGCTACGCAGCGTTCGCGGCGGTCTACGACTGCGAGGTCCCGGTGATCTCCGCCGTCCAGGGCTTCTGCGTCGGCGGCGGGATCGGCCTGATCGGCAACTCCGACATCATCGTCGCCTCCGACGACGCGACCTTCGGCCTGCCCGAGGTCGACCGTGGCGCGCTCGGCGCAGCCACCCACCTCAGCCGCATGGTCCCTCAGCACAAGATGCGCGCGATGGTCTTCCTCGCCGAGACGATCACGGCCGCCGAGCTCGCCTCGTACGGCTCCGTGCAGGCCGTGGTCCCGCGCGACCAGCTGCGCGACACCGCCATGGCGCTCGGCGCCGAGATCGCCGCGAAGTCCCCGACGATCATCCGCCGTGCCAAGGAAGCGCTCAACGGGATCGACCCCGTCGACGTGAAGCGCTCCTACCGCTTCGAGCAAGGCCTCACCTACGAGCTGACGCTGCGCGGCGTCGCCCAGGAGGCCCGCGACGCCTTCGTCGAGAAGCGCGACGCCGACTTCGACGCCTGAGACGACTCCTCCACCGACTGGAACCCGCACATGAGCGACGCCCCGCAGATCTCTCAAGGCACCAGCAAGGTCATGACCATCGACGAGATCGTCGGTGAGCTCCGCTCCGGCATGACGATCGGCATCGGAGGCTGGGGCTCTCGCCGCAAGCCGATGGCGCTGATCCGTGCGATCGCCCGGAGCAGCGTCGATGATCTCACGATCGTCAGCTACGGCGGCCCCGACGTCGGGATCCTGTGCGCGACCGGCAAGGTCCGCAAGCTCGTGTTCGCGTTCGTCTCGCTCGACTCGATCGCGCTGGAGCCGCACTTCCGCACGGCACGCCAGTCCGGATCGATCGACGTCATGGAGCTCGACGAGGGCATGTTCCTCAGCGGGCTCGAAGCCGCCGCCAAGCGCCTGCCGTTCCTGCCGACGCGCGCCGGGCTCGGCAGCTCCGTGCTCGAGGTCAACCCCGAGCTGCAGCTCGTCTCCAACCCCTACGGCGACGGCGAGTTCGTCGCGATGCCGGCCCTGCGGACCGACGTCTCGCTCATCCACATGAACCGCGCGGACCACCGCGGCAACGGCCAGTTCCTCGGCCCCGACTGCTACTTCGACGACCTGTTCGCGCTCGCCGCCGATCGAACCTTCATGAGCTGTGAGCGGCTCGTCGCCACCGAGCGACTGCTCGACGACGGCTCCATCCACACGCTGCGGATCAACCGCTCCATGATCGACGGTGTGGTCGAGACCCCCAACGGGGCACACTTCACGGCGTGCGAGCCCGACCACGGCCGCGACGAGGCGTTCCAGAAGCACTACGCAGCCACCGCGAAGGACCCGGCCCTCTGGGAGGAGTTCCGTCAGCGGTTCCTCGAGGTCGACGAGGACGGCTACCAGCAGGCCGTCCGCGAGTTCACCACCGCCACCGCCGAGGCGAACGCATGAGCGCCACCACCACCGCCGCCGCCACCCGCGCCGAGATCTGCGCCGTCGCGTGCGCCGAGGCCTTCCGCGGCGACGGTGAGATCTTCTGCTCGCCGATGGGCACGACGCCGCGCGCCGGGGCCCTGCTCGCCAAGGCGACGTTCGAGCCGGACCTGCTCATCAGCGACGGCGAGGCCACCACCATCGACGGCATCCCCGCGATGGGCTCTGGCTTCGGGGGCCACGTCGTCGAGGGCTACATCCCGTTCCGGACGGTGTTCGACGTCGTCGCGCACGGCAACCGTCACGTGATGATGGGCGCCTCGCAGATCGACCGGTACGGCAACCAGAACATCTCCGCCATCGGCGACCACGCCGCGCCGAAGATCCAGCTGCTCGGCGCCCGAGGCGGTCCCGGCAACACCGCCAACCACGCGACGAGCTACTGGGTCGCGAACCACTCGACACGGATCTTCGTCGAGCAGGTCGACTTCGTCTCCGGCGTCGGCACCGACCGTGCGGCCAAGGCCGGCACGGCCCTGGCCGGATTCCACGACCTGCGGCGCGTCATCACCAACCTCGCGGTGCTCGACTTCGAGACCCTCGACGGGGCGATGCGGCTGCGCTCAGTGCACCCCGGCGTGACCGTCGAGGATGTCGTCGCGGCCACCGGTTTCGCGCTGACCATCGCCGACGAGGTCCCGGAGACCCGACTGCCGACCGACCTCGAGCTGCGCCTGCTCCGCGAGGTCATCGACCCCAAGAGCTTCACCGGTCGAGAGGTCAAGGCGTGACCGTGCCGACGATCTCGACGGCCTTCACGGAGCTGGTCGGCGTCGACCATCCGATCGTGCAGACCGGCATGGGCTGGGTCGCTGGACCCCGGCTCGTCGCCGCCACCGCGGACGCGGGCGGTCTCGGGATCCTCGCCTCGGCCACGATGACCTACGACGAGCTCGAGCACGCGATCGACGACGTCCGCGCCCGGACGAGCAAGCCGTTCGGCGTGAACCTGCGCGCCGATCAGGACGACGCGCTGCGTCGCATCGACCTGCTGATCGACCGGGGTGTCCGCGTTGCGTCGTTCGCGCTCGCGCCGAAGCAGGACCTCATCCGACGCCTCCAGGACCACGGGGTGCTCGTGGTCCCGTCGGTCGGAGCGCTGCGCCACGCGCAGAAGGTCTCCGAATGGGGCGTCGACGCCGTGCTCGTGCAGGGCGGCGAGGGCGGCGGCCACACCGGTGCCGTGCCGACCTCGCTGCTGCTCCCCCAGGTCGTCGACGCGGTCGACGTCCCCGTCATCGGCGCCGGCGGGTTCTTCGACGGACGCGGTCTCGTCGCGGCGCTGGCCTACGGGGCGTCCGCCATCGCGATGGGCACGCGGTTCCTGCTCACCCAGGAGTCGACCGTCCCCGAGGAGGTCAAGCGGTTCTACCTCGGCCACTCCGTGACCGACACCGTCCGCACGACGAAGGTCGACGGCGTCCCGCACCGGGTGCTCCGCACCGATCTCGTCGATGCGCTCGAGGGCGCCAGCGGGGCGACGTCGCTGCTCCAGGCTGCCCGCAACGGGCTCAGGTTCAAGGAGCTGACCGGCACGTCGTTGAAGTCGCTGCTCGTCGAGGGCAAGGCGATGAAGGACTCCCGCGACCTGTCGTGGTCGCAGGTCGTGATGTCGGCCAACACGCCGATGCTGCTGAAGGCCGCGATGGTCGACGGACGCCCCGACCTCGGGGTGATGTCGTCCGGTCAGGTCGTCGGTGTGATCGACGACCTCCCGACCGTCGCCGACCTCATCGCGCGGATCATGGACGAGGCCGCGACAACGCTTGCCGGCCTGCCGTCTGCGAGCTGACCGAAGCCGTCAGGTTTGGCGCGTTGACGGGCCGGGCACCCCTCGTGCGTTCCCGGACCACGCCCCCTGCAGGTCCACCTCGCCCAAGGTGCCGCCCAATGCTCTTCGCAGCCATCGCCGTCGTCCCGCTGTCACTCCTCGCCGTCCTCGAGCTGGCTGCGCTCCGGCTCCGGTCCACGGACCTCGTCTCCTGACCGAGACCACAGGCTTCCCCGAACGGCCCGCCTCATGGCGGGCCGTTCGTCATGTCCGTCCACGACCCCAGATCCTGGAACCGGACAGAACGCGCGTTCCGGGATGGGCAAGGTGACCCATGGGCGCGACGGTGCTGCGGGAGGAAGGTGAACACGTCGCACACCGGGCCCGCCGCCCAGGAAGCAGGACCAAGATGATCTTCACCGTGATCCCCTTCCTCGCCCTCATCGGCCTCGTGATCCTCGACGTCCTCTCGAGCGCCCGCGAGCGCCACACCAGCTGGAACTGACCGAGGGCGCCCCGAACGAGCGGAGACGGCGCACGTCCGCCATGATCGGCTCCTGGAACTGAACCCGCGAGCGCCGAGGCAGACGTGCAGTACACGAGGATGGGCCGGACGGGCCTCAAGATGTCGCGGATCGTGCTGGGGATGATGTCCTACGGCGATCCGGGCTGGCGTGACTGGGTGCTCGACGAGGCCGCCTCGGAGCCCTTCGTCGTCGCGGCGCTCGAGGCCGGGATCACGACGTTC
Source organism: uncultured Nitriliruptoria bacterium (assembly GCA_965364735.1). Taxonomy (GTDB): domain Bacteria; phylum Actinomycetota; class Nitriliruptoria; order Nitriliruptorales; family Nitriliruptoraceae; genus CBDTYW01. The sequence goes on from CBDTYW010000011.1 coordinate 4,906, forward strand.
GACACGTCGAACATGTACTCCGACGGGGCGTCGGAGCAGGTCACCGGCACGCTCCTCGGCCGACACGCCGAGCGCGAGGACGTCGTCATCGCGACGAAGGTGTTCTTCAACTTCCGCGACGGCCGACCAAACCGCGGCGGGCTGTCGCGCAAGCACGTGCTCAGCGAGGTCGACGCCTCCCTCCGGCGTCTCGACACCGACTACATCGACCTCTACCAGATCCATCGGCTCGACCCGGAGACGCCGATCGAGGAGACGATGCTCGCGCTGCACGAGTGCGTCGTGGCGGGCAAGGTCCGCTATCTCGGCGCGTCGTCGATGTGGACGTGGCAGTTCGTGCAGGCCAACGAGATCGCCGCGCGCAACGGCTGGACACCGTTCACGTGCATGCAGAACCACCACAACCTCCTCTACCGCGAGGAGGAGCGCGAGATGCTCCCGTACTGCCGCGACGCCGGGATCGGGGTGATCCCGTGGTCGCCGCTCGCCCGTGGCCTGATCGCGCGCGCCCACGCCCCGGACACCGCGACGAAGCGCAACGACAGCGACACGCTGACCCCGCATCTCTACGCCGGCGGCGACCGCGAGATCCTCTCCCGCGTCGCGGAGGTCGCGGACCGCCTCGGGGCCGTGCCCGCACAGGTCGGCCTCGCCTGGCTCCTGCACCAGCCCGGCATCACCGGCCCGATCATCGGCGCGACGAAGCTCTCGCACCTCACCGATGCCGTCGGGGCCCTGGATCTCGAGCTCACGCCCGAGGACCTCGCTGCGCTCGAGGAGCCCTACACCGCCCGCCCGGTCGTCGGCCACAGCTAGCGATCAGGCCGCCCTGACCATCTCGACGATGGCCGTCGGGGCGCCGACGAGGTCCGGGCACGCAGCCATGATCTTCGCTCGCGCCTCGACCCGCGCACGACGGAGCACGTCACGCTGGGCGTCGCGGTCGTCGGCGAGCGGCGAGAAGCCCATCGCCCGAGCCGTCGCGGAGCTCGGCGCGAGCGTGACGACGCGATGACCGGCGGCGGCCAACGTGGCCACCTCGCTGCGGATCTGGCCGTTGGCGAGCCAGCGCATCGGGGCGTCGACGGAACGGCTGAAGGTGCCGTTGGAGGCGAGCGGGGCGCTGACCACGATCAGGTCGAGGTCGTCGCGCGACGCGAGCAGGTCGGCGTTCGTCGTGGAGCAGATGCCGGCGTCGACGTGACGATGGCCGTCGACGACCATGGGGCGGAACACTCCCGGGATGCTCGCGGCGGCGGTGCAGGCGAAGCCGGGGCTGACCTCAGGTGGCTGATCGCGGCCGAAGACGACGCGCTCACGGCGGCGGGAGCTGGCCTGGCGGGTCGCACCGCTCGTGCAGGCGACGGTGTCCGTCGCGCGACATCCGGGTGCCGTTGAGCTCGGCAGCCAGATCGTCCACGGCGAAGCCGCCCCGGAGCACGCCCGCGGTGATCGCGCCGATGGAGGTGCCGACCATGAGCTCGGCGTCACGAGCGTCGACGGCGAGGGCGTCCTGGAGCCCTTGAAGCGCCCCGACGTGCCATGCGTAGCCCGGGAAGGCTCCTGCTCCGAGGACGAGTCCGATGCGCATGCGCGTGCCGAGGTGTGCCGTCCGGCGTCGTCGCCGAGACGGCGCGTTGCCGTCGGCTGTTGTTCGTCAGCGCCGACCGGAAGGTTGGCTCCCGTCAGGCGAAGCCGCGCATCGCTGCGCGGGCCTCGGCGCGGGCGCCGGTGTAGACCCAGCCCTGCGCCTCGCGGTCATCGACCAGCGGGTTCGTCCCCATCGCGCGGGCGGTCCTCGACGAGGGGGAGATCGTGACGACGTGGTGGCCGACGTCGCGCAGGCCTCGCACCTCGTGACGGATCTGCGCAGAGGTGACGACGCGGACGGGAGCGTCGAGCGTCGTCGGGAACATGGCGGCGCTCGCGAGCGGGGCGCTGACGACTACGAGGTCGAGGTCGTCGCGGTCGCGGAGCAGGTCGGCGTTCGTCGTGGAGCCGATCCCGGCGTCGACGTAGAACTCCCCTTCGATCTCCACCGGCTTGAACACCCCCGGGATGCTCCCGGACGCCGCGCACGCCACACCGGGGCTGACGATCGGCGAGCCGTCCCGGCCGAACACCACCCGCGCGCCGTCGCGGACGCGCGTCGCGACCACCCAGAGATCACGCTCGGGCCACGTCTTCTCGAGCAGCGTGTCGATGGAGTGACCGACGGGCGCGAGCGACCCGCGCCCCTTCGGGACGAGTCCGGCGACGCCCTGCATGACGAGCGAACGCACGTGTCGTTCGTCGTCAAGGGTCGCGATCGCGCGGAGCGCGCCGATGCCGCTGGGCATCGGCGCCGGCAGCTTCAGCGGACCGACGTCGGGCGGCAGCATGTGCGGCGGATCGATGTGGTGCGCGGAGAGCCGCTCGCCCTCCTGCGACTTCGGCGTGCCGAGGATCGCGGCGGCGAGGTCTGCGATCGCGAACCCGCCGCGGATGCCGCCGCCGGTGATCGATCCGATCGAGGTCCCGACGATGACCTCGGCGTCACGTGCGTCCCAGCCGAGAGCGTCCTCGATGCCATGGAGCACGCCGACATGCCACGCGTGTCCGGGGTACGCACCGGCGCCGAGCACGAGGCCGATGCGCATGTGGTGGCCTTCGTGTGGTCGAGAGGTCGACGCCCATCGGGGCGCCGGAGGGTCACAGGCTGCCATGTCGGGCGCCTCGATGCTTCACTCGGCCCAGACCCGCCACCCGATGAGGCCACACCGCGATGTTCGAGACCCCCACCGTCCTGTTCCTCTGCGTGCACAACGCGGGCCGCTCCCAGATGGCAGCGGGGTGGCTGCGCCACCTCGGCGAGGACCGGGTGCGCGTGCTCTCGGCGGGATCGAGCCCGAGCGACGCGGTGAACCCCGCCGCCGTCGCGGTCATGGCGGAGGTGGGCATCGACATCTCCGACGCGACCCCGCACCGCTGGACCGACGAGGAGCTCGGGGCGTCCGACGTCGTCGTCACGATGGGATGCGGCGACACCTGCCCGGTCCTGCCCGGCACCCGCTACCTCGACTGGCCGCTCGAGGACCCAGCCGGCCAGGGCAACGCCATGGTCCGCGTCGTGCGTGACGAGATCGAGGGCAAGGTCCGCAGCCTCATGGCCGAGCTGGGAGTCAGAGCCGCTCGATGATGGTGACGTTGGCCTGACCGCCGCCCTCGCACATCGTCTGCAGTCCGTAGCGCCCGCCCGTGCGCTCGAGCTCGTGGAGCAGGGTGGTCATGAGCTTGGCGCCCGTGGCGCCGAGGGGGTGGCCCAGAGCGATCGCGCCGCCGTTGACGTTGACCTTGGCGTGGTCGACGTCGAGGTCCTTCATCCAGGCAAGGGCCACCGACGCGAAGGCCTCGTTGATCTCGACGAGATCGATGTCGTCCATCGTCATCCCGGCCTTGGTCAGCGCGTACTTCGTCGCCGGGATCGGAGCGGAGAGCATCTTCACCGGGTCGCCACCGCGAACGGACAGGTGGTGGATGCGGGCGCGGGGCGTGAGGTCGTGGTCCTTCACGGCCTGCTCGGACGCGATCAGCAGCGCGGCGGAGCCGTCGGAGATCTGTGACGCGAGGGCGGCGGTGAGCCGGCCACCGTCGACGAGCGTGCGCAGCGTCGCCATCTTCTCGATCGATCCGCCGCGCCGGGGGCCCTCGTCATGGACGACCTCACCCTCGGCCGTCACGACCGGGGCGATCTCGCGCTCGAAGCGGCCGCCGTCGATCGCGGCGATGGCACGCTCGTGGGAGGCGAACGCGAACTGCTCCATGTCCTCGCGGCTGATCCCCCACTGCTCGGCGATCATCTCGGCGCCCCGGAACTGCGAGATCTCCTGGGTCCCGTAGCGCTTGACCCAGCCCTCAGATCCGGAGAACGGGTCCGTCATGCCGAGGTGGCTTGCCAACGTCATGGCCGACGCGATCGGGATCTGGGACATCGTCTGGACACCCCCGGCGACGACGAGGTCCTGCGTGCCCGACATCACGCCCTGGGCGGCGAAGTGGACGGCCTGCTGGGACGAGCCGCACTGGCGGTCGATCGTGGTGCCGGGGACCTCCTCGGGCATCCCTGCGGCGAGCCATGCGGTCCGGGCGATGTCGCCCGCCTGGGTGCCGACGGTGTCGACGCAGCCGAAGACGACGTCCTCGACCGCGGCCGGGTCGACGCCTGTCCGCGCCATCAGCGCGGAGATGGAGTGCGCCCCGAGGTCAGCGGCGTGGACCGCGGCGAGCCCGCCGTTGCGTCGCCCGACGGGCGAGCGGACGGCGTCGATGATGTAGGCCTCGGGCATGACGAACTCCTGATGGTTGACGACGCTGTTACCTGGTGACGATCGTGCAGCTGCCGTGGCCGAAGAGGCCCTGGTTGATCGAGAGCCCGACCTTGGCGCCCTCGACCTGACGGCCTCCGGCCTTGCCGGTGAGCTGCCAGTGCAGCTCACAGACCTGCGCGATGGCCTGGGCCGGCACGGCCTCGCCGAACGCACCGAGCCCGCCGGAAGGGTTGACCGGGATGCGTCCGCCGAGCGCGGTCTCGCCGGCGCGGAGCAGCTGCTCCGCCTCGCCGGTCTTGCAGATCCCGATCTGCTCGTACCAGTCGAGCTCGAGCGCGGACGAGAGGTCGTAGACCTCGGCGAGCGACAGGTCCTCCGGACCGACGCCGGCCTCCTCGTAGGCGGTGAACGCGATGTCGTCCTTGAACGGACGGGGCGGGAGCGCGTGGTTCGCGGCCGAGTCGGTCGCGAACATCGGCATGTCGATGGTCGTGTTCGGGAAGGTCGGCGTGGCGGTGGAGAGCCCGGCGATCCGCGGGGCGTCGGCGAGGCCGAGCGCCGCTGCCTTCTCCGGCGACGCGAGCAGGATCGCCGCGCCACCGTCAGAGGTCGCGCAGATCTGGAGCAGCCGCAGCGGGTCAGAGACCATCGGCGAGGCGAGCACCTGCTCGAGCGTGAACGCCTTCGGGTAGCGCGCGTTCGGGTTGTGCACGGCCGCCTCGGAGTTCTTGACCTTCACCTGCGCGAAGTCCTCCTCGGTGGCGCCGTAGAGGTCCATCCGTCGACGGGCGTAGAGCGCGAAGTACGTCGGGTTGGTGATTCCCTGGAGGCGGAAGCGGAGCCAGTCGGTGTCGTCCCAGCGCTCCCCGGCCTGCGGGGCGAGGAACCCCTTCGGCGTGGTGTCGGCGCCGACGACCAGCGCGAGGTCGCTGAGCCCTGCCATGATCCGGGTGCGGGCGACGTCGATGGCCTGCGAGCCGGACGCGCACGCCGCGTAGCAGGTCGCGATCTTGGCGCCATTCCAGCCGAGGGCCTGCGCGAACGTGGAGCCGGCCACGTAGCCGGGGTAGCCGTTGCGGACGGTCGCGGCACCCGCGACGAAGTCGACGTCGGCCCAGTCGACGCCGGCCTCGGACAGCGCTGCGCGGGCGGCGTGAACGCCGTAGCCGACGAAGCTGCGTCCCCACTTGCCCCACTCGTGCATGCCGGCCCCGACGATGCGTGCATCGTTGGCGCGGGTCATGAGGCGACCTCCGTGATCGGTGCCCAGCGCCAGGTGGTGCGCTCCTCGCCTTCGTCATCGACGTAGAGCCGCTCGACGACGAGCTCGACCGCCGTGCCGACGCGGATGTCGTCGGGCGTGGCGGTGTGCGAGAGCTGGCCGAGCACGACCATCGCCTCGTCCTTGAGCTCGACCGCGACGACGGAGTACGGCGTGAACTCGTCACCGTCGACGATGTACGGCGCCGGCGGGGCGTAGTGGTTGGTCACGTAGGACCAGACTGTCCCGAAGCGCGACAGCGTCGTCGGGGCGAGCTCGTCGACGAGCGCCGTGCATGCCGGGCTGGGGCAGCCGGCAGCCAGCGGCGGGAACGACACGGTGGCGCAACGGCTGCACCGTTGACCGATCAACGACGGCGCGTCATCGTCCGTGAACCATCCATCGATCACCGGGGTCGCCACGCACATCTCCGTCGTCTGCTCGTGCCCCCAGCCTAATCTGACGGGTCGTCAGAAACGAACCGCCCACGCTGCCGCGGCTCCCGCACGGCCCCCGACACCGCGCACGACAGATCTTGAGGTGCTTTTTCTGAAATCGGACAGTTCGCCACGCGGACGCGCCGACGACCACGCAACGTCACCCGGGCGGCCGTTCGGCCACCATCGCCGTGACGCTGCGCGAGACCTGCGCGGTCAACGCCAGAACCCGAGCATTCACCGCTCAGGCTCGGCGAACCGGCCACTTGCATTCCGGCCACCTGCCCGTCCTAGGTTCCCAGTGACGCTTCTCGCGAGGTGTCCGAGCGGGGGCTCACGGTCCGCCGCTGCCCGAAGCCGTCTGCTGGGAACCGGGCGCCCGTGGAAGGGCGCGCTCATGCCTCACACCGCTCCGCTGCACCGCCGGATCACCTCGGTCGTCGCCGTTCTCGGGCTGGTCGTCGGCGTGATCGCCGTCGGCCCGACGAGCCCGGCGTTCGCGTTGACGAACCTCAACCTCGTCGTCGACTCGCCCGACGACTTCGGCGACGCCAGCCCCGGAGATGGATCCTGCGACGACGGCACCGGCTCGTGCACGCTGCGCGCCGCGTTCGAGGAGCACAGCGCGACGAACGACACGGGCACGACGACGGTGACCGTGCCGGGCTGGCGCATCGTCCTGGACGACACGCTGTACGCCGCCCCTGCGGTGAGCCGCGAGCTGGTCCTGCAGGGCGTCGGCATGGGCGCGACGATCCTCGACGGTGACGACGCGACCTTCTCCCCCGCGGGCGGGTTCGCCATCCCGTCACCGGCAACGGCGCGACGGGTCATCGAGGTCGCCGAGGGCAGCCTCACGCTCAACGATCTCACCGTCACCGGCGGTGCCTCCCAGAACCAGCTCAACCTCGCCGGGACGGTGAACTTCGGCGGCGGCGGCCTCCTCGTCGACTTCCCCGGGGACAACCTGACGTTGTCCAACACCGAGTTCACCAGCAACGTCTCGACCCTCTCCGGTGGCGGCCTCGAGTACTGGGGCACCGGCGCGGTCCAGATCACCGGGTCCGCCTTCTACGGCAACACGACCAACAGCCTCGGTGGCGGTGCCGCCATCAACGTGAACGCAAGCTCGGTCCTCATCGAAGACACGGACTTCGAGCGCAACGGTCTGCGGCCCGGCAGCGCCATCGAGCCTCCCGCAAGCTTCGTCCCGCGACAGGGTGGCGGGCTCTACCTCAACGACAACGCGACGCTGCGGGGCCTGCGCTTCACCGACAACACCGCGCTCGAGGGCGGCGGACTGTTCCTGGCAAGCAACTTCGTCACGCTGTCCGACAGCGACCTGTCCGGCAACCACGCGTGGGAGAACGGTGGCGGGGTCCACGCATCCGACGTCGGCGGCACGCTCTCCGTCAGCACCACCGAGTTCGTGAGCAACGGCGCGTTCGACCCCGACGGCGACGGCGGCTACGACGACGGCCTCGGCGGCGCGATCTCGGTGGGCGCCGGCCGTCTGAACGTCACCGACAGCGGGTTCAGCCTGAACTTCGCCCGTGACGGTGGCGCGATCGCCCGGCAGGGCGCGGCGCCGACGAACTCCATCAACGTCGACACGTCCTGGTTCGAGGCCAACACCGCCCATCGCAACGGTGGCGCCTACGCGGCGCTGATCGACAGCGCCACCTTCGGGTCGAGCACGGCGATCTTCGACAGCGTGTCCCTCCTCGCGAACGCCGCGACGACGGGCGACGGCGGCGCGGTCTACAACGCCGACTCCGACGGGGCGATCTTCCGCTTCACGACGCTCTCCGACAACGTCGCGGCTGGGACGAACCACCTCCACGCGGTCGACCCCGGCAGCGTCACCGTGAACCTCTCCCTCGCCGACTTCGACGGAGCAAGCACCGACTGCCTCAACGTCGATTCCAGCGCCACGAAGTACGCCTCGCTCGCCACGTGCAGCCTGTCGTCGACAGCTGCTGACCAGACCTTCGGCGCACCCGTCGTCGAGCAGGGCCCGTCCGTCGCGGTCGGCAACGGTCAGATGGGCCGCTTCCAGACGGTCGCTGCCAGCACCGGCGGGGCGGTCGTCAGCGGACCGTCGTGCAACGGCGACGACCAGCGCGGGGCCGCCCGGCTCCAGAGCGGCACCACCTGTGACCACGGTGCCATCCAGTCCGGCTTCCTCGTCAACGAGGACGGCGACCTCCCGGACCTGACCCCCGGCGACGGGCTGTGCGACACCGACAACGGCACCGTGGGCGAACAGTGCTCGCTGCGCGCCGCGGTCACCGAGGGCAACCTGCTCACCGGCACGGCGGCCATCGACGTCATCCCGCTGAACAACCCGTGGGTTCCGGACGTCAACGCGGTCCTCACGGTCACCCAGGACACGATCCTCGTCGAGCGTCCTGCTGCGGACAACAGCCGCACGGTGCGCGTCAACCACGCCGCCGACGACTCCCTCTTCGAGGTGGCCGCCGGGGTCAGCCTCGACGTGAACGGGCTCTGGCTGAGCTTCGGGGCCACGGCCGCGAACCTCGGGACGTTCTTCCGGCTCCTCAACGGCGCGGACCTGCGCCTGATGAACATGGAGATCGACGGCGGGATCGCCACCACCGACGGCGGCGCCATCCACGCTGCCGGGTTGAACGACCTCGTCCTGCGCGACGTCGAGATGACGTGGAACCAAGCCGGGGACAGCGGTGGCGCGATCCACATGACCAGCGGCTCGTTGACCTTGCGCGACAGCTTCGTCGGCCTCGAGCGCGGCGATGACCCAGGCCCGAACCTGGCACGGCTCAGCGGCGGCGCGATCCACGCGACCGGCAGCTCCGACCTCGACATCCGCTCGACGATCTTCGCGAACAACGGTGTGGGCACCACCGACCTCGCGGCGCCGAACAACCGCTTCGGTGGGGCCATCAGCCTCGAGGGCGGCTCCGTCGCGCGCTTCGGTGACACGTCGTTCACGGACAACATCGCTGGCCAGGGCGGCACCAGCGTGTTCGGCTACGGCGCAGCCATCAGCAACAACGACGGACAGGTCACCTTCGCCCCGGTCAGCCGGGCAGCGGTGTTCGACAGCAGCTTCACGAACAACGACACCCCCGCAGGCGCCGCAGGCGCGATCTACACCGTCACCGGGATCAGCCGGGTGCGCAACGCGTTCGTCACGGGCAACGACGCCGTCTTCGGGTCCGGTGCGTTCGAGGTGCCCGGCTCCGGGACGATCTCGATCGTCGGGTCCGAGGTCTCGGCCAACACCAGCGGCGCGGCCTTCGGCGGTGCCGTCTCCGCCGGCGTCGGCGGAACCGTCATCCTCGCGGACACGTTCTTCGAGAACAACTCCTCGACCACCGAGGGCGGGGCCGTGCACGTCGCGGGGTCGGTCGAGACCCACCTCCACGGCCTGACCTTCAAGGGCAACGTCGCCGGTGACTTCGGTGGCGCCATCAACGCCAACGTCCCGATCCAGATCCGCAGCTCCACGTTCATCGACAACGACGGCGGCGCGGCCGGCGGAGCGATCCGCCTCACCACGAACGCGGTCGGCTCCGTCATCGAGGACTCCTCGATCGGCACGGTCGCCAACCCGAACCTTGCCGCCACAGGAGCGGGGATCTCTGCGGACAGCGCGGTCGACATCATCAACACCGACGTGGTCGGCCAGGGCAACAGCGGGGCTTTGGGCGGCAACATCGATCTCGATGTCCCCACCGGTGAGACCACCCGGATCATCGGCGGCAGCGTCACCGACGGCACCGCGTCCAGCGGCGGCGGCATCCGCTACACGGGGCTCGGGGCCCTCGTCATCGACGGGACCACCATCTCCGACAACGCCGTCAACAGCGTCGGCGACGAAGGCGGCGGCATCGCGGTCCTCGGCGCCGACTTCACGATGCGCAACGCCACCGTCTCCCGCAACGCTGCCCCGAACGGCAACGGCGGCGGCATCTTCGTCTTCACCGACGGGGAGAACTCGGTGTTGATCGAGGACTCGTTGTTCGAGGACAACACCGGTGACTCTGCCACAGGCACCGCGATCCACCTCGAGCAGGACTCCCCGCTGACGCTGCGTCGCACCACGATCACCGACGACCCGTTTGCAAACGGCTTCGATGTGAGCGGGTCGGACGGGCCCGGCGCGGACGGACCCATCGTTCTTGACGAGGTCACCTTCGTCGGAGACCCGACCAACGACGTCCGCCCCTACATGCTGATCATCGCCCGCCCGTTCACGATGCTGAGCTCGACGCTCACGGGCGGGTCCGTGATCGTCAACAACAACTCGGCGCCTGCCACGATCCTGAACTCGACCTTCGAGCTGACCGGGATCGAGGTCTACGGCGATCTCGACGTCGTCCGGTCCACGTTCTTCGGCAACTCAGGTCTCGAGCCGGCGCTCGAGGTGTTCGCCAACGCGGCCCTGACCGTCACCTCCTCGACCATCGTCGGCTACACCGGCTCAGCCATCGAGACAACCTCGACGGTCACCCCGATCGTCGATCGCTCGATCCTCGAGGGCAACAGCCCCAGCGAGTGCATCGGCACCATCGAGGTGTCGTACACGCTGATCGGCACCTCCGGTGGGGGTTGCACCCTGACGGGTCCGCAGCTCGCGACCAACATCCTCGACGACACCGCGGACCTCGCCCCGATCCTGGCGGACAACGGCGGGCTCACCGAGACGCTGCTGTTCCAGTCCTCGTCCGCAGCCGTCGACGTCGCCCCGGAGATCGGGACGGTCGCCACCGATCAGCGCGGGCTCTTCGGCGTGGTCAACGGGCTCGCCGACCTCGGCGCGGTCGAGGCGCAGGTCGGCGAGCTCGCCGCCCCGTCGCTGACCGTCAGCATCCTGGCTGACCAGCCGGTCTACACGCCAGGCGCGAGCATCGTCCCGTCCAGCGACATCTCCGCTCAGGAGATCCAGTCCTCGTCGCTGAACCAGACCAACGTGCTCGAGGCGCCGATCAGCGCGATCCCGATCAGCGCGATCCCGATCAGCGCGATCCCGATCTCCGCCATCCCGATCAGCGCGATCGACCTCACGCTGCCGGGTGTCCAGGAGACGCTCGCCGGAACGCCGCTCAACGAGATCCGCCTGTTCGAGCCGATCGGCCAGAACGGCCAGGTCGAGAACATCCGCCAGCTGCTGGAGCTGTCGACGACGGGGCTCGAGAACCGCCCCCGACAGTCGATCACCCTGCAGAACGTCCTCGACGACCCGGGGACCGCCCCGGTGATCCTGTCCGCGCCGATCTCGGCCATCGACTTCGGCGAGACGCCCATCTCTGCCATCCCGATCAGCGCCATCCCCATCTCGGCCATCCCGATCTCCGCGATCGACTGGGTGACGATCCTCGACGACCAGACCACGACCGACCCGGCCGAGGCGCTGTGCAACCTGTTCGCCGCCAACGGGTTCAGCTGTGGTGATCTGGGGACGACGCCGGGCGACGCCACGATCCTTGACGCTGCCATCGCCGGTGCCCCCATCTCCGCGATCCCGATCAGCGCCATCCCGATCAGCGCCATCCCGATCAGCGCCATCCCGATCAGCGCCATCCCGATCAGCGCGATCAACCTCAGCGCCAGCCCGATCTCGGCGATCCCGATCAGCGCCATCCCGATCAGCGCGATCGAGGTGAACGGGACACCGATCTCGGCGATCCCGATCTCCGCGATCGAGGTCGAGGGCGTGCCGATCTCGGCAATCCCGATCTCGGCGATCCCGATCAGCGCCATCCCGATCTCCGCCATCCCGATCAGCGCGATCCCGATCAGCGCCATCAACGTCACGGGCTCCCCCATCTCGGCGATCCCGATCAGCGCCATCCCGATCTCCGCGATCAACCCGCAGTCCTCGCCGATCTCGGCGATCCCGATCAGCGCCATCCCGATCTCCGCCATCCCGATCAGCGCCATCCCGATCAGCGCCATCCCCATCTCCGCGATCGACGCGCAGGCATCGCCGATCTCGGCGATCCCGATCTCCGCGATCCCGATCAGCGCGATCGACCAGATCATCGACTGCAACCTCGTCGACTGCCAGAACGACACCCTCGGTGACGCCGGCGACGCCGGCGCGATCCTGGGAACCGCCACCGTCGGGCTGCTGGGCGACACGCTCAGCGCCGAGGGCAGCATCCTGTCCGACATCATCGCGTACGTGGACCGTCAGGCCCTCGGAGTCCAGGCAGCGCTCGACGCCACCGTCACGGGTGACCTCGGCACCTACGGCACCGCGCTGTTCGACGACCTCCTGCCGCTCACGGGCCTCGACCTCGCGACCACGCCGCTGCAGGACATCCTGCCGGGGCTCCCGCTGGACATCGATGGCCTGCGTCAGCTGATGGACGCCATCGGCTCGCAGGAGTCGCAGCAGCTGCTGGACGACCTCGCCGACCTCGGCCTCGAGGACCTCTTCGACCTCGGCGGTCTGACGATCCTCGACATCCTCCCGATCCTCGGCGCAACGCTCTTCGCCGACCTGCTCCAGATCATCCACGACTCACCGGCAGGCGACACCGTGTCGCTGCTGGACCTCGTCCTCGCGCTGCTCCCGTCCGACCAGATCCCGTGGACGGAGATCGACATCAGCCGCGGCGGCATCCAGCACGCCGTCGACGGCAACGCCGCCACCAACGTCGTCTTCACGATCGACGTGACCACGAACGGACAGAACGCCACGGAGCCGTTCGAGGTGCGCCTCGACCTGCCCGGCGGTGCGTTCGTCGGCCAAGATGCGCCTGCTGCCTTCAGCGCGGTCGGCGCGCTCCAGCCGGTCGACCTGCAGGCCCAGCAGCTCGGCGAGCAGGTCATCTTCACGATCCCCCCGCAGGCCAACGGCACGTTCTCCCTGGTCGTCACCGCGGCTGCCCCGCTCTCGCTGGGCACCAACACGGCGGACGTCGCCGTCCAGCACGCGACCTTGGGGACCGAGACCGACTCCGTCGAGGTGTCCGTGGTCGAGGAGTTCGAGCCGAACGACACCGTCGCCGATGCTGCGAACTCCCCCGACCTCGAGGGTGACGTCGTGGTGCTCAGCCACATCGGCGCACCCGGCGACGTCGACCTGTTCCCGGTGACGCTCGAGCCCGGCGAGGCGTTCAGCGCCTTCCTCGGCAACGTGCCGAAGGGCACCGACCTCGACCTCGTGCTCTACGGGCCACCCGGCACCGAGGTGCCCGGCGTCACCGTCGACGACGTCGAGGGTGGCGGGGAGACGACCCAGGTCGCGCAGGACGTCGTCCTGCTGACCGACCGTCCCGCGATCCAGATCTCCGCAAACCGAGGTCGCTCGACGGAGCGCGTGGACCTGCCCCCGGTGCAGTTCGCCGGCGAGTACCTCGTCCAGGTGACCGGCTACAACGAGAGCGCGGCCGCGCCGCCCTACTCGCTGCAGGCAAGCGTCACCCCGGCGCCGGTCCTGCCACCGTGCGCACCGTGGCCCGCTGGGCTCACGACGACCGACGCCACCGGCAGCGCGCCGGTGACCGTCGCCGACGCGAGCACCCAGACCCTCTTCCTCGTACACCGTGACCGCTACGCGGGCGCCTACGGGCAGGCCGCGGTGGCCGACCTCGACGCCCTGCTCGCGCAGGTCGCGGCGCTCGACGGCGCCGCCAACGACCCGCTCGTCAACGGCCACGTGATGGTGCTTGACGAGATCCCGACCATCGACACCGCCTACGACGCGTGGGACGCCGCACGCTGCGACGTGAACGCCGCCAACGTGATCGTGGAGGCCATCCGCACGGAGATCGACGCGCTGCGCACCGGGGTCGCCCCGAACATCGCGCACATCGTCGTGGTCGGTCCGGACGAGCAGGTGCCGTTCGCACGTATCCCGGACTTCACCGACATCGCCAACGAGCGCACGTTCGCCGACGAGCAGCTTCGCCGGATCCAGGGCCAGGACGTCAGCGACGAGCTGCACGCCGCGCTGCTGTTCGGCTATTACCTGTCGGACAACGCCTACGCGGACTCGCTCGCCGAGGTCGCGCTGAACCGCCCGATCCACATCCCCGAGCTCGCGGTCGGCCGCCTCGTCGAGGCGTCGTCGGAGATCCACGGACAGCTCCAGCAGTTCCTCGACTTCGACGGGCGTCTCGACCCGGCGACCGAGAGCTTCGTCGCCGGGTACGACTTCCTCGCTGATGGCGCGGAGGCTGTCGCGGACGCCGTCGCCGCCTCTGGCAGCACGGTCGACGAGCTGATCAGCGATGTGTGGGACGCCGACGAGGTCCGGGCACGTCTGGCCGGCACGGGCTCCCAGGACATCGTCTCGGCGAACGCCCACTACAACGCGACGAGCCTGCTCTCGGCGCTTGAGGACGCCAACGGCACGCAGGCGGACCTGTTCGACGCGAACGAGGTCGTCGGCGACTACGCCGGCACGATCTCGTTCACGATGGGCTGTCACTCCGCGCTGAGCCTGTCCGACATCTCGGTCGGCGCGACGCCGGACTGGGCTCAGGTCTGGTCCGCGCACGGTGCGCAGTACGTCGGCAACACCGGCTTCGGCTACGGCGAGACCGAGACGGTCGCGTTGTCCGAGGCCCTGATGGTCGGGTTCGCGGAGAACCTCGACGGGTCGATGACGATCGGTCAGGCGCTGGCCTTCGCGAAGTCCTCCTACGCCGCAGACCTGTCGTCCTACGGCGTCTACGACGAGAAGGTCCTCATGGAGGCGACCTTCTACGGCATGCCGAACTACGTCATCGGCGCGCCGGGAGCCCCCGCTCCGGTCCAGCCCGAGCAGCCGCTCGTCGTCGACCATGGCCTCCGGGCCGTGACCGACGTCGACATCACGCCCGGCACCACGCCGATCGTCGCGCAGACCAACGGTGACGGCGAGACGTACTTCGTCGTCAACGACGGCACCGTCGATCTCCAGCCGCAGGTGACGCACGAGCGGCCGATCCAGCCGCGCTACGACGTCGAGGTGACCGCGCACGACGGCACGGGAGGCGTCGCCGCCCGCGCCACCGGCGTGATCATCGAGGCGCTGGACCTCGTCGACGCGGTCGCGATCGACCCGGTCATCTCACGGCCGATCGTGGACCAGTCCAGCGAGGCCGAGGAGCCGGAGTTCCGGGACGGGATCTTCCCGTCCGTGTTCACCCGGGTCAGCCGCTACGACACGCCGATCGGTCCGCGTGACCGCCTCGTCGTGGTCCCCGGACAGTTCCGTGGTTCCCGGACGGCCGGCGTCCAGACGCTGTTCCGCGACATGGACCTGACCGTCTACTACGCCGAGCCGGGTGACACCGACCGCACCCAGCCGCGGATCGTCGCCACGAAGGCGGCCGTCAACGGCACCGCGGTCGGCTTCCGGGTCGACGCGGGCGACGCTGCAGGTCCGCTCACCCGGGTGCTCGTCCTCTTCTCCGAGCCGGGCTCCACCCAGTGGCGCTCCGTCGATCTCGCGAAGTCCGGCCAGGCCGGAGCAGCCGAGCGGTGGACCGGTGGCGCGGCGCTCTCGCAGACGCTGGCCACCGGCCAGGAGGTCGCCTACTTCGTCCAGGTCGTGGACGGCTCCGGGAACGTCGGCGTGTCGTCGGCCAAGGCGCTGTTCCACTCCGCGCCCGTGCTGGAGGACATCGCTCCCCCGGTGGGCGGCGGCGATGACGAGACCCCGGCGACCCCGGCTGCCAGCGGGACCCAGCAGGTCGGCCAGTGGTTCACCGGTCCGGTCACGGTCTCCGCGGACGGCGACGCGGACGGCGACGCGGTCCTGTCGGTCAACGGACAGGTCGTGCAGAGCCCGATCACCATCACCGAGTCCGGCACCTACGAGGTGAGCGTGCTCGACGAGGGCGTCACGACGACGAGCTTCGTGCTCGTCGACGTCGACGATCCGTTCCTGCGGATCGACACCCCGGTGAACGGTGGCATCTACGCCCAGGGCTCGACCCTGCAGGTCCGCACGACGATGCAGGACACCGGCTCCGGCATCGACCCCGCCTCGGCGACCAGCCACCCGACCTCGTCGCAGACCGCGGTCATCGGCGACGACAGCCTGACCCTCAACGTGTCCGACAACGTCGGCCGCTCGGCGAGCGCGACCGCGTCCTGGACGATCGTCGCCGCGGCCGTCGAGGCGAGCGGGACGGTGGGAACGCCCGCCACGCTGCAGGTCGACGGGCTCACGTCCGACGCCGGCATCGCGGTGGACTGGGGCGACGGAGCCGGGTTCGTTTCGACCGCCGGCACGGCCAGCGGCAACGGGTTCTCGTTCTCCCACTCCTATGCCGCGGATGGCTCCTTCGGGGTGCGCGTTCGTCGTGCGGGCACGAAGGTCCAGGCCGGGCTCATCGCGGTGTCGCCGGCCGGAGGCGGCGACGTCACCGGTCCGACGGTCACGATCGATGCGCCGGTCGACGGGGGCATCTATCGCCGGCACGCGGACGTCGACGTGATCATCACCGCGACCGACGCCGAGAGCGGCGTGGACGCAGCGACGCTCGCGGACGAGCCGACGCAGGCGGACACGTCCAGCTTCGGCGAGGAGACGCTGACGGTCGACGTGTCGGACAACGCCGGCAACGAGACGATCGCGACGTCGACCTACGACGTGATCATCCCGCTGACCCAGCCGTTCGCGCGGGTGGGGAACACGGCCAGCGTGTACGTCTTCGGGCTGAACGACCCGGCCGGGATCTCGGTCGACTGGGGCGCCGGTGACGGCTTCGAGGCGGTCCAGCCCTCCGCCGTCAGCACGCACAGCTCGTGGATGCGCATCCGTCACTCCTACGCCGAGCAGGGGATCTTCCGCCCCGTCGTCAGGCGTGCCGGCACCGTCGTCAGCTCGAGCCAGGTGATGGTCGCCGACCCGGACCGCTCCCGGGTCAAGGGCAACGGCAAGATCTTCGCCGCGCCCGGATCTGCGCCGGGTGCCCCGAACGCGAGCGGCAACGTGGAGTTCGACGTCGATGCACGCTGGAAGTACACCAACAAGCACGGCTGGCAGACGAAGGGCAAGTTCAAGCTCGACCTGAGGCAGCTCGGGCTCGGCAAGTTCCAGTCCGACGGGATCGCCACCATCGTCTTCATCGACGATCAGGCGTGGTACGTGGGCTCCGGAAGGCTCGACGGTCGTCGGTACTACAGCTACGCGGTCACCGTGACCGACGGCAACCCGGACCTGCTGCGCATGGTCATCCGGCGCGGCAACGGGGCGCTGGTGTTCGACAACGGCACCAGCTCCGATCCGTTCGATGACCCGGGCACGCCGATCTCCAAGGGCTCGTTGAAGATCACGCGCTGACCACGCGCCCGTCCACCGACGTCGACGAAGTCGTCGCCCCGATCCCCCGGACCAGTGACTAGGGTCGTGTGACCCTGCGTGACCACACCCATGCAGGGCACGGCACACGGGAGCTCGGTCATGGCCGCTGCACACGCTCATCGCCGCATGTCGCCGCTCGCGTGGCCCCGCACCCTGGTGGCGCTCATGCTGCTCATGGTGCCGTCGCTCGTCGGGACGTCAGCGTTCGGTGACGGCACCGAGTCGCTCGGTGCGCCTTCGGTCGCGATCGCCAGCGGCACGGGGGTCATCGCGGCGGGCCTCGGCCTCCACGATGGTCCGGGAACCCTGAACGTCGACGTCCCGTCCGGCGTCGACGTCCAGCAGGTCCTGCTGTACTGGGAGGGCCAGGCGAACGGCGCGAACCCCACGCTCGACGACGACATCGTCGTTGGTGGCACCAACGTCACTGGAGTTCAGATCGGTGGCCCGACGACGTTCGTCGGCGTCCAGACCGCCTCGTACCGCGCGGACATCACCGGCCTCGGACTGGTGACGAACGGCACCAACGCCATCGACCTCTCGGGCCTCGACTTCGGGCTCTCCAGCGACGGGGCGGGCGTGCTCGTCATCGTCAACGACACCGACGTCGCCGGGGTCTTCGACATCCGTGACGGCAACGACGTCGCCTACAGCGAGCTCTCCGGCGACCTCCAGGCAGCCGAGCCGCAGACGTTCACCTTCGCTGCGTCGGTGACGGATCGGATCGCCAAGGTCGACCTGTTCATCGGCAGCGTCATCGCGACCCGGCCGAACGCCATGAAGATCACGGTCGGCACCACCGAGTTCATCGAGTGCGACCTCTTCGGCGACAGCAGCGGGCCTCAGTGGGACACGATCACCCTCGAGGTCCCGGTCCCGGCCGGCGCGACGTCGGTCACCGCGGAGCCGCTGTCGATGAAGTGCGACGGGAGCACGCGGGTCGGCAAGCCCGCGTCGCTGATCTGGATCGCCAGCGCGCTGACCCTGCGCCCCGATGACACGGTCGTCGCCCCGGAGATCAGCGTCGCGGTGGACAAGACCAACGACGCGGACGGGGACGGCACCTTCACGGACCGCGAGACGTCGACGTCGAGCACGACGGAGGTCGGGCCCGTGCCGTTCCGTCTGGTCGTGACCAACAACGGTCCGGAGACGATCCGGCTCACCGGGCTGACCGACCGGATCCACGCGGCCACCGTCGAGGGCGACGCCACCATCGGCGCGAGCCGTGCCGAGCTGGACCTGTTCGCAGGGACCGCCACCGGCACGGCCGTCCTCGGAACCAGCGGATGCGACCTCCTCGACGGCGCGGTCCTGACCGCGGGCCAGAACGTCTCGTGCGACTTCACCCTCGACGAGTTCGCGACCATCAGCGCGACCGACACCGCGCGCGAGGTCCGCGACACCGTCACGGTGACCGCAGAGCACGTCGACCAGCCCTCGATCACGGCCAGCGACGACGACCCGTCCTTCGTGGACCTGCCCGTCGGGTCGCTTCTGGGCGCGGTCCTCGCGGTCGACAAGACCAACGACGGCGACCGCGACGGCACCTTCACCGACGACGAGCTCGCGCCCCACGTCGGCAGCGACGTCACGTTCAAGGTGATCATCACCAACACCAGCACCGACCCGGTGGCCCTGACCGACCTCGTCGACACCTGGGACGGCGGCTCGCTCGACCTGTTCGACGCCTCTGCAGGATCGTTGACCGGCAACGACTGCGAAGGCTTCGCCGGCTCCGTCCTCAGCGCCGGGGGTTCCGTGACGTGCTTCTTCAGCGTCACCGGCTACTCCCCGACCGTCGGGGTTGCGCTCCGCAACGTCATCGAGGTCCGCGGCGTCCCCGAGGGAACGACCGGTCCGGAGCTGGTCGACCGCGACGACTCGGTCGTGCGGTCGCAGGAGATGCCCGTCATCGCCATCACCGTGGACAAGACCAACGACGGCGATCGTGACGGGACCTTCACCGACAGCGAGCAGGCCGACCCTGAGGCGAACCGCGACGTCACGTTCCGGCTCGTCGTCAGCAACCCGTCCTCCGACGACCTCCGGGTCACGTCGCTGGTCGACGTCATCGACGTGCCCGTGCCGACCGGCTCGCTGGCTCCGCTCGGGACGGCGGGCTCCGTCGACCTCCTCGCCGGGATCGTGACCGGCGCCGGGCTCACCGGCGTGACCGTCACCGACAACACCTGCGCGGGGCTCGACGGCGCGACGGTCGCGGCGGGTGGCTCATCGACTTGTGAGTTCACGTTGTCGGACTGGCTCGCCGTTGCCGCCCTCGGGCACTTCGCAGCGGCCACCTCGATCGACGACGTCGTGACGGTGACCGGTGTCGCCGTCGACGACCCGTCCGTGACCGCGAGCGACGATGACGACTCCAACGTCACGACGCCGCCGTCGGGAACCCGCGCGGCATCGATCTCTCTGGACAAGACCAACGACGGGGACACCGACGGCACGTGGACGGACCTCGAGCGCGTGGGTGCACCGGCTCAGGCCGTGGCGTTCCGGCTCGTGATCACGAACACCGGGACGGTGCCGCTCGCGTTGACGGCGCTCACGGACACGTGGGAGGGCGCAGCGATCGACCTCTTCTCGACCGACTTGGTCCAGGGGAGCCTCACGCTCGTCGCCAACGGCTGCGGGGCGCTGCTCGGGACGGTCCTCGCGCCGGCGGCCTCCCAGACCTGCAACGTGACCATCGGGAGCTACTCACCGGCCTACGGAGCAGCCTTGGCCAACGTCGCGGAGATCCGCGGCGTCACGGTCGACCAGCCGACCACGGAGGTCGTCGCGCGTGACGACTCCGAGGTGATGACGATGCCGCAGACCGGCATCGGCGCCCAGGGCATGGCGCTCACCGCCCTCGGGATGCTCGGGGTCGGCGCGGCGATCATCGCGGATGAGCGGCGTCGTCGGCTGGCCTGAGGTTCGTTCCTGACGGGTCGTCAGATTAGGCTCTCCCCCTCGCCATCCAGAGGGACGCCTGTGCAGCTCGCCGACACCGACGCCCAGGCCGAGTTCCGTGCCGAGGCCCGCACCTGGCTCCGGGCGAACGTCCCCGCCGAGCCGCTCGCGACGCTCGACCTCGGCCCCGGGTTCGCGGAGCACGTCGCGTGGGAGCAGACGTTGCACGCCGCCGGATGGTCGGTCGTGCACTGGCCCGAGGAGTTCGGCGGGCGCGGCGTCGGCCTCGAGACCTGGCTCATCTTCGAGGAGGAGTACTGGCTCGCGGGCGCACCAGCACGCGCCAACCAGAACGGCATCTACCTCCTCGCCCCGACGATCATGGAGTACGGCACCCCGGAGCAGCAGGCCCGCTTCCTCCCGCCGATGGCCGCGAGCACCGAGACGTGGGCGCAGGGCTGGTCCGAGCCCGACGCCGGCTCCGACCTCGCCGCGATCCGGACCACGGCCCGCCGCGACGGTGACGAGTGGGTGCTCAACGGCCAGAAGACGTGGGCCAGCCGCGCGGTCTTCGCCGACTGGATCTTCGTGCTCGCCCGCACCGAGCCGGGCTCGGAACGCCATCGTGGCCTGTCGATGATCCTCATGCCGCTGGACACGCCCGGCGTCGAGGTCCGCCCGATCGTCCAGCTCGACGGGACGACCGGGTTCGCGGAGGTCTTCTTCGACGACGCTCGTGCACCCGTGGCCAACACGCTCGGTCCCGAGGGCCGGGGCTGGCATGTCGCGATGTCGACCGCCGGCTTCGAGCGCGGCGTCTCCTTGCGACCGCCCGGCCGGTTCCTGCAGTCCGCCAAGCGGCTGATCGAGCTGTGGGAGCGACAGGGCTCCCCCGACGGGGCGATCAAGGACGACGTCGTGCAGTCCTGGATGGACGCCCGTGCCTACGACCTCTTCACGAAGTGGACGGTCGGGAAGTTCCTCGAGTCCGGCCAGATCGGCCCCGAGGCGAGCGTCAACAAGATCTTCTGGTCCGAGGCCGACGTCCGTCGGTTCGACACCGCGATGACCCTCAGCAACGACGCCGCCCAGCTCATGCCGGGCGCTGCGGAGTCCATCGACGACGCGTGGTTCACGGAGCGTTGGCTCTTCTCGCTGGCCGGGCCGATCTACGCCGGCACGAACGAGATCCAGCGCAACATCATCGCCGAGCGTGTGCTCGGGCTGCCGCGCAGCTGACGGAGACGCCGTGACCTTCACCTTCACCCCCGACCAGCGGGCCTTCGCCGAAGCCCTCGGCGACGTGCTCGAGAAGTCGTGCACGACCGCTGTCGTCCGCGAAGCCTGGGCGGCGCACGCGATCGCAAGCGCGCCGGACCCGGACCTCGACGCCGGTGACGCCCCGCGCCCGATCGCGGTCACCGACCGCGTCGACGCGCTCTGGCGTGAGCTGGCAGCGGTCGGTCTGCTCGGCATCGTCATCGCCGAGGGACACGGCGGGATGGGCATGGACGCTGTCGACGCGGTCCTGCTGCTCGAGCAGCTCGGACGTCACGCGGTCCCGTTGCCGGTCGCGGAGTCCGCGTTCGTCGCGGGCCCGCTGATCGCCGAGGCTGCCGATCAGGAGGTCGCGGACTTCTGGCTCCCCCAGATCGCGAGCGGTGCCGTGAAGGCGCTCGTCGTGCACCCCGGCCAGGAGCTCGTCGCGTTCGCCGACACGGCCGACCTCTTCCTGTTCGTGGCGACGAGCGACGACGGCGTCGACCAGCTCCATGGAGCGACCCGCCATCAGGTGCGCGCGATCCTGCAGCCGTCCCTCGACCCGGCCCGCCCGATCTCGCACGTCACCCTCGAGCCGACCGCCGACTCCGTGCTCGGCGAGGGCTCGCACGTCGCTGGCGCGATGCTCGCGGCGTTCGACCGCGACGCGCTCGCCGCCGCCGCTCAGCAGCTCGGCGCCGGCCGACGCATGATCGACCTTGCCGTCGAGCACGCGTTGCAGCGTCAGCAGTTCGGCAAGCCCATCGGGGCGTTCCAGGCTGTGAAGCACCACCTCGCCGACGCGCTGGTCGGGGTCGAGTTCGCCCGCCCGACGGTGGCTGCCGCAGCCGTCGCGATCGCCGCGGGCGACGTCGCGGAGCGTGAACGCGACGTGTCGGTGGCCGCCGTGTTCGCCGACGAGGCATCCTGCGCGGCCGCGAAGCACTGTCTCCAGGTGCTGGGCGGCATCGGCTACACGTGGGAGCACGACCTTCAGCTCTTCATGAAGCGGGTGTGGACCCTCCGCCACGTCGGCGGCGACGTCACCAACCACCGAGCGCGCCTGGCCCGGCTGGTGCTCGTCGACCGGACCGCCTGACCGAAGCGGGCCGACGCGTCGACCCACCCTCGTCCACGGGCACGCGGACCGAGCGGACGAGCAGCCGGTGGACAGCACGAGCCGAGTCATTCGACGCGTACGTCTCGTTTGGTGTGCTCGGAGAGCACAGTTGGTGCAACCCGACAAATCGCCCCACACGGGAGGCGCCGTGAGGCCTAGGGTTGGAGATGCGCGCCGGGGGCTCGGCGTATGCGCGGACGCAGGGGCGGGCCGCGTCGCCCGTCACGGCCGGGGCTGGGCACCCGTGGGATGCGCACTCATGACGAGCACTCATCGACGATCTGACCGACTCGTCTCTGTCTTGGCCGCGCTCGCCCTGGTGGCTGGCGTGATCGCTGTCGGGCCGATCCAACGGGCGCTCGGGCTGACCAACGTGACGTTCGACGTCACCGAGGACCGAGATCTCGCCGACATCAACCCCGGCGATGGCCTCTGTGAGGCCTACGACGGGTCGTGCTCCCTCCGGGCTGCCGTCCAGGAGCACAACGCGCTGGCCGACGTCGGCGAGACCACCGTGAACCTGCCCGGGTGGGACTTCAGCGTCGACTCGACGCTCGTCGTGAACCCCGTGCAGGAACGCACGCTGACGCTGGCGGGCATCGCTCTCGGCAACACGACCATCAGCGCGAACCGAGGTCGCTACGACGCGACCACGGGTCGGTTCACGATCTTCAACAGCCCCGCTCGTCGGACCATGGAGGTCGCGGGCGGATCCCTCACGCTGCAAGACCTCTCGATCCAGTCCGGACATGCCCTCAACCAGCCCGGCGCCGACGGCTCGGCCCGCGGTGGGGCGGGGCTCCTCGCAGGTCCCGGCTCCGACACCGTCACGATCGAGCGGGTGCTGTTCCGCGACAACATCTCCGATCTCGACGGCGGCGCCATCGCCTTCCACGGCACCGGTGACTTCACGATGACCGACTCGCAGGTCTACGGGAACACCTCGGACGCCCGCGGCGGCGGGGTCGCGCT
The DNA here is from genome assembly GCA_965364735.1 of uncultured Nitriliruptoria bacterium. GTDB lineage: Bacteria > Actinomycetota > Nitriliruptoria > Nitriliruptorales > Nitriliruptoraceae > CBDTYW01. The sequence goes on from CBDTYW010000011.1 coordinate 28,469, forward strand.
GTTCGGGCCCCCCGGGATCACCGCCACGATCCTCCGTACCGACTTCGAGCGCAACGGCCCGTGGCGCCCCGCGGACTTCGTGCTCCCTGATCGCACGCCGACCGCGGGCGGCGGGCTGTTCACCGAGGTCCCGACGATCCTCGACGACGCCACCTTCTTCCAGAACAGCGGCTTCGACGGCGGTGCGATCTCCGCCGTCGGCGACGTCAGCGTCTCAGACACGCTGTTCGAGGACAACCGCGCGTGGGACCGTGGCGGGGCCGTGCACACCGACGGCGGCACCTTCACGGTCGAGTTCTCGGAGCTGAGCTTCAACAGCGCCCACTCGCCGAGCGAGGTAGGGAGCCTGGCGGGCACCGGAGGCGCGATCGCCCTCGGTTCGGGATTCCTGGGCGTGACGGACTCGACGCTCGTCGGCAACTTCGCCCGCGACGGTGGTGCGGTCGGCCAGCTGACCGCCTCCCCGATCGGCACGTTCGACCTCCGACGCAGCTCGATGCTCGAGAACGTGGCTGATCGTCACGGGGGCGCCTACCACCGCGAGGCAGGGCCGGACGCGGGTGCGTTCACGGTCGCCGTCATGGAGAACGTGCTCATGGACGGCAACTCGGCCTCCTCCGGGTCCGGCGGCGCGGTGCACAACGCCAGCTTCGAGGTCCTCGAGCTCACGCACACATCGCTCGCGAACAACACCGCCGGCACCGACGCCCACCTGCACGCCGCACAACCCGACCGGATCCGGATCAGCAACAGCGTCATCGATGATGCGACCGCGAGCGACTGCAGCAACATCAGCTCCGCCGACAACAACATCCTCATGGCGTCCAGCACGTGCACGTTCAGCACAGCCGGGGCAGACGTCTCGTCACTCGATCCGATCCTCGAGGAGTTCAGCCGGCCGATCGGTTCTGGCCAGACCGGCCGCTTCGCAGAGTTCGGGAGCGGGGCGCTGGACCTCGTCCCGAGCACCCGTTGCTCGCTGCTGGACCAACGCGGAGTCGAGCGATCCGGCGCCAGCTGTGACGCCGGCGCCGTCGAGTCCGGGTTCCTGGTCAACACCGCCTCCGATGAGCCGGATGCCCGTCCGGACGGCATCTGCGACCACGACCTCGTCGCCGAGGGAGCGCAGTGCTCGCTCCGCGCCGCCATCGACGAGGCGAAGGCCCAGACCGGCTTCGGTGGGATCGACATCCTCCCCGTGAATGACCCGTGGCGGCTCAACCTCGGATCACGGTTCACCGTGAGCGATGGCGACGGCTTCGTCATCGCGACGCGTGGCCCCGAGGACCTCAGCGTGAAGGCGGTCATCAGCCAGACCTCAGGCGACACGATCTTCAGCCTCAGCACCGGCGGGCACGTCGACATCGTCGGCGTGGACCTCAGCTGGTCCGGCGAGGAGGACCACTCGCAGGGAGCCATCGCGTACGTCAGCGGCTCGGGGACGACCTTCCGCGCCGAGGACGCGACGATCAAGAACGGCCGAGCCACCAACGAAGGCGGGGCGCTGCACTTCAACGGCGGCGGCGCAGTCGGGGAGCTCGTCAACGTCGCGATGGTCGACAACGTCGCAAACGACGTCGGCGGCGCGATCTACGTCCGGGGCGCCGACCTCCGGATCGAACGCAGCACCTTCGGGCGGACGTTCGAGGGGGTGGACGCCCCCAACCGTGCGGTCTTGGGTGGTGGTGCCATCCACGCCGACACCGACGCGAACGTACGGATCATCGACTCGATCTTCGCGGCCAACGAGGCCGGGACGTCCGTGGAAGGCAGCCCGGAAAACCGGTTCGGCGGCGCGCTGCATGTGGTCAGCAACGCCAACGTCTCGCTGACCGACACCAAGTTCGAGGGCAACGTCGCTGGCCAGTCCTTCGAGACCACCGTCTTCGGGTACGGGGCGGCCATCGCCGTCGAGAGCGGGACCGTGACGAACCGCCCGGTGCGGTCCTCGTTTCCCAAGGGCACCGAGTTCTTCGAGAACGATGCCAGCAACGGCGCCGGCGCGGACGTGTACAACGTCGACGGCTTCGTTCAGCTCTCCCACATCCTCTCCAACGCCGCGGTCAGCGATTTCGGCGGCGGCTCCATGCGTCAGGTCGGTCTCGGGACCCTGGCGATCAGCGACTCCCTCATCTCCGACGCTGACAGCGGCGACGGCGTCGGTGGCGCGCTGTGGGCCAGCGCCGGCGCGGTCGCGCTCATGCGCACATCGTTCGAGTCGAACGAGACGACCAACCACGGGGGTGCGATCAACCTCTCCGGCACCGTCGACCCGAGGAACCTCGAGTACCTGACCTTCGAGCAGAACGTCGCCGGAGGCAGCGGCGGCGCCGTGCACACGACCGCACCCGCCACGTGGATCGGGTTCAGCAACTTCTTCGGCAACACCGCGTCGGATCGGGGTGGCGCGATCCACCTCGACGACGGCGCGACGGGCTCTCACCTCCAGTCCAACAGGATCGGTCGCCCTGAGGGCGGCAACGCCGCGCCGATCGGTGGCGGCGTGGCCATCGAGACCGACGCCACGCTCAACCTGAACATCGTGGAGGGCAACGGGGAGCCGTTCAACACGACGCGTGGCGCCGGAATCGACATCGACGCTGCGAGCGGCACCGTGGTGGTGGTCGGCGGCAGCGTGATCCGCAACGAGGGCTTCGCGGGAGCCGGCATCTCGATCCGCAATGATGCGTTCGTCGAGATCGCAGCGGTGGACGTCTCCGACAACCACGTCAGGAACGAGGGAAGCACCGGAGGCGGTCTCGACATCAGCGGCACCAGCGTGCTCGTCCGAGACCTGACGATCGCCGGCAACACCGCGTCGGATGACACGGGTGGCGGCGCCTACGTCTGGAGCCCGCCGGGCTCGAGCGTGAACTTCCGCGACGTCGAGCTCACGGGGAACTCCGCGGGGCAGGCGGGAGCGCTCCGCGTCGAGGCTGACTCGCCGTTCGCGTGGATCGGC
>CBDTYW010000012.1:0-29074 GCA_965364735.1 uncultured Nitriliruptoria bacterium
TCGGCGATGCCGTGCTGCTCGGCGAGGCGTGGGTGCATCTCGACGAGTGGTTCGGGGTACTGCGCGACGAGCGGGCCGATGCGTCGTGTCTGCGTGCCGGACAGGTACTGGCTGACGACCCGCCCGGTGGTGAGCCAGACGGGGTAGGCGTCGTCGACGACCTCGGCGGGATCCCGGTACGGCGCAGGCAGGAACTTGCCACGCCCGTCGGCAGTCGGGAACACGCCATCCTCGAACAGCCGTGGCGTCCCGGGGTGATCGATCTCCGGGCACGGCCAGAACACGCCCTGCTCGTCCTCGATCCGTTGCCAGGTGATGCCGTAGTAGTCGGCCGCGCTGCCGCGCGAGGCGACCCGCAGCTCGTTGAACATGTCCTCGGTCGTCACGAAGTGGTCGAAGTACTTGCCGCGGCCGAGACGGCGGGCGATGTCGAGGAGGATCTCCCAGTCCTTGCGGGCGTTCCCCGGGGGATCGATCGCCTGGTTGATCTTGATGACCCGCCCCTCGGCGCTCGTCGTGGTGCCCTCGTCCTCCTCGTGCAGTGATCCCGGCAGGACGATGTCGGCGTACTGGGCGGACTCGGAGAGGAAGAAGTCGATGTTGGCGTAGAACTCGAGCTTCTCGAGCGCGGCGCGGGTGTGGGCCGTGTCGGGCAACGACACCGCGGGGTTGAAGCAGATCGAGAGCAGGCCACGGATCTCACCGCGATGGATCGCCTCGATGATCTCCTGGGCCGTGATCCCCTTGCCGGGGATCTCGTCGACGTCGCAGCCCCAGACCTCGGCGACCTCGGCACGATGGACCGGGTTGGTGATGTCCCGGTTCCCCGGAAGCTGGTCGCACTTGTGGCCGTGCTCGCGACCACCCTGGCCGTTGCCCTGTCCCGTGATGGTGGTGACGCCGCAGCCCGGCTTGCCGTACTTCCCGGTCGCAAGGCCGAGGTTGATGCAGGCCGTGACGTTGTCGACGCCCTTGGTGTGGTGCTCGATGCCGCGAGCGTGCAGGAGCATCCCGGTCTCGGAAGTGCCCCAGAGCTCGGCCGCCTGCATGATGCGGGACTTCGGGACCCCACAGATCTCCTCGGCCCAGGCCAGGGTGTGGGTGGAGACGGCCTCGGCAGCGGCTTCGAAGCCGGTCGTGTGGGCCTCGATGAAGTCGTGGTCCAGCCAGTCGCGCTCGATCAGGACGTTCAGCACCGCCCCGAGCAGGGCCGAGTCCGTCCCGGGCTTGAGGCCGAGGAAGACGTCGGCGGTCCGGGCGATCGGCGTCACGCGTGGATCCTGGACGATGAGCTTCGCGCCGTTGTCGCGTGCCCTCCAGATGTAGCTGGTCGTGATGGGGGCGCACTCGGCGACGTTCGTGCCGGCGAGCCAGATCACCTGCGCGCGGGGGATGTCGTCCCACGAGTTGCTGGCGCGATCGATCCCAAGCGAGCGCTTGTTCGCGGCGCCCGCGCTCACCATGCACAGGCGCCCGTTGTAGTCGAGGTTCGCGGTCCCCAACGCGAGACGGGCGAACTTGCCGACCAGGTAGGACTTCTCGTTGGTCAGCGACACTCCGGACAGCATCGCGAAGGCGTCCGGGCCGTGCTCGCCCTGGATGCGTCGGATCTCGTCGACGGTGCGGGTCAGCGCCCGGTCCCAGCTGACCGTCCGGTAGCCGTCAGCGCTCTGCGGGTCGCGCTCGAGCGGATCGAGGAGGCGGTCGGGGTGGCTGCCCTGCAGGTAGCGCTTGACGCCCTTCGGGCAGAGCTTCCCCTCGTTGAACGGGAAGTCGTAGTCGGGCTCGAAGCCGACGACACGGTTGTCCTTGACCTTCAGGTACAGGCTGCACTGCTGCCCGCAGAAGCAGCAGTGCGTCCGGGTCATGTGGTCGACGTCGTCCACGTCGCGCTGCCAGCCACCCGGGGGCGCGTGGTTGAGGTTCGGGCCGTAGCGCTCGATCAGCGCCTCGTCACTCAGGGGTCGTGTCGACATCAGCCAAAGCCTCCAACGCGTTCGGACTGGGCCAGCGTCACGAGACGGCGCCGACATGGGGGGCAGATCTCCTGCCAGCTTCCACCGCCCTGCTCGGGGCTGATGGAGTAGTCGAACCCGACTGCTGGCAGGATCTGCTGGAGATCGTCGACCTGCATGCGGCTCGCCCAGGCGGAGCCGCACTCGGTGCACTCGGCCTGCTCACCCTCGGCACCCTCACGCTTGTAGTAGGCAACGCCGAGGTTGCCGGGGCGCTGGAAGATGTGGAACAGCTTGCCGAAGGGGAGGTACATCAGGCCGAGGATCACGGTCAGCGCATGGGTCGTGGTCAGGAAGGTGTAGAAGCGGCCTTCCAGCCAGAGGTTGGAGGCGGTGAGCATGAGCCCGGTCACCGAGACGGCGAACAGACCGGCAAGGGCCAGGAAGTCGCCGCTGCGCTCGACCGCCAGCGCTCCCGCGTCGCGGAGACGGCGGCCGAGGAAGATGAACACCCCGGCAAGGACGAGGACGGCAGCCACGTCGAGGGCGTGGAACATGAACCAGCCGAAGACGCTGCGCGCGTCGAAGGTGACCGGGGTCTGGAAGTCGGCGATGACGAGCCGGTACTCGCGTGCGACCTGCCCGACGGACTCGAAGTGCAGCCAGCCGAACGTCAGCGGGAACGTGACGGCGGCAGCGAGGATGCAGCCCCAGAAGATGAGCTGGTGAGCCAGCCAGCGCCGCATCGAGCGTTCTCGGATGAACCCCTGCACGAACAGCTTCGAGACGATCAAGCCGGGCAGCATCAGCAGGTTGCGGTTGCGGTGATCGCCCCGCCACAGCAGCTGCCATCCGCGCTCGTTGAGCTTCGCGGTGGATGGTCGGCTGAGCCAGACGACATAGCGATAGACGGTGCCGAAGATCGCGAACAACGTCCCGACGAGATACCCGATGAGCGCGGCGTCGAACCACGTCAGGCCGCTGCTGCCCAGCACGACGAGGCCGAGCGTGAGCATGACGGCCAGCAGGCCCCACACGACGCCGGTCGGATCCAGCCGGTTGCTCTTGGTTGTCACGGAACTGCCCCATCACGAGGAGGAGGTCTGCCGCGGTGGAGCCTAATGCTGGATAGTGCTCGTCGGGCGATGAACTGCGGAGTGCGTCGGCGGTCCTCGAGCGAGCGATGACAACCGGACCGCGGCGATCGTGACCGCCGCCGACCGGGGGATCCGCTGAGCGCAGACCCCAGCCCGCCGTCAGGCGGTGAGCGCGAAGCCCATGCCGGTGCCGGCGGCGACCGCTGCCAGGAGCGCGACCACGCCTGCGCGTGAGCCGTCGCTGCCGAGGTACACGACCGAGAGGAGGGGCACGATGCTCATCAGCGCCATCATGACCGCGTAGGGGACCAGCTCGACGATGTTCATGGGTGTTCCTTTCGGCTTCAGGTGGGGAGGATCGTCCAGTGCAGGCGGTTCTCGACCGGGCTCGGGTTCGCCCATCCGGTGACGGACGCCCCCTTCGTGAGGAGCGTGTCGCCTTCGTGCAAGGTCTCGGGGCGACCGCTCAGGTCGAGGTCGACGATGCCGCTGAGCACGGTGATCGCTTCGGCGGACTTGACGGAGAACGGGGTGTCCCGCCCCGACGCGCCCGCCTGCATCGTCACGAGCCACGACGCTCCGATGGCAGGGTCGGCCACGAGGCGTCGACGGGTGAAGCCGCGGGCCGACTCGGGGGCCGGCTGCGCCCCGCGACGGGAGATCATGTACTCGAGGTCGGCGGTGGGGTCGGGACCGAACGGGACGCCGAGCACCTCCCAGATGCGGGTGATCGTGTCGGCGGAGACGCTCCGGGCACCACGTTCGAGCTGGGAGAGCGCTGACGGGCTGATGTCGACCAGGCGGGCGAGCTCTGCCTGCCCGAGCCCACGGTCGGCTCGCGCCTTCTGGACCTGGTCTCCGATGGACGGGCCGACCGATGCCCGCTCCTCGATCCGGCTGAGGCTGTCGGCGCGCAATGCGACGCGTCGACCGACGGTGACGCGCGGTCGACCGTCGGCCTTGAGCACCTCGCCGATGAGGGTGTCCTCGTCGCTGCCGGGTCGGAGGTCGACCACGACCTGCGTGATCTCGGTGAGGCGACGGAGGAACTTCGGTCGGTGCAGGTCGGGATCCATCGGCCACAGGGCGACGCTGCCGCGTCGGTAGAGGCGTGGACACGCCCACGAGAAGAACTCGAGCGCGTCGTCGGACCCCCACGCGTTCTGCATGGAGGTCAGGGACCAGAACGCGAACAGGGCGTCGGTTCCGGCGGCTTCGTCCAGCGCGACCACGATGTCCCGCGCTCGTGCTGAAGCAGCGGGAGGCTCGTTCGGGAGGTCGATGACCGTGACGTCGTCCGGCAGCTCGCCGGGCCATGGCTCGCCAGCTGTGCAGGCCACGAGCCGGCGCGACTTCCTGGCCCCCACGTAGGAGTCGAGGATCTGGTGCAGCCCAGCTCCGCCGTGGCTCTGGATCACGAGGTTGTCACCGATGCGCACGCCGCCGATCAGCTCGTCGAGCGACGCGGTTCCAGTGCTCAGCGGGTCAGTCATCGGGCATGCCTTCGGTCGATCGGGAGGCCAGCGTGGCGAGGTGTCCGACTCGGCGACACGTGTGGGCGTCAGGTGGCGCGGCTGCGCTCCACGATCGTGCAGGAGTAGTCGCCCTGCGGTGCTCGGACCTTGACGCGGTCGCCAGCCCTTCGTCCGAGCAGCGCGAGCCCGAGGGGCGAGCGTGCAGAGACGTGGTGATCGGCTGCGACCGCCTCGACGGGGTTGGTCAGCACGACGCGCTCGATCTCACCGTCGTCGTGCTCGATGGTCACGGCGTCACCGAGCTCGATGATCCGCGGGTCGTCGCTGATCGCCGTCGGGGAGACGGCGCGTTCCAGCACGGAGCGGAGCCGCTTCACCTCGGCATCGATGTCGACGTGGTCCTCGCCCGGCGATGCGCCGGTCAACGCGGGTGTGTCGGCGAGGTGCCGCTGGCGCTCGACCAGGGTGAACAGCCGCGACTGCAGGTGTTGACGCCCGTGGTCGGTGAGGACGACGGGGCCGGTGGGGAGGGACTTGAGGTCGACCACGGTGGCGCTCCTTATGCTTCATGAACAATATGATACATGAAGCATCAGGACATGCTCGCTCGCAGGATGACGCTCGGATCTTCTGGCGGTCTCCGCCACGACCTACGGTGCGGAGGTCGCCCGTCGCTCGACCAGCCAGACAGGAAGCCCATGACCTACGACAGCGTGTTCCGGCCCGAACTGTTCGCGGGGCGTTCGGTACTGATCACGGGGGGTGGATCCGGGATCGGGCGCTGCATCGCCCACGAGCTCGCCTCGCTCGGGGCGCACGTGGTGATCACCGGACGGACCGAGCAGAAGCTCGTCGTCGTCGTGGCGGAGATCGTGGAGGACGGCGGGGCCGCGTCGCACATCGTCGCGGACAACCGTGACCACGAGCAGGTGTCGGCGGCGGTGGCCACGGCGATCGAGGTCGCCGGGCCGATCCATGGATTGGTCAACAACGCCGGGGGGCAGTTCCCCGCGATGATGGCGGACCTGTCGACCAAGGGGTTCGAGGCGGTGGTCCGCAACAACCTGACGGGGACGTTCACGATGATGCGCGAGGTCTTCACGCAGTCGATGCGCGACACCGGCGGCTCGATCGTGAACATCACCGCGGACCATCACACCGGGTTCCCGATGATGTCGCACACGGGTGCCGCGCGCGCTGGCGTCGCGAACCTGACCATGACGGCGGCGCGGGAGTGGGCGCCGCACGGGGTGAGGATCAACGAGGTGGCTCCTGGGACGATCGCGTCGTCGGGGATGAACACCTACGACCGCGACTTCCAGGAGCAGGTCATCAAGGCGTTCGAGGCGCACACGCCGATGCGTCGGATGGGCCGTGAAGCCGAGGTCTCGAGCGTGGTCACGTTCCTGCTCTCCGACGCGAGCGCTTACATGACCGGCGGGTGCATCCGTGTCGACGGTGGGACCGACGCCCACCGGTCATGGCCGCTGGCGGACACCGTCAACGGGACCGTCTTCGACGGGTTCCACCGTTCCGAGCTGCCGGAGTTCCTCCGCGAGTGATCGCCGGGTCGGGCACATCCTGCATGTGTCCCGGGTTCATGGGTTCTGGGTGGCCCGTCAGGCTCGGTCATGGCACGTTGTCGGGATTCTGTCGACTGGGGAGCAGCTGTGGAACCTGATGATCGCACCGCTCATCGAGCGAAGGTGCATCAGGTTGCCAGCGTGCTCTTCCTGCGCGATGGGTTCGAGACGACGTCGATCGCCGACATCGAGCAGGCCGCGGGGATCCCGGAGGGCGCGTTCTTCGCGGCCTTCCCTTCGAAGGCTGCCGCGGTCTTCGCCGAAGAGGAGGCCAACACGCAGCGGCTGATCGACGGGCTCGGGGCGCGCCCCGCAGGCGAATCGCTCTGCGACGGCTTTGCGGCGGTCCTCGCCGAGTTGGCCGACCTCAGCCCGGCAGCCCGTGAGCGGGCGTTGCTGGCCGCGCTGCTGAGCGCCGAGAGCGCCGAAGTGCGTTCTCACCATGCTGCCGCGCGTGTTCGTTGGCTCGAGATCATCGCGGCATGGGCCGCTCCTCGCTTGTCGGAGCGAGCCTCAACGCGCGACGCGGTCGAGTTCGCCGCCATCGCGATGGACTGCGTCGAAGCGGGGATGCAGCGTTGGGTCGAGGCCGGAGCCACGCTGGACCTTGCCGGGGTGATCACGCGTGAGCTCGCGCAACGCGCGGCGGCCCTCGAGCTGATCGACTGCTGAGCAACCGGCAACCGAACCCGTGACGTCCTCGGGTACGGGCTACGGGAGCCCTGGAAGTGACGTCTACGTAGTCGCCAGGGGAGTCTCCGTAGGGCGCTACGGATGACAGGCCCGGGCCGTGCTGTTCGGATGGTGTCGTGCGGCGAGATGTTGCTGAGCGGATGCACCGCGACGGCGATCATCCGGGCCCCGCGGCACCGAACGAGGACATCATGGCGACGGCATCTCCACTCACACGGCTCGAGATGTCGGGACTGATCGGGATGCTGTTCCGCGGGGGGCGGGCCATGAGGATGCTGGCGGTCGTCACCTTGGCCGCAACCGCCCTGGTCGTGATGCCCGCGACGCCTGCGCTGGCCCACACGACGTCCATCGGCTATGAGAACGCCGGGCCGGGATCGATCACGTTCTGGTTCGGTTCCTACCACACGGGCACGAGCTTCACCGAGGGTTCGTTCAACATCGTCGGCATCAACGGGAACACCTACCCGTCGTCCACGGTGTCGTTCAACCTCGTCTCGCACACCAAGCCGGCCGGACTCGTCGACTGCGACACCAACTACTACGCCAGCTACAGCACTGGGCTGTCGTGCACTGAGTCCATTTCCACGGTGACCGTCTGGCAGGGAGTCACGTTCAACGGGTTGCAGCCGGGTGACTACCAGTTCTCCTACATCCCGCAGCAGTACCCAACCCAGAACTGGGCCCCCATCAACTCTTCGATCCAGTCTTCGACGCTCTCGATCACCGGCGAGCAACTGGGCCTGACCACCGCGAAGGCCGGTCCCGATCAGTCCGTGTTCGTCTCCCAGACCGTGACGTTGGATGGCAGCCAGAGCACGGACTCCGAGGGCGACCCGCTGGCCTACTCATGGACGCAGACCGCGGGCACCCCGGTGACGCTGTCGGACCCCACCGCGGTCCAGCCGACGTTCACGGCGCCTGCGGTCGCCGGAGCGACGCTGACCTTCGACCTGATGGTCGCTGCAGGCCCACGATCCGACACCGACTCCGTCGACATCAGCGTCCTCTCGCTCCCGCCGACCGCCGATGCCGGCGGCCCCTACAGCGGGAACGAAGGTGCGGCCATCACGCTGAGCGGCGCAAGCGCGGCTGATCCTGAGGGCGACACGTTGGCGCTGGCCTGGACGGTGGACTCGGCCGGATGTGCGTTCTCCGACGCTTCGGCGCTGAACCCCGATCTCACCTGCAACGACGACGGCACCTACACGGCCACGTTGTCGGTGACGGACTCCACGAGCCCCCCGTCGGTCACCAGCCAGGCCACCGTCATCGTGTCCAACGTGGCTCCGACGGCGACGTTCGTCGACAACGGGCCCGTGGATGAGGGCGCGAGCTTCACGTTGTCGCTGACGAACCCGTCGGACCCGTCGACGGCTGACACCTCCGCTGGGTTCACCCACCGCTTCGACTGCGGTGACGGGTTGGGATTCAGCGCCTGGGCGTCGACGAACACCCGGTCGTGCCCGACGACCGACAACGCTGCACGCAGCGTTGCTGGGGAGATCCGTGACCCGGACCTCGATGCGACGGGTTCCACCGGTTCGGTGGTCGTCGGCAACGTGGCACCTGTCGTCGATGCAGGCGCCGACCAGTCGGCTGACGAGGACGTCGAGGTCAGCCTCGACCCCTCCACCTTCACCGATGCCGGTACGGCCGACACGCACACCGCCACGGTGGACTGGGGCGACGGCACCGCCATCGAGGCGGGCACCGTGACGGCGGGCGGCGTGGTCTCCGGCGGGGGCACGGTGTACGTCGTGCAGATCGACGGCCGAGTCGTGTCCGTTGACCCCACGACGGGCGCCCAGACGCTCGTGAGCAGCGGAGCCGTGGTTGGCAGTGGCTACGGGCTGGCGCTCGATGAGGCAACCAACGAGCTGTTCGTGGCGGATTGGTCGGGCCGGGTGTACCAGGTGGACATCGCGACGGGCACCGAGACGCTGCTCGCCAGCGGCGGGTTGCTCGCCGGCACGTGGGGCATCGCAGTCGAGGCCAGCGGCGACATCGTCACCGCCAACCGTCACGGCTCAGGGGGGGTGGTGCGTATTGACCGCACCACTGGCGCGCAGTCGCTCGTCGCGTCGATCTCTGGCCTGTACGCCGGGCTGGCAGTTGAAGCCGATGGGCACATCCTTGTGGCCTCTGATTCGTCCCAGTCGATCCTCCGGGTCGACCCGGTGAGCGGGGCGACGAGCACGCTGGCCACGGGCATCCTCAGCGGGGGCGGCCTCACGGTCGACGCCTCAGGTGATGTCTTCGTCGTCGAGCGGGGCAGGTCGGGTCAGATCACGCAGATCGACCCGGAGACGGGGGCCACGACCGTGGTGTCACCCGGCTCTTCTCTGGTCAGCGGCTGTTCGTACGGGCTCGCGGCAGGCAGTGGTGAGCTGTACACGACGGAATACTGCTCCGGCCTGCTCGCAGCGACCGATGCCTCCGACGGCACGCAGACGCTGGTCACCTCCGGCGACAACATCACGAGTTATGGGCCGCTGAGCGTCGCGACCGTCTCGGGCAGCAACGGGCCGGGCACGGTCGACGGGTCCCACACGTACGACGATGGCGGCGTCTACACGGTTGAGGTGTGCGCCGTCGATGACGATGGCGGCATCGGCTGCGACACGTTGACGATGTCCATCAACTCCCTCAACGACCCGCCGACGACTGATGCCGGTGGTCCCTACAGCGGCAACGAGGGCTCCCCGATCTCTCTGAGCGGCGCGGCGGTGTCCGATCCTGACGGGGACGCGTTGACCTTGCTGTGGACGGTTGACTCTCCAGCGTGTGCGTTCTCCGACGCGTCAGCGCTCAACCCTGAACTGACCTGCGATGACGAAGGCAGCGCCACGGTCACGCTGTCGGCCGACGACGGCACGGCCGCACCGGTCACCAACGATGCCGCCGTCACCGTGTCCAACGTCGCCCCGACCGGCGTCGACGACGCAGACGTCACGGACGAGGAATCCTCCGTGACCACGGTCAACGTGTTGTTCAACGACACGGATCCGGGCCTCGACACCCTGAGCGTGTCGAGCGCCGATGCGACGTCAACGAGCGGCGGAACGGTCACCGACAACGGTGACGGCACCTTCGAGTACGACCCGAACGGACAGTTCGAGGGGCTGGCAGCAGGCCAGTCAACCACCGACACGTTCAGCTACACCGTGACCGACGGGGACGGCGGGTTCGACACCGCGACGGTGACGATGACGGTGAACGGCGTCAACGACGCGCCGACCGCGTCGGCGACGGGAGACACCGTCGACGAGGACGGGACCGCGACCGTGTCGCTGACCATCGGTGACCCCGACGGCGACGATCCCCTCGACGTCGACGTCGACTGGGGCGAAGGGCCCGTGCAGAGCTACTCGCTCAGCGCTGGCGTTCACGACCTGACGCACAAGTACCTGGACGACAACCCGACGGGGACGGCGTCGGATGACTACACGGTCGCCATCGATGTGTCCGATGGCAGCGCCACGGCGTCCACTTCTGCGACGGTCACGGTCGACAACGTCGATCCGGTGCTGCTGGGTGGGGGCGGCGTTGCCGACCTGAACACGTGGACGGCTGAGGGCGGGAGCTCGAACTGGCAGGTCTCGGCTCTCGGCGACACCGTGGTGCAGACGGTCAACGGCAACGCCACGGTCTTCTACAGCGACTTCGACGTGTTCGGCAAGGCGCTCGCGGGCAAGGCGAAGGTCGAGACCTCCGGTGACGACGACTTCTTCGGGTTCGTGATCGGGTTCGCGCCCGGCGACCTGACCAACCCTGCCTCCGACTTCTTGCTCGTGGACTGGAAGCAGCTGGATCAGAGCGGAGCACCGAGGGGGCTTGCGGTCTCGCGGGTGAAGGGCGCCGGGAGCCTCGGTGCCTATGGGCACTACTGGAACCACAACGGTCCGGTCACCGAGCTGCAGCGCGCGGCGACGCTCGGGTCGACGGGCTGGGGCGACTTCGTCGAGTACGACTTCGATTTCGAGTATGACGCCGCCCGTCTGAAGGTGTTCGTGAACGGGACGTTGGAGCTCGATGTCGCAGCGCCCGGTGGCGATCCGTTCCCGGACGGCCGTCTCGGGTTCTACAACTTGTCGCAGGGCAACGTGCGCTACACCGGCTTGTCGATCTCCGGCATCCTCGGGGACGAGGGATCCCCGATCGCCGTCGGTCGGACGCTGACGGACGTCGGCACCGAAGACACCCACACGGGATCCGTGGCGTGGGGTGACAGCACGTCATCGGCAGCGACGATCGGGGCAGGGACGCTGTCGGCGTCGCACACCTACGACGACAACGGCACGTACTCGGTGGCCATCTCGCTGACTGACGACGACACCGGTGCGGCAGGTGAGACGATCGACGCGGTGATCCGCAACGTCGCTCCGACGGCGACGTTCGGCAACGACGGTCCGGTCAACGAGGGTTCGGGCTTCACGCTCGATCTGTCGGGGCCGTCGGATCCGTCGGTGGCTGACACGACGGCCGGGTTCCAGTATCGGTTCGACTGCGGCGACGGGTCCGGGTTCGGAGCTTGGTCGACGTCGAGCAGCCAGGTGTGCTCGACCGACGACAACGGCACGCGCAACGTGGCTGGTGAGATCCGCGACAAGGACCTCGGCTCGACGGGCTACACCGACACGGTGACCATCGACAACGTGGCGCCGACGGCGACGTTCAGTGACGACGGTCCGGTCAACGAGGGTTCGGGCTTCACGATCGATCTGACGGGTCCGTCGGATCCGTCGGTGGCTGACACGACGGCCGGGTTCCAGTACCGGTTCGACTGCGGCGACGGGGCCGGGTTCGGAGCCTGGTCGGCGTCGAGCAGCCAGGTGTGCTCGACCGACGACAACGGCACGCGCAACGTGGCTGGTGAGATCCGCGACAAGGACCTCGGCACGACGGGCTACGCAAGCACGGTGGGCGTCGACAACGTGGCGCCGAGCGTGGGTGCGGGTGAGGACCAGGCGACGGATGAGGGGACCAGCGTGGCGCTGGCTCCGGCGACGTTCGGCGATGTGGGCAGTGCGGACACCCACACGGCCACGGTCGATTGGGGTGATGGCACGGCCGTTGAGGTCGGGTCGGCGACCGCGGGTGGCACGGTGGACGGTTCGCACACCTACGCCGATGACGGGGCGTACATCGTGACGGTGTGTGTGGAGGATGACGACCTGGCCGAGACGTGTGACGTGTTGACGGTGACGGTTGGCAACGTGGTTCCGGTGGTGGAGCCGGGTGCGGATCAGGGCACGGATGAGGGCACGAGCATCTCGTTGGATCCGGCGAGCTTCTCCGATGCGGGTACCGCTGACACGCACACTGCGACGATCGACTGGGGCGATGGTTCTGCTCTGGCGGTCGGCTCGGTGAGTGAGTCGCCGAGTGGTCCTCCGGGATCGACCACGCCGGCTGTGGGGACGGTTGACGGTTCGCACGCCTACGACGACAACGGGGCCTACACGGTGACGGTCTGCGTGACCGACGACGACGCAGGTCAGGCGTGTGACACGTTGACGGTGACGGTCGACAACGTCGCCCCGACGGTCACCCTGACCGGCTCGACGACGGCCAACGAGTCCGAGACGCACAGCTACGCATTCACGGCCACGGACCCGGGCGACGACACGTTCGCGCTCGACGCCCAGACGTGCGGCACTGCGGGCAGCCTCTCGAACGCGACGTTCGACCCGGCGACCGGAGCCGGCAGCTTCGACTGCCTCTTCCCGGACGGTCCGGCGAGCAGCGTGGCGGCCGTGACGATCAGCGATGACGATGGTGGCGTGAGCAACACCAGCACCGTGACCGTCGAGATCGCGAACGTTGCGCCGACGGTCGGTGCGGACTCCGCGAACATCCAGGTGGACGAGGGTTCCTCGACCGCGAACTCCGGCACGTTCGGTGACGTCGGCGACGACACGGTGGCGATCACCGTGTCGATCGGTGACGTGACGCAGAACGATGATGACGGCACTTGGGCATGGACCCACACGCCAGCTGACGGTCCTGACGATTCGCAGACGGTGACGGTCACCGCGACGGACTCCGACGGTGCAGTTACCACGACCACGTTCGACCTCATCGTCGACAACGTGGCGCCGAGCGTCGACGCCGGTGCCGATCAGTCGACCTGGTTCGGCGACACCGTGACGCTGGACGCCTCGTTCGACGACCCGGGCCCGGACGCTCCGTGGACGGCAGTCGTTGACTGGGGCGATGGCTCCCCGGCGGACGTCACCAGCCATTCCGCGACCGGCGCGGTGGCCGGCTCCCACGTCTACCTGTCGCTTGGCGACCAGACGGTGGAGGTCTGCGTGACCGACGCCGACGGCGCGGAGACCTGCGACACGATGACGGTCTCGATGGACGACCTGCGGGCACGCAAGCAGGCCGTGCGTGACGAGCTCGCTGGCATGTCCACGGGCGACAAGAAGGACGACAAGCGCATCGAGAAGGCGGTCGAGGATCTCGATCAGAGCCTCGAGGCGGACCTCTGGGTCGACGGCAACCACCTTGACCCGAAGCACGGCGACCGGGTGCTCAAGGACGAGCGCCAGGCGGTGATGGACCTCGAGAAGGTCGAGTCCGTCGACATGTCGGACGCAATCGCCGAGCTGGTGAGGATCGACCGGACCCTGGCGCTGATCGAGATCGTGGAGGCGACGGCGCAGATCGCCGCGTCGAACGGTGACGCCAAGTACCTGAGGAAGGCGGAGGACAACCTGGCCGACGCCGAAGAGCACTTCCTCGAGGGCGACGCCGAAGATGCAGGCGGAGATCCGGTGAAGGCCATCCAGGAGTACCGCAAGGCCTGGGACGACGCGTTGAAGGCCAAGAAGGACGAGGCCAAGGCAGCCGACAAGGCCAGCTGATTGCGGCTGTTGATGGAGGGCCCGCTCCCACGGAGCGGGCCCTCCGTCATCCCAAGAGCCGGCGGTTGGTCCGGAGCATCGTCGATCAGCCCCGCGGTGGCCTGGTCGATCAGTCCCGCGGTGGCTTGATGGTGATCGTGCCCTGCGCCATCGCCACGAGCGCGTCACCTTCGTGGACCTCGACGCGGACGACCGCGGCGCCGCGCGTCCGGCTGACGATCACCGCGGTCCCTTCGACCGGTCCCGTGCGGACCGCCTTCGTCAGGTTGATCGTGAACGAGGTGGTCGCAGCCCAGGATCCCGGCGCCATCGACGGGTAGAGCACCGCGCCGAGGAGATGGTCGACGAGCGCTGCCGCAGCACCGCCGTGGAGGGTGCCGAACGAGTTCTTGGTCCGGTCGTCGAGCGGCATGGTGGCCCGCATCCAGCCACGCCCCGCATCACTGATGCGGATGCCAAGGGCGTTCGCAAGCCCGGGATGCGGGTCGTGGCCGACCATCCGCTCGGCGAGTCCTTCGACGAGGTCCGGGAGCTCGGCAGGGCTCACCGGGACGTGGGGGCGGTGCATCTGGGGCTCCGGATCGACGGGCCTCGAGCCTACCCATGAGCGGCCGAACTGGAACGTGTTCCACCTTCGGGTCGCCTGACTCTGGGGGAGTTGTCCACAGATGTGTTCGACCTCCACCACGATGTCACAGTCGTGCGGCATCATGGGGTCACCCACCGAACGGGCGTACGAGTGCCGTTCGGGCTGTCGAGACGAAGAGCATCAACGTGGCTGCCAAGAAGACCCCCAAGACCGACCCGATGGCCGCTGCGCTGCAGTCCGCCATGGACTCCATCGCCAAGGATTTCGGCGACGAGGCGCTGCAGCGCATGGGTGACGCTCCGCGGCGTCAGGTGGAGCCCTACCCGACAGGGGTGCTCGCTTACGACCAGGCCCTCGGAATCGGTGGGTTCGCCAGAGGCCGCATCGTCGAGGTCTACGGCAACGAGGGCTCGGGCAAGACCACCCTCACGCTGCACGCCATCGCCGAGACGCAGCGCAACGGTGGGCTCTGTGCCTTCATCGACGCGGAGCACGCGCTCGACCCGGACTACGCGCAGGCCATCGGTGTCGACACGGACAGCCTGCTGCTCTCGCAGCCCGACTACGGCGAGCAGGGCCTCGAGATCGCTTCACGGCTCGCAAAGTCCGGCGCAGTCTCGCTGATCGTCGTCGACTCCGTCGCGGCGCTGATCCCGCGGTCCGAGATCGAGGGCGAGATCGGCGACCAGCACGTCGGTCGTCAGGCCCGGATGATGTCGCAGGCGCTGCGGACGCTTGCCGGTTCGCTCAACCGCTCGCACACCACGATCCTGTTCATCAACCAGATCCGTGAGAAGATCGGCGTGAAGTTCGGCTCGCCGCTGACGACCCCCGGTGGGCGAGCGCTCAAGTTCTATGCCTCCCAGCGCGTCGAGGTGGCGCGCATCCAGACCCTGAAGAAGGGCGAGGAGGCGTACGGGACGCGCGTGCAGATCAAGGTCGTGAAGAACAAGGTTGCGAGCCCCTTCAAGAAGGCCACGGCCACCAACATCTTCGGGCTGGGGCTGGACCGTGAGGCGAACCTGATCACGCTCGCCGCAGATCACGGGATCTTCAAGAAGTCCGGGTCGTGGTTCAAGTACCAGGGCGAGAACTTCGCCAACGGCGAGGTCAACGCTCGAGAGCACCTGCTCGAGCACCCGGAGATGACACTCGAGGTGGAGCTGCTCGTCAAGCAGGCCATGGGCATCATCCCAGCTGACGACGAGGTCGTTGAGGGTGGGGTCGTCGTCGATGCCGACGGCCGCTCCGTGGACAAGCTCACCGGCGAGCTCGTCGACGCCAAGTGAGCAGCTGGACACCCGACGAGCTCGAACACGTCGCTGGCGCGATCGCTGATGTCAGCGGTCGCGCCGCCGATGACCCGCTCGTCGCTCGGGCGGCGGCGCGGGCCCTCGAGGACATCCCGCGCGAAGACGTTCTGGACCTCGACGACGCGCATGTCCCGGGGGTCGCGACGCACGTCCCGCATGAATCCGTGCCGGTCGCCGGAGCCAGCGCGTCGGACTCGACGGAGGTCGCCGCGCTGATCGCGATTCTCGAAGCGGACTCGTCCCCATCGGCCGAGGCCGGCCGACGTCGTGTGACGTACGTACGTCAGTGGGCGGAGGATCAGGGCATCTCGACCGGCCAGCTCAAGACGGCCGTCGAGGCACAGGACGCGAACGGCTACGAGCGCTTCACCAGCGCCGCGGCCATCCGAGTCGTGCAGAGCCTGGCTGGGTAGGCTGGCTGGCTGTGCCCCGCTGGGGCAGCCTCGTCCGCCGCAGGGAAGCTCCCACGTGATCCAGGTCTCCGGGCTCGGCTACATCCATCCCGCCGCCATCGACGGGTTCGCTGATGCCTCCTTCACCGTCCCCACCGGTGCTCATGCGGCCCTCATCGGGCACAACGGCGTGGGCAAGACCACCCTCGTGCGGATCCTTGCCGGAGAGCTGACGCCCGACGAGGGTGACTTCGGGATCGCCGGCAGCATGAAGTACATGCCGCAGGAGGTTGGATTCGACGACCCGACCGCCCATGTCCGTCGGCTCGTCGCACGGTTCGCGCCAGCTCCGCTCGACCGGCTCGGCATCGCGATCTGCGACGCCGAGGAGGCGCTCGCCGGAGGCGATGACAACGCGGGGATCGCGTTGGGAGAAGCGCTCGCCGACTGGGGCGACCTCGGCGGCTACGAGCTCGAGGCGTCGTGGGACCAGGTGTCCCGTGAGATCTTCGGCGTCGGGTTCGATGAGATCCAGGACCGACCGGCCATGAGCCTCTCCGGCGGCGAACGGAAGCGTCTCGTCCTCGAGGTCCTGCTGACCTCGAGCATCGAGGTGCTCCTGCTCGACGAGCCGGACAACTACCTCGACATCCCCGCGAAGCGGCGGCTGGAACAGCAGATCCGCGAGAGCGACAAGACGATCCTGCTCGTCAGTCACGACCGTGAGCTGCTCACCGCAGCGCCCGACCGGCTCGTCACGCTCGAGCCGCGGGGCGCCTGGGTCCACCACGGCACCTGGGCCACATGGCCAGCGGCCTTCGAGGCCCGTCAGCAGTCCCTCGGCGACGAGCTCCAGCGTTGGGAGGAGGAGGAGAAGCGGCTCCGCGACCTCGTGAGGATCCTCAAGGAGCGCGCCCGCTACTCAGACGTCTTCGCCGCGAAGGCGAACGCCGCCGAGTCACGTTGGAAGCGGTTCGTCGCCGGGGGACCGCCCCCGCCGCCGTCCGCGGAAGAGCAGGTCGGCATCCGGCTGCG
The DNA here is from genome assembly GCA_965364735.1 of uncultured Nitriliruptoria bacterium. Classification (GTDB taxonomy): domain Bacteria; phylum Actinomycetota; class Nitriliruptoria; order Nitriliruptorales; family Nitriliruptoraceae; genus CBDTYW01. The sequence goes on from CBDTYW010000012.1 coordinate 17,008, forward strand.
CGGTGGTGACAGCGGCAAGCGCGTCCTCGCGATCGACCAGCTCCATGTCCCCGGGCTCGTGTACGCGTTCGACGACGAAATCATGCATGGGGAACGGGTCGGACTGATCGGTCCCAACGGGACGGGGAAGACTCACCTCATCCGGGCGCTCGCCGGCGATCCTGACGTCCACGTCGAGGGTGAGGTCCGAGAAGGCGCGCGCGTGACCGCCGGCTACTTCGCCCAGGTCACCGGCTCTGCGCACCTGCGCGGGAAGCTCCCGCTCGACGTCGTCGGGGAACGGATCGGCAACGAGCAGCGCGCCATGTCGGCGCTGGCGCGGTACGGCCTCGCGGCCAACGCGAGGCAGGAGTACGAGACGCTCTCCGGCGGACAGCAGGCACGGCTGGAGATCCTGCTGCTCGAGCTCGACGGTGTGAACCTGCTGCTCTTGGATGAGCCGACCGACAACCTTGACATCGCGTCCTGCGAAGCGCTCGAGGCAGCGCTCGACGGCTTCAAGGGCGCGGTCATCGCCGTCTCCCACGACCGGGCGTTCCTGCGAACCCTCGACCGGTTCCTGCACGTCGGCGAGGACGGCAACGTCTACGCCATCACCGACGGCGACGTCGCCATCGGCGCTCTCGTCAACGGCATCAACATGGTGGGCGGACCGTCTGTGCGCAAGCTCAGCTGACGCCCCGACGACGATCCTGCTTCGCCGCGCATCCCCGTGGCAGACGAGGATCGTCGCGCTTCCCGAGCGGGGCCCGGTTTCGGCGACGATCGCGCCCGGCAACGGGGTTCGGCGACAACTCTGCGTCGTCGCGCATCCCGGTCGAGGTCAGCTCGCGGGGAGCAGGGACGCAGGGATGTCGACGACCTTGGCCCGCAGGTACTCGCCGAGCGCCTTGGCCTGAGGATCCTGGCGCGGGCCGGACGCGACCCCTTCGCCGAGCAGACCGACGATCACGAAGTTGAGCGCACGCAGGTTGGGGAGCTCGTGGCGCGTCACCGCGAGCGATCCGGTCTCGGGCATCAGCTCCTGAAGACGCTCGACCGTCAGGAAGCCGCGCAGCCAGTCGTGCGCTGCGTCGGTGCGCGCCCACACGCCGAGGTTCGCGTTGCCGCCCTTGTCGCCGGAGCGAGCGCCCATGACCAAGCCCAGCGGGGCGCGGACGGTCGGGCCGTCCGGTGTGGGGCCATCCTGGTGCACGGGCGCGTCCGGGGGAGCTGCGGCGTCGTCAGCCGGGAGACTGGGTGCGACCCGCACGATCTCGCCGCCGACGTGCACGTCCTGCGCGAACAGCTCCGCCGGGACCAGCGTCGGCCAGAACGATCCGTAGGCCTGCGCGCTCGTGGCCTCGCCGGCGGCGTGCAGCCCCGGGATGCTGCCGAGCGTGGACTCGATCATGGCGCGTTGGAGGACCTTGCCGACCAGCTCCGCGTCGTCGTCTCGGACGGTGAGGCGCAGCCACGCGACCGCGTGCTCGTTCGTGGCCGGATCGACGTGATCGGTTCGCTGGAGCTCGGTCTCGACCTCGCGGAAGGCGCCGCGACCGCCAGGGATCTGGGCGAAGATCTGGTCCAGCACGACGTCAGCCTTCGCCTCGATGTCGAGGCCGACCAACGGGATCGTGACGGTCGAGCGGAAGCCGCCCCAGACGGTGATCCCGACCTTGGCGGTGGCGGGAGGCGCGCTCCCGACGACGCCGCTGATGCGGACGCGGTCCGGAGCCTCCTGCGTCAACGTGAGCTGGTCGAAGTGCGACGTGACGTCGGGGTTGAGGTAGGCCGGGGGCCCGATCTCGTAGAGCAGCTGTGCCGTGACCGTCTCGGTCGTGACCGCGCCACCGGTGTTCGGGTGCTTCGTGATGACCGAGGATCCGTCCGACGCGATCTCGGCGATCGGGAAGCCGGGGCGGGTCATGTCGGCGATCTCGGTGAAGAAGGAGAAGTTCCCACCGGTCGCCTGCGGCCCGCACTCGATGACGTGGCCAGCGGCGACCGCGCCAGCCATCTCATCCAGGTCGTCGCGTCCCCAGCCGTGGTGCCAGATCGCCGGTCCGAGGATCACGGCGGCATCGGTGACGCGGCCTGCGATGACGACGTCGGCGCCGCGCGACAACGCCTCCGCGATGCCGAACCCGCCCAGATAGGCGTTGGCGGTCAATGCGCCACGCTCGCCGAGCACCTCGCCGGTGTCGAGGTGCCGCAGGCCATCGTGGGCGCGCAGCTCCTCGATGCGGTCCATGCAGTCATCGCCGGTGACCCAGGCGATGCTGACGTCCAGGCCGCCCGAGAGCTCGCGCAGGGCTTCAGCGCACGCCGCGGGGTCGAGACCGCCGGCGTTGGTGACGACCTTGATCCCACGCTCGAGGCAGGTCGGCAGGACGTCGCGCATCTGGCGCAGAAACGTCTTGGCGTACCCGCCGCCGCCGCGCTGCTTGTCCTTCGCGAGGATCAGCATCGTGAGCTCGGCGAGCCAGTCCCCGGTGAGCACGTCGATCGGGCCGCCCTCGACCATCTCCTTCGCGGCGAGCGCCCGATCGCCGTAGAAGCCGGAGCAGTTGGCGACGATCAGGGGGCGGGTCATGAGGCATCGCCTCCGGTCGGAACCCAGGAGGCGGGGCGCTTCTCACGGAACGACGCCATGCCCTCCGCGGCTTCTGGGGCGGTGAACAGGTCCATCGAGATCCTCGACGTACGGGCGAACGCGTCGTCACGGTCCCAGTCCGGGACGTCGAAGACAAGCGCCTTGGACGCTGCCAACGCCGTGGGGCCACCGCGGACGAGCTTGCCCACGATCTCCTTGACCTTCCGGTCGAGCTCGGCTCGCGGGACGGCGTGGTTGAGCAGGCCGACCTCGACGGCGCGCGTCGACGAGATCTTCTCCCCGGAGAGGAACAGCTCCAGCGCGTCAGCTCGTCGCATCTTCGGCAGGCAGACGACCGAGATCATGGCAGGCGCGACGCCGATCCGGACCTCGGTGAACCCGAGCTGGACGTCGTCCGCCGCGACGGAGATGTCGCACGCGGCAGCAAGCCCGACGCCGCCGCCGGTGCAGTGCCCGGCGATGCGCCCGACCACCGGCTTGGGGCCGCCCTGCATCAGCCCGAACAGCTCAACGAGGTCGTAGCGAGGCTCGACCTCCGAGCCGCCCCGCAGGTCTGCGCCGGCGCAGAAGGTGTTCCCTGCGTTGGTGAGCACGATCGCCCGCACCGAGGGGTCGTCGGTGGCAGCCGCGAACGCGTCACCGAGGCCGTTGACGATCTCCGGGGCGAGCGCGTTGCGCTTGGACTGGAGGTCCATCGTGAGGGTCGCGACACCGCCGGCGATCTCGATCGTGACGGCGTTCATCTGCTCAGCCATGACGGCTCCTGTCCTGGTTCAGGGGTGGCTCAGAGGCTCCGGTACGCGCGGATCGCGAGGGTGGTGAACACGACGGTGATCCCGGACAGCCAGACGAGCGACCACACCATGCCATGGGTCACGGGGCCGCCGATGAACAGGCCCCGGGTTGCGTCGCTGACGAGCGTGATCGGGTTGGCCTTCGCGAAGCCCTGGAGCCAGCCCGGCATCGAGGCGATCGGAACGAACACGCTCGAGCCGAAGGTCAGCGGGAAGATCCACGTGAACCCGGCGCCCTGGACGGCTTCGGGCTCCTTGAGGGTGAACCCGATCCAGTTGGAGATCCACGAGAAGGCGATGCCGAAGTACATCAGGAGCGCCAGCGCGGCGAGCCAGCCGAGCGGCGAGCCCTGTGGTCGAAAGCCCACCAGGAGGCCAACGAAGATGATGATGAGCACGGTCACGAGCGTGATCAGGGAGGACGACAGCATCCGTCCGCCGAGGACCCCGATGTCGTGCATCGGCAGTGATCGGAAACGGTCCATGACGCCGGCCTTGAGGTCCTCGGCGATCGCGATCGCGCCGCCGACGGTGTTGAACGCCACGGTCTGCACGATGATCCCGGGGATCAAGAAGTTCGCGTAGGCGTTCCCGGGCACCTCCACGGGCACGCCGCCGTCGCCGGCGACGTTGATCGCCCCGCCGAAGACGTAGCGGAACAGCAGCACGAACATGATCGGCTGGATGACGACGAACACGAGCACCTGGGGGTTGCGCAGGTAGTGGGCCATGTTGCGTTGGAACATCACGACCGCGTCGTGGACCGCGGCCCCGATGCCCTCGCCGGTCGGGCGTGCCTCGCCGATGGCTGGCGCCGTGGTGGGTGTGGTCATTGCGCTCATCGGCGGGACCTCCGGCCGGTCTCGGGCGTGGGATCTGTCGCGGGGGTGTCGGCCTTCACCCGCTCGCCGGTCAGCTCGAGGAACACGTCGTCGAGGCTCGGACGCTTGACGCCGAGGTCCTTGATCACGATGCCCGCGCCGTCGAGTGCCCGAACGACGGCCGGCAGCGTCGATCCGTCGCCAACTGCCGGGATGCGGATGACGCCGGCCTCGCTGTCGATGGCCGCGGCGCCCGTCCCGAGGTCGGCCACGAGCCGCGCAGCCTCGTCGAGGCGGTCCGCGTCGCGCGGAGCGACCTCGACGTACTCGCCGCCGAGCTGGGACTTCAGCTCGTCGGGGGTGCCCTCGGCGATGGCCCGTCCGCCGTCGATGACGACGATGCGCTCGGCCAGCGCGTCCGCTTCCTCGAGGTACTGGGTGGTCAGCAGGACGGTCGTGCCGTCGTCCTTGAGCTCGCGGATGACTTCCCAGAGGCGCAGCCGCGAGGCCGGGTCCAGCCCCGTCGTCGGCTCGTCGAGGAACAGCACGTCGGGATCGTTGACGAGGCTGGCCGCGAGGTCGAGACGTCGTCGCATGCCGCCTGAGTACCCGCTGGCAGGCCGGTCACCCGCGTCGGTGAGCCCGAAGCGGGCGAGCAGCTCGGTGGCTCGACGCGTCGCGTGGGCCTTGGTGAGCCGCGCCAATCGACCGACGAGGACCAGGTTCTCTCGCCCTGTGAGGACTTCGTCGACACTTGCGTACTGCCCCGTCAGGCCGATGCGGGCGCGAACCTGCGCGGGATCGGTGCGGACGTCGAAGCCGGACACCTGCGCGACTCCGGAGTCAGCCTTCAGCAACGTCGAGAGGATGCTGACGATCGTGGTCTTCCCGGCGCCGTTCGGGCCGAGCAGACCGAGCACCTGACCACGTTCGACCCGGAGGTCGAGCCCAGCGAGCGCCACCGTGTCCCCATAGGCCTTGTGGACACCGTTGACGTTGACGACCGACATCGCACCACCCTTGTGTGGCCGCTGATCCTAGGGATCGGGACCGACACGTCACGCACCCGGGTGCAGAGAGGCCCGGGTGGCGTGGACGTGCTCCTTCGGCGTGTCCGCGGGCGAGGTCCGGCACGATGCACCGGCCGCGTCCCAGTGGGGCCCGTCCTCCGACAGCGTGACCAGGACTTTCAGTGACCGATCACCGTCCCCTGCCCGGGCTCACCCATCACGAGGGGCACGATCGTGGCGACCGGCACCTCGAGGACGCGGCGTGGTTGGCCGCGGCGCTCTCCTCCGCGGACGCCCGCTTCATCGTGCTGAGCGATGGTGGGGTGGCCGAGGTCCACGGCGGCCTGCCCGGCCTCGACCCGACGGACGTCGTCGCTCCGGTCTTCGTCGGCCACGATGCGGCCGGTCATCCGAGCTTCGCCGTCGACGCGACCCGAGGGCGGAACACCGAGCTCGCAGCGCTGGCCGGCAGGGCGCGCCACGAGCGCTTCGTGGCGATGGCGCACCCGGAGCCGTCGCTGCTGCTGCACGCGCTGGGCATGGCGCAGTGGCACTCCCGCACGCGGTGCTGTCCGCGTTGCGGGGCGTCCCTGGCAGCCGAGCGAGGTGGTCGGATGCTGCGCTGTCAGGAGGAAGGGCTCGAGCACTTCCCGCGACTCGAACCCGCGGTGATCGTGGCGGTCATCGACGCGGACGACCGGATCCTGCTGGGTCGCCAGGCAGCTTGGGACCCGGTGTGGTTCTCGACGCTCGCAGGGTTCGTGGAGCCAGGAGAGGACATCGAACAGGCGTGTCGCCGCGAGGTTGCCGAGGAGACCGGCGTTCTGATCGGCGCGGTGACCTACGTCGGATCGCAGCCGTGGCCGTTTCCGGCGTCGCTGATGATCGGGCTGGAAGCGCACGCGCTGACCACCGAGCTCGTGCTCGAGGACGAGATCGTCGAGGCCAGATGGCTCAGCAGGGCCGACCTCTCTGCCGCGATGGCAAAGCGTGAGGTCTTGGTGCCCCCGGCGGCCTCGATCGCCCACCACCTGATCGGACGGTGGTACGGCGAGGACGTCCGTGACTGGACGAGCCGTTGAGGCCACCAAGTGCGGCCGAACCGTCTTCCGGGGGGCGGGGGAACGGTCCGGCCGCGCCGGCACTTCGGCGAACCGTCGTGTCGGCATCTTGGGGCGGGCGTCACGGCGCTCGGCGTGTGCACGGCGCTACCGCAGCGCGGCGAGATGCAAGATAGTCACAATGTGACACTGAGCCCAACATCGGCACACGCCGACGCCGAGAAAACAGTGCGATCGAGCAACGACCGACAGCCCAGCACGTTCCCTGTGGTCAGCCGGCGTCGGCCTGATGCGCGCTCGGAGGGAACGCGCGTTCGACGACGGCGAAGGCCTCGTCCAGATGGACCATGGGGTCGGCCTGTGAGGCCGAGAGGAACCAGATCTCCACCGCGCTGCGGATCGCCCCCATGATGGCCGCAGCGATGATGCGGGGATGGTGCGGTCCGTCGGGCCCGCGCTGGTGGATCACCGACGAGATCAGGGTCGTGAACTTCTCCTCGACCTGCGCAGCCCGGCTCGCGGCAACCGACGATGCGCTCGCGATCTCCAGGAGCTGCACGAAGCGGCCATGGTCGTCGTCGTAGACGTGGCCGAACTCGCGCATGACCTCGCGCATCGAGTCGAAGATCGACTCATCCGACGGACGCGCGTCAAGGAGTCGCCCGGCACGTTCGAGACGGTCCGACTCGAGGAAGAGGACCTCTTCCTTCGTGCTGTAGTGACGGAAGAACGTCCGTGAGGTCACGCCGGCCGCAGCGGCGATCTGTTCTATCGTCGTGTCGTCGTAGCCGCGATCACGGAACAGGCGGAGCGCGACCGCACGCAAGCGTGCCCGCGTCTCGGCCTTCCGGCTCGTCGGCTCGAGTTGTGTGACCATGGTTGTCCGCCTCCCCGCATCGAAGACTAGCGTCGGACTCCTTGATGTCGGACAAGTCCCCCTTGAGCGCCCCGGGTCTCGTGACCAGTCTGGTCAGTCCATGCACAGTGATTCCCAGATGATCGACGGTCATCCATTCAGGCTGCTGCGTCACGAGCGGATCGCCCTCGACAGCATGCATGAACGAGCGGTCACGTTCGTCGAGGAAGCCAAGCAGCGCCGGTCGGTCCGGTCGTTCTCCTCGGATGCTGTGCCGCTGGACCTCATCGAGGCCGCTGTCGAAGCAGCGGCAACCGCCCCGTCGGGCGCTCACCTGCAGCCATGGCACTTCGTCATCGTCGGAGATCCTGCGGTTCGGAAGAGGCTCAGGGCAGCCGCAGAGACCGAGGAGCGAGCGTTCTACGCGGAGCGCGCAACCGACGCGTGGAAGGAAGCGCTGGCGCCGTTGGGGACCGACGAGGTGAAGCATCACATCACCGATGCGCCATGGGTCGTGGTGATGTTCCGGGAGCGGTATCGGATCGGTCCGGATGGCAAGCACGAGCGCAACTACTACTCGGCAGAGTCATGTGGGATCGCTGCTGGGATGTTCATCACCGCCGTTCATCACATGGGTTTGGCGACGCTTCCCCACACGCCGTCACCGATGGGGTTTCTGTCCGAGGTCCTCGAGCGTCCGTCCAACGAGCAGCCGTTCCTGCTCCTCCCGGTCGGATATCCCGCCGATGATGCCATGGTGCCGGACATCCATCGCCGTCCGCTGAACGAGGTTCTCTCCATCGTCTGAACACCCGTCTTGTGATCACCTGTCGTCTGGTCACCTGTTCGGTGGCCAGACGACAGTCCCGGGATGGAACTGGCTCCATGCGAACCAGAACGCCTCATGTGACGGGAGGGATCGGGTCAGGTCGTCGGCGTCGACGGCGCGCAGCCCGCCCGCATCTGTGACGATCGTGACGCCGGCAGCGGTGACCTCATCACCGGAAGCCAGCGTCCGGCGTGCTGTCTCGGCTCGGAAGGCGACGGTGTCGCCGTTGGCGAGCACCACGCCGACGACCTGCTCCTGGACCGGGAGACGGGCGTCGACGTTTCCGATGGGGAAGATCGGTCCGTCGTCGTCACGGCCGCGGAGCGGGTCGAGCGGGTACGCGCGTCCGACACCGCCGTCCTCGGCGATGATCGTCGTGTCCGGATGCGCCGTGCGCCACTCAGCCCACGTCGAGGTGACCACCGTGGTCTCCGGCAGGATCACGCTCGCCACGGCGAGAGGACCGGTCAGGGCCTCCCCGGTGAACGTGTCGAACATCGATCCGGTGCGCAGCTCGTACATCACCTTGTTCGACCGGGCCAGCAGCCCTGAGGTCCGCATGACCGGCATCGTGCCCTCGGGGAGCGACGAGCGGGCCGTGTCGTCCAGCCTGTCGGTCAGGTGGGCCTGCGCGGACCCGCAGAGCGTGCAGTAGGAGAGCGCGAGGCGACGGCCGTCGATGGTGTCGTTCACCATCTCGTGGACTTCCATGACGTTCTTGGGATATGCCCGCGACACGTCGCCGATCGTGACGCCGAACACGATCCGCTCGTCGGGGTACCAGCGACCCCCGGCCGCGTCGGTCGTCGCGGGATCGTCGAGCGCCGGGATGCAGCCGCGCGTGCAGCGCAGCGTGTCTCCGGGTCCGCGATCGTCGATGAGCACGCCGCCCCACGAGTACGGGCGCCAGTCGACCTTCTCCGCACCGGCACCGAACAACACGCCCCACCGCGGGTCGATCGCGGAGTACCACCGCGACTTGCGCTCGGCGTGGCCGGCACCTGCGGGCAGGTCCCAGGCCAAGAGCTGATCGGTCAGCTCATCCCAGGCCCTGCCGTCGTCAGGGAGATCCAGGCCGCTCAGCGCTGACGCCGCAGCCGTCCCGACGATCCCTTCAGTCCCGCCCGGGTAGAAGCGCAGGACGTCGGCGATCTCCCAGAGCACCCTCGGATCCTCGCCACGGCCGAGGCGTTCGAGGGCTTCGACGTCCACGACGTCAACGTTGCCGACGAGCGCGTCAAGGTCTGCCGCGACGTCCGCCGCCAACGGGCCGTCGGGCACGTCGGGCCTCGGTGCGTCGAACACGCGTGCACCAACGTCCGGCGTCGGCGGGGCGATCACCCCATCCGAGGGCCCGGCACATGCCCCGACCAGGATGGCGCACGCCGCAGCCCACGCCCTGAGACGACGCCCGCGTCGCACACCGACCCTCCCGCTCCCAACAGCGAACGCCCCGCGGTCCCGAGCCGTTCCCTGCCCGCGCCCCCAACCAACCGACCAACCAACCTCCCGACCAACCGCCCAACCAACCGACCAACCAACTGACCAACCAACCGACCAACCGACCAACCAACCGACCAACCAACCGACCAATCGCCGAGCGATGCCGAAACCGGCGTGGTGCAGGTTTCGACGTCGCTCGGCGGGCGAGGTGGTTCGCTGCTGTCGGCTGTCCACGCCGAAGGAGTCAGGGTGAGGCGCGTCGGATCGATGAGGCTGGGCGTCGCCGTGGTCGCGCTCGTCCTGGGGGCGTGCGGCGGCGTCACGTTGCCCGACACCTCCGCCACGCCGACCGAGGCCGGCGCCGCTCCGACTGCGACCCCGACGGACGACCCGTCGTCGCTTCCCGACGAGGTCGTGACGAAGGAGGCGGCCGAGACCCCGACGACGCCCGCGGAGACGCCGACGCCGAACAGCACTCCCAGCGGGACCGCCGAGCCGGAGCCGACCGCCGAGCCCGAGTCCACGGTGACGGTCGTCGAGTACCGCGTGGAGATCGCCACGACCGGCGTCGACACCGCGGCGTTCGCGGACGACGTCGACCGGATCCTGACCGACCCGCGCGGCTGGCAGCAGGCCGGGTTCGCGTTCATCCAGGGCGGCGACGGCGCCCCGTACACGATCGTCATCGGGGAGGGCGACGAGGTCGACCGTCGCTGCCTTCCGTACGACACGTACGCCAGGTTCTCGTGTCAGAACGGGCCGGTGGTGGCGATCAACGCTGATCGTTGGCGCACCGCGACCGAGACCTGGACGTCAAGCCTCGCGGACTACCGGACGATGCTGATCAACCACGAGGTCGGCCACCTCATCCACCTGCATCACCCGCGTCCGCAGTGTCCGGCCGAGGGCTTCCCGATGCCGGTCATGGGCCAGCAGTCGACGGAGCTCGGCGCGTGCACCGCGAACCCGTGGCCGCTGCCGTGGGAGATCGAGCTCGCAGCACGCAAGGCCGAACCGCTGGCTCCGCCGGCGGACCACGACGTGTCCGATCACCGGCCGAGCCCGCCTCCGCAGCGGCACGGGTGAGCAGCGGGGTGGTCAGTCCTTCTTGGGCAGCACGAACCGTGCCTGGCCGGTCTGGTCAAGGCCCTTGGCGAGGACCTCGATGACCGAGCCGACGCGCCACGGGCCGTTGTGGGCTTCGAGGCCATGCTCGTCCATCGTGAGCCGGCCACGCTCGCCGCGCTCCAGCCCCAGCGCCTCCTCGGCCTGGACGAACCCGCCGAGCCCGATGCGGCCGAGCCGGATGCGCAGACCCGCGACGGTGATCCCGGTGACGGTCGCCGGCTCCGGGTCGCTCAGCAGCCCCTTCTTCAGGATCCGCGCCCAGAGACCGTTGCGCTCCAGCGCCTGCGCGTAGGAGGCGGAGCCGGCTCGGGCGTCCAGCCAGACCGCGAGCGGACGCAGGGCGGCGATGTCGTAGGCCGGGGTCTCGCCGGCAAGCGCCGCCCGGACCTGACGGTGAACGACAAGGTCTGCGTAGCGACGGATCGGCGAGGTGAAGTGGCAGTACGCGGCAGCCCCGAGGCCGGAGTGAGCCGCCGGGTCGGGCTCGTAGGAGGCGCGCGCCGTCGATCCGGTGGCGGCGCCGACGAGCATCGCCCGCCCACGCGGGTCCACGGCCTCGAGGCGCTCGGCCTCGCTGATGATCTGGCGTGCCAGCTCGTCGCGGTCGATGGTCTGGCCGTCGGTGATCGTCAACGCCGGCAGCTCAGCACCGGCGAGCTCGGCTGCAGCACGGAGCTTCGGGATGCGATCGGGGTCGATGCCGGAGTGGGCGCGGTAGAGCGACGGGACGCCCTTGCCGATCAGCCACGCGGCGACCTGCTCGTTCGCGGCGACCATGAACCGCTCGACGATCATCGAGGCCCGCTCGTGCGGTTCGGCCTCGACCATCGACAGCCGGCCGTTCTCGTCGACGCCGGGCTCGAGCTCTGCGTCGGAGAACAGGTGCTCGAAGGTCGGTCGGGCGTCGCGCGCGGAACCGAGACGGCGGGCGGCCTCGCCGAGCGCGGTCATCGTCGCCATGACGGCGTCGGCCTGATCGCCGGCCTCGTCGCGCAGCCCGGAGTCGTCCCCGTCGAGCCAGAGCTCGACTGACGGGTAGGTGAGCTTCGCGTCAGAGCGGATGGTGACCAGCTCGAGCTCCGCGCCTGTGAGGTGCCCGTCGACGCCGATGGTCCCGGAGACCGCGATCGCCTGACGGTCCTGGCCGGGCAGCAGGCTGACGCGGTCCTCGGACAGGGCCGGGTCGAGCATCGGGGCGTTCGCCCCGACGATGAAGTACGCCGAGGTCGCCATGACGCGGGCGGCCTGGTCGGCAGGGGAGCCGAGCCCGACGAAGCCGGCCGGGTCGGCGATGCAGATCCGCACGTCGACCGACGAGTCGGCAGCACCGTCCCATGACGCGATCAGGGCGTCGTCGAGGTCGCGCGCGGTGGCGGAGTCGATCGTGACCGCGACCTCCGCGGTCCGGTCGGTGGGCTCGAGGCTGGAGCCCGGGATCGGGCCCTCGAGGTCGAGCCCCGCGGCGACCCCGCGTCCGCCTGCGGCGAGCGAGCCGACTGCGCGCAGGTGGGTGCCGATCGCGAACGCGA
>CBDTYW010000013.1:0-27636 GCA_965364735.1 uncultured Nitriliruptoria bacterium
CGGGATCTTCCTGCCTGACGCGCTGTCGGCCGCGACGTTCGGGGCACGTGGTCGGGCGCCCGTGCTGCTGGTCCGCTCCGACACGGTCCCTGCGAGCACCCGCTCCGCGGCGCTCCGGATCCTCGGAGCCGACGGTGAGATCATCATCGTCGGTGGCGAGTCGGTCGTCTCGGCCGGAGTCGCTGAGGCCCTCGCGAAGGAGCACTCGGTCCGACGGATCGCCGGTGAGGATCGCTACGCGACTTCGGTCGCGCTCGCGGAAGAAGCGCAGACCTTCTCAGCGGGTCGAGCTCCCGTGTTCCTCGCGAGCGGGGGAGCCTTCCCCGACGCGCTGAGCGCTGGGCCCGCGGCGGCCGCGGCAGGCGGCGTGCTCGTGCTCGTGCATCCGGACCACCTCGATCTCAGCGTGGCGACCCGGGACTGGATCGCCCAGCATCGCGAGGAGATCGACGAGGTCGCGGTTGCCGGCGGGATCGTCGCGATCGCCCGGGCCGTCATGGACGCGGTCGAGGCGCTGATGCAGGACGGCGGCTGATCGTCGACTCAGCTCCGGGCCGCGCTGATCAGGTGAGGACGGTCTCGACCGCCATCGTCAGGGAAGCCGTCACGATGCCGACCAGGAAGATCCGGTAGCTGAGGTTGAGCCAGCGGTACTTGTGGGTCTTGATGCTCACGCCGAGATCGTGGATGTCGCGGATCTGGGCCTCGTACATGTGGGCGTCGCTGGAGAGCACGATCTTCATCTCGTCGAGGTAGTCCTCGACGGGGAGGTTCGCGAAGTGGCCGAAGAACAACGCGTTGGGGTGCTCGATCTTCCGCGTCGACGAAGCCCCGAAGGTCGGGCTCACGGCAAGGAGCGCGAGCACGAGCGAGATCAGCGAGGCGATGCTGAGGACCAGGAACCCCCAGTACAGGTGGTCGCGATCCAGGTTGGAGAACGCGAAGCTGAGCAGGATGGAGGTCGAGGCGAGCATGATGTTCGCCTTCTGGTCCGCCATCGCGCTGAGCGTGATGTGGTGGTGCTGGACGTTCTTCAGCAGGTGGGTCCCGGCGATCGTCTGGTCGATGTCCTCGAAGCTCACGGCGCGCCCTCCCGGTCCGGGTCTGTTCCACGGCGATGCTAGGAGTAGGGTCGCGCCCATGAACGATGACCTGACCTGCCCCGTCTGCACCATGGCCGACCTCCTCGAGGGGGACGGCCACCATGAGTGCATCACCTGCGGCCACGAGTGGGCCGCCGAGCGCGTCGTCACCGACGCCAACGGCAACGTTCTCGTCGAGGGCGACTCGGTGACCCTGATCAAGGGGCTGAAGGTCAAGGGTGGCTCGCCCCTGAAGGTCGGCACGAAGGTCACCAACATCCGGCTGGCCGAGGGTGACCACGAGCTCGACTGCAAGGTCGACGGGCAGCTCATCATGATCAAGGCGATGTACGTCAAGAAGGCCTGACGCGTTCGCCCTACCTTCGATCGTCGAGGTCGCCGCAGGCGTGGCCCGGACCGACGGAGCCACCATGGGCAAGCTGACGATGACCGGCACGATCTCCTGTCAGCCCGGCAAGGGTGACGAGATGGCTGCCGTCCTCGCCGAGATGGTCGAGGCCGCGAGGAACGAGCCCGGGGTCGAGGTCTACTCCTACCACCGTGGCGACGACGACACGTTTCACTTCTTCGCGTTGATGGCCGACGCGTCGTCGATGCAGGGGCATGGTCAGTCGCCTGAGATGCAGGCCGCCATGGCGAAGTTCGGCCCGCTCATGGCCGCCCCGCCACAGATGTCGATGTCCAAGCCCGTCGCCGCAATCGGCCTGGACGTCTGAGATGCCGCCCACCACCCGCGATCCGCTCAGCCCCCCGCAGCTGGAGCTCGTCCAGACGACGCTGGACAACGGCCTCACGGTGGTCGTCCAGCAGGATCCGTCGACGGTTCTCGCCGCGGTCAACCTGTGGTACGGCGTCGGCTCCCGGGACGAGGAGCAGCACCGGACCGGCTTCGCGCACCTGTTCGAGCACATGATGTTCCAGGGCTCGGCCAACGTCGCGCCGAACGAGCACTTCGCGTTCCTGGAGAAGGTGGGCGCGGCGCTGAACGCCACGACATCGGTCGACCGGACGAACTACTTCGAGTCGGTTCCCGTCGAGCATCTCGACCTCGCGCTGTGGCTCGAGGCGGACCGGATGGGCTCCCTCGACGTCAGCCAGGAGAACCTCGACAACCAGATCGAGGTCGTCAAGGAGGAGAAGCGGCAACGCAACGACAACCAGCCAGCGGGATCCTTCTTCATCGACCTGCTCGCCGGGCTCTTCCCGGTGGGTCATCCGTACGCGCACGCGCCGATCGGCTCGATGGAGCACCTGGACGCCTCGGACCTTGCGTACGTGCGGTCGTTCCACGCGATGTACTACGGCCCCAACACGGCCGTGCTGACCGTGATCTCGCGGCTCGCTCCCGAGGTCGTGCTCGACCGGGTCCGGCACTTCTTCGGCGGCATCCAGCCGATCGCGCCCCCGCCGGCGACGCCGTCCGCGTCCGTCGAACGGTGGCAGCTGGACACTCCGTTCCGTCGTGTGATCGAGGATCGGGTCCAGGCGCCGGTGATCGGGATCGGGTGGCGGATCCCCGGGTACGGCCACGCCGACCATGCCGCCGTGCAGCTCGCGCTCTCGGTCATGGGGGCAGGCCGTGGGTCCCGTCTCGCCAAGGTGCTGACGCGCGACGAGCAGCTCGTGATGCCGTCGGAGGGGATGGTCGGGGCGATGAGCTGGGACCTCGGGTCATCGATCGCAGCCGGACAGCTGCAGTGTCGGCCCGGCGTCGAACCCGAGCGGGTGATCGCCAGGATGGCGGCGGAGTTCGACCGCATCGTGGCGGAGCCGCCCACCGAGGCCGAGCTCGTCCGGGCGCGCGCGCTCGAGGCCTCGCACTGGATGAGCTCGCTGGGATCGGTCGCTGGCCGAGCGGACGAGATCGGCAGGGTCACCACGAAGACCGGGGTGGCGGAGCACGTGAACCGTGAGCTCGACGGGGTGCTCGCCGTGACCTCGGACGACGTGGCCCGCGTCGCTGCCGAGTGCCTGTCCTTCGACGGGAACGTGGTGCTCTCCTACGTCCCCGCCCGCTCCGGTGCAGAGGCGGACGCATGAACACGCTCATCACCACGCGCCCTTCTCCGAACGCCAGCCCGCCATGGACGTTCCCCGCGATCACGAGGATCGTCACGGACGGTGTGACCCTGCTGGCAGCCCACCTCCCGGGACGCCCGATGGTCGCCCTCCACGTGGTGGCCGATGCCGGAGCCAGCGCGGAGCCTGCGGGACGCTGGGGCGTCGCCGGGCTGACCGCCTCCGCCCTTCTCAAGGGAGCGCGCGGTCTCGACGAGGACGCGCTCGCCATCGCGTTCGAGTCCGTTGGCGCTTCGCCGACGGGCGCGTCTGGGTTCGACCATGCGACCTTCTCGTTGTCGACGCCAGCCGGGTTGCTCGCTGACGCCGCAGCCCTGGTGGCCGACGTCGTACGACGCCCCACGCTCGACCCGACCGAGCTCGCGGACGTCCGGCAGCAGGCGCTCGACGGGCTGGCCGCTGCCGAGGCGAACGCGGCCCACGTCTGCGGTCGATCAGCCCGACGTGGGTTCTTCGAGGGTGGCAACCGGTGGTCCGTCGCGGCGGGTGGAACGATCGAGACGCTGGGAGCGCTCGATGCCGGCACGATCCGCGACTTCCACGCGGATCGCTGGGCTCGATCTGAGCTCACGATCGTGCTGGCCGGTGACCTGGATGGCGTCGAGCTCGAGACAGTTGCCGCTGCGTTCTCCGTGACCGACGCGCGTGGCGTTCCGGCAGGGATCGCGGAACCGCAGCCAACGGGCGGCGGGGTCCGCATCGTCCTTGCGGACATGCCCGGTGCCGTGCAGTCGGTCATCAACCTGATCGCCCCGGGCCCCGCCTACGCCATCGCGGACGCTGCCCCGCTGCACGTCGCGCAGGCCGTCGTCGTCGCGGCCTTCGGAGCCCGGCTGAACCAGAAGCTCCGCGAGGAGCTGGGCTGGACCTACGGGGCGAGCGGGTCGTTCCAGCGCCACCGAGACGGTGGGATGTTCCTCTTCTCCACGCAGGTCCGCAACGAGGTCACGGCCGGCACGATCACCGAGACGCTTGCGCTGCTGCGAGCGTCCGTCCTCGACGCACCCCTGACCGACGCGGAGGTCGAGCAGGCGCGCGACAACGCGGTCAGCAAGTTCGCGGTCGCCTACGACGGTGCTGGCGCGGTGGCCGGGGCCCTCGTCAACCGTGCATCCCACGGGCTGCCGGACGACGAGCGCGATGTGATGCTCGCGAACCTGAAGGCCGTCACGACGGAGCAGGCGAACGCGGCGTGGCGCACCCGGCTCGACCTGGACGACGTGGTCATCGCGGTCGCTGGAGACGCGGCCGAGGTCCGCGAATCCCTCGTCGCGACGGGTGTGCCGGTCATCGGTGGCTGAGCGGGCTGCCGGCCCCTGTGGCATCCTGCGGCCATGGGAACCAGGGACACCGCACGAGGGCTCTACGAGCTCGTCCAGGAACGTCTCGTCGAGGCGCGAGCGCTCACAGACGACCTCGACGTCTCCGATGACGTGCGCGCGGCCGTCGAGCGTCGTCTCGCTGCGGTACAGCAGGAGTCCCAACATCTGGTGACGAACGCGTCGCGGAACCTCGACGCGCTGCTCACCGAGCTGCGAGCTGGACGGGCCCCGGTGAGCGACGTCGACTGACCGTTGTCGTCAGGGCAGACGCGCGATCACGATGTCGCGGCGGATGCTGCGGTCCACGATGTGGGTGAACGAGATCTCGCCGAGCTCGTCCGCCTCGACGACCTCGAGCCCGGCGTCGGTCAGCATGGCCTGCATCCGGTTTCGGCCGAGGTTGTGGGTGTTCCACGAGAACGCCACGCCGCCCCCGGCGCGGACGACGCCCGTGATCGAGCTGAGCGTCTCCGCGACGAGACCCTCGATGTCGGGGGCGCCCGACTTCCCGCTCGTCCCGGTGTGCTGGACGCCGTACGGGAGGTCGGCGAAGACGGCGTCGAAGCTGTTCTTCGAGAAGTACTTCCGGGCATCCGCGAGCTTGCCCTGCACGAGGTCGATGTTGATCGCGCGCGGCAGCTCGGCCTTCTCCGCCCCGCTCGAGACCGTGACGGTGACGCGCTCGCCCTGGGGCTTCAAGCGGATGCGGTTGTGCTGATGCTTCACGCGGTGCTCGCGCAGGTAGTGCTTGCTGAACGTCGCCCAGTCGTCGAACGACGTCTTGTCGAGCTCGATGCCCGCGCAGTCCCACCCGAACATCAGGGCCCGGTTGATCGTCGTGCCGCGCCCCGCCATCGGGTCGAACATCTTGACCGGCGCCGACCCGTTCCAGATCCCACCGCTCAGTCGCCGGGCCGCGCTGGCCGCGAGCACGACGCCGAGGTGCGTCCACATCTCGTTGGTCTTGCCGGCGTATCGCTGGATGGAGATGAGGTCTGAGGGGAACTGGTCGAGGAGCTGCATGTCGCGGGGCGTGTGGGGACGCTTCGTGCCCTCCTCGCCGGACACCTCGAAGACGCAGTGCACGAACGAGAGGTTGTCGAGCGCCATCCCGAATGCGCCCGACATCGCCTCGTCGGAGAGCTCAACGTCGAGGAACTCGGCGCGTCCCTCGGTCCGCAGCGAGACGCTGATGGGCGCGGTGCCGGTGAGGAGATGGTGGACCGCGGTCAGCTCGGCGCGCGCGAGCTCGGGCAGCTGGGCGCGGTAGACGCCGTTGGCTGCAGGCCGGATCAGGAGGGCCAGCTGGTGGGTGGTCAAGGTCAGTCCGCTCGTCATGCTGCGAGGGAAACACATCCGAGGCGCTCATCCCTCACAGGCACGTGCCGGTCTACGCTCGACGCACGGATCGCTGCGTGGAGAGGGTCCTCGGTACGTCCGGTTGCTCCGCGTCTCGACGTGTCTTGGAGCCGCCTTGCGCTCGTGGCACTCGCCGTGCTGGCCGTCGACGGGATGACGTCACGGCCTGATCAGCCTGTGCTGATCAGATCGTTCGCTCGTACGTCCACGCCGCGTCCGACAGCGTGAGCCGGTTGCGGGCGCCCTCGATCCTGGCGTCGCTCGTCTCGTAACCCGCGTCACCCGGCCAGAGCGTGACGAGGATCTCGCCCCGCAGATCAGCTCGGGTGATGAACTGCGGGGACTCCTCTGCGGCGACATGGGCGAGGAGCGCATCAACGGTCTCGTGGGAGGCGAACTCGTGCAGCGTCACCCACGTCGGTGGGACGAGCTGGACCTCGCCGGCGTCGCGCCGGGCGATCAGGTCCGCGGGGCGCGCCCACTGGGACTCGTGGATCTCACCGTCGTCGATCATCACGTCACCGGCCGGCCCCGACGGGTTGCGCGCGACGAAGAACCACGTGGCGAACCTCTTCACCTCGATCGGCGGTGGCATCCAGAACGAGAGCGGCACGATGCCTTCGGGGTCGCGTGGCAGCACGACGTCGGCTTCCTCCTCGGCCTCGCGGATCGCGGCGGCGCGGTGCGCGCCGAGCTCGTCATCGCCGAGCGGCGCTGCGCGGTCCTCGTCGTCGACGCGGCCGCCCGGGAAGACCCACATGCCTCCGAAGGCGACCTTCGAGTTCTTGCGCAGCATGAGCGTCTCGATGCCGTCCGCCCCGTCCCGGACGAGCGCGACGGTCGCGGCATCGATCGCCGGCGTCGCGACCTTCGTCGTGCCGATGCCGAGATGGTGGACGTCACGCACGGATCGCTCCTCGTTCGGGTCCTCGGAGCCTACGGCGGACCTCGATGTGCTTCAGCGGGGCCTCGGGGGGACGGGCTGAGCCAGGAGCTCAGCGCGGAGGTCAGGCGTGGCATGACGATCCAGGTCAGCAGGATGACGTTGATGCCGGCGACGTGCGATGTCGGCGGGTGAGCGCCCCGCGGTGATGGCCGGGCGGGGTGCGCCCTCCTGCGTGAACAACAGCCGGCGATCGCCGGTCGCCGGGATACGGTTGCCCAACATTCATACCGGGAGTATCTGCTTGAGCACCATGGCCACGATGTCCACCGTCAAGTCGAAGGCGGAGGCGCTCGGGAAGCTGGCGCTGACCGGGAGCGGCGATGCCGCGGACTACATGGAGACCTACGACGTCCTGTTCTCCGACCGCCCCGAGAACACGCTCGCGGACCACCAGGCCGGCGTTCCGATGCGGGGATATCAGCAGGGGAGCAGCGAGGAGCTCCAGACCCTCTACAAGTTCCTGCACCTGATGTGCACGCTCGGCTCGGTCGAGAAGATGTATCTCCCGCCGACGCTTGATCTCTCCAGGTCGGTCAAGGAGAACCAGGAGCTGACCGAGATCGAGATCGCACACGAGCTCGACGTCGCGCCTGACTCGACGCTGCTCGACCTCGGCTGCGGCTGTGGAGCGATCGCTCGCAGCATCGGCGCCAAGACGCGCTGCATCGTGCACGGCGTCAACATCGAGGCCTCGCAGATCGAGAAGGCCAACAAGGGCGCCGACCCGGCCCGCCTGCGCTTCCAGCTCGGCGACTTCAACGAGCCGTTGCCCTTCCGCGACGAGATGTTCGACGGGGTCTACAACGTTCAGGCGCTCACCTACGCGACGGACCTCACCGCCACGCTCAAGGAAGCCTTCCGGGTGATGAAGCCCGGCACGCGAATGGTCACCAACGACGTCGCGACGATGGACGCCTACGACTCCAGCAACCCGAAGCACCGCGAGCTCATCCAGCACACCCGTGAGCTCACCGTCTTCGGCGGCTTCTGGCACGCGAAGTACTGGGAGGACGCGTTCACCGCGGCGGGCTTCGAGATCCTGCGCTCCGAGGGCCGCAGCGCCGTCGACATGATCATCAAGGAGCGCGCCCTCTACGACCGCTTCAACGGCCTCGCCGGCAAGCTCGCCTCGGCGCGCCTCATCCCGCGTCGGATCGACGAGATGCTGATCCGCATGAACACGAACTGCGGGTCATACATCGAGGCCGAGCAGCAGGATCTGCTCACGCTCAACCATCTGATCGTGGCGCGCAAGCCGGGCTGATCCAGCGGGGTTCCGGTCACGTCGGCGGCGCTGCGTCAACGCCGTTTGGCGTTCCCGGTGACCCGGCCGATCAATCCGCTGCGTCCCGGGACGATCCGCGTGACGACGTCCAGGATCCGGGCGTCCGGGCCGACGACGACGCGGGCCTTGTCGCGCTCGATCCCGCGGACGATCCCGCGTGCGACCGCGTCGGGCGAACGGAGCATCGCGCCGGCTGCGCGCGAGGTCCCGAGCTTGGCGAGCGTCGCGGATCCGGCCCCGCGTGAGTCGCGCATGATGTTGGTGCGGATCGATCCGGGGTGCACCGAGGTCACGCCGACGTTCGAGTTGATGAGCTCGCCGCGCAGCGCCTCGGTGAAGGAGCGGATCGCGCCCTTCGACATCGAGTAGGCGGCGCTGCCGGGCATCCCGACGAACGCGACCATGCTCGACAGGTTCACGATGTGCGCTGCGTCCTGGGCGCGGAGCACGGGCAGGAACGCGTGGCAGCCGTGCACGACGCCCCAGACGTTGACGTCCATCACCCAGCGCACGAGGTCGAGGTCGTCGTCCTCGAACTGTCCCGCTGCGGTCACGCCGGCGTTGTTGACGAGGATGTGGACGGCGCCGTGCGCGGCGAGGACCTCATCGGGGAGCAGCGCCATCCGGTCGCCGTCCGCGACGTCCGCGACGTGGACGCTCGCGGTCGGGCCGACGAGCCCCGCGGTCTCCGTGAGCCGATCAGCGGCGACGTCGACCAGCGCGACCCGACACCCGCTGCGTGCGAGGTGGACGGCGGTCGCCTGCCCGATCCCGCTCCCAGCGCCGGTGACGACGGCGACACGGTCCTGGAGCTGCATGTTGTGAGTCCTCGTCGTTCGTGCCGCGGGTGGGGGAGCCTAGATCACCCTCCGGTGGTGGCCATCCGGCGGATGGTGCCGGTTGAGACCCATCGTGCGTGGGCATGCTCTGGGCACCACACTTCCAGGCAACAACGGAAAGCACGTCCCATGAGCGCCAGCATCACCGAGATCATCGACGTCGCCACGCCGATCGAGCAGACCTTCGCCTACATCGCGGACTTCGGCAACCTCTCCGAGTGGGACCCGTCGTTCGACGAGTCACGCCGCCTGGACGACGGTGCCCTCGGCATCGGCTCCAAGTTCGAGGTCGCCACGAAGTGGGGCCCGGTCGAGCTGAAGATCCCGTACCTGATCACCGAGTTCGAGCGCCCGACCCGGGTGCGGCTCGTCGGCACCACGCCACGGTTCACCTCCGACGACGTGATCGAGTTCTCCGAGCTCCCGGATGGTGGCACCCGGGTCACCTACAAGGCGAAGCTCGACACCAAGCTCCCCGACTTCCTCGACGTGCTCGGAACGCCTGGCTTCTGGCTTCTCGGCAAGGTCGTCGGCAAGTCCATGCGCGACAAGCTGAGCCAGCCCGACGCCCTCGAGGGCCGCACCGCAGCCGCCTGACCTGACTCCGTACAACCTCTGAACCTCACGGCCCGCGCCTCCTCATCGGTTCCTACGATGACGGGGACGCGGGCCGAGGTGCTGCATGCGGATCTTTGTGCTGCGAAGCTGGCGTCGGCCGAAGACGTCGACCTCTGGAAGGACTCCTGGACCGAATGGATCGACGAGCTCGCGGCATGATCCGCCTGACGATCGGGCTGCTCGCGGTCTTGTCCGTGGAGTCAATCGCGGGTCCATGGGGCGTGATCGAGGCAGGGGACGTCGTCGCGGAATCGTTGAAGCTGGTTGCCGACGGGTTGGTCCTGTGACCGCGCCCGTCGCCCCGACACGTTCGGGTCACCCCCGCTCCATGGCCCGCCGCGTCATCGACCAGCTCCTGCGCGGGCTCGTCTTCGTGACGTTGGGCGCGTTCTTCCGCGACGTGGACATCGTCGGCCGCGAACGCATCCCGTCTGGCCGACCCATCCTGATCGTGTCCAACCACTTCAACGGCTTCATCGACCCCGTGGTGCTGGTCAAGGTCTTCGATCGGCTCCCGCGCTTCCTCGCGAAGTCGTCGCTCTGGAAGATCCGAGGGCTCGCTCCGCTCTGCGCGCTGGCGGGGATGATCCCCATCCACAGGCCGGGGGATGGTGATGTCCGTGACAACGTGAGCATGTTCGAGCGGTGTCACGACGTCCTCGCGGCGGGTGACATCGTCGGGATCTTCCCGGAGGGCACCACGCACGACGTTCCGTCCGTCCAGGCCGTCCGCACGGGCGCCGCGCGGATCGCGCTCGGAGCGGTGGAGGCCGGGGCCCCTGACCTGGTCATCGTCCCTGTCGGCCTGACGTTCGACGACAAGCTGGTCCTGCGGTCACGGGTCATGGCTCAGGTGGGTCGACCGATCGAGGTCAGGGCGTTCGTCGACCGTCTCGGAGCAGCAGGCGGTGACGCCGACACGGCTTCTCGTGCAGCGGTTCAGCAGCTCACCGCCGAGATCGGGCGGGGCATGCGGGCCGTCGCGCCCGACTACGCCGATGCACCTCAGGCTCGCGCGCTCGGGCGTGCTGGCGAGATCGCGGTCCGGACCGACCGCACGCCCGGCGACACCTACGTCCGGCTCGGCGCGCGGGAGGCGATCGCGCGGAAGCTCGCGCGCGGCTCGGCGGAGCAACGCGACGAGGTGATCAACGCGCTCGGTCGCTATCAGCTCGACCTCGACCTGCTGGGCCTGCGTGATCATCTCCTCGTCCCCGGCTTCGGTCCACGGCAGCTGATGCGCCAGACGATCTTGCGCACGCTCGCGCTCGTCGTGCTCGCAGTCCCCGTGCTCGCCGGTCTGGTCTGGAACATCATCCCGTACGTCCTGACACGACTCGCTGGGCACTGGATTGCGCGGCCGACGACGAAGGGATCGGTCCGGCTCTCAGTGGCGCTCGTCGTCTTCCCGCTGATGTGGACGATCGTGGTGTTGCTGGACCCCTTCAGCGGCACGCTCCCGACGCTGACCGTGCTGGTCATGGCACCGTTGCTCGGGCTCCTCGCCGTGCGGATGCTCGAGACGCTCGTGCGGACCGTCCGCGCGTGGCAGGGGGTCAACGGGCTGCGGGCTCGCTCCTCCCTGATCGACGAGGTGATGCACCGACGACGGCAGCTCACCGACGCGATCGACGAGGTCATCAGCGGCTGACCCGAGCCAGCATCGGCCAGTGCGGAGGCGCGTGACGCTCTACGGTCGCCGCACCCCCGAGAACGGTCGAGTCCATCGCTGAACACAACGTCCTGGGAGGTCCGCTGGAGGGCTGCAGCATCGACCCGATGACTGGTTGGTTCCGTGACGGGTCGTGCCGGACCGGACCCGGCGACTTCGGCAGCCACACGATCTGCGCGGTGATGAGCACCGAGTTCCTCGCCCATCAGAAGGCGATCGGCAACGACCTGTCGACCCCTCGCCCCGAGTACGGCTTCCCGGGCCTGAGCCCAGGGGACCGGTGGTGTGTCACCGCACCGAACTGGCTGCGCGCCCACAACGACGGGGCCGCCGCGCCCGTCGTGCTCGCAGCCACGAACGAAGCGGTCCTGTCGATCGTGTCGCTCGATGTCCTGCGCGCTTCCGCGGTCGACGTGCCCGACGACCTGTCAGCCATCGACGATGGAGCGTGACCTCAGGGACGCATCTGCCGAGCGGTCGTTCGAGAGCTCAGGGCTTCAGCAACCGAGGTCGTCCTGACGCGTGAGGAGCTGGTCGAGCCGCCCCAGCATCATGTTGAGGTCGTGGGTTCCACGCTTTCGGCTCTGGGAGAAGCTCGGGTCGTCCTTCGTCACGGTGGTCGTCTGTCCGTTGGCGAACATCGCGGTCTGGCCGTCGCCACCCCAGGCCATGGCGAAGTCGTTCACCTGCTGCGCTTGCTGCTGGATGCGCTTGCCGATCTCCTCGCAGGGGTCGTCCTCCTCGTCTTCCTCGTCGGGGGTGTCATCGCCACCTCCGGGTGTCGGAGCGGGCTTGATGATCTCCGGGATCTCTGGGAGCCAGCTGCCGAACCGCTCCCACATGTCGGCAGGGATCTGGATCACGTCGACCTCACCGTTGCCGGACTCCGCGACGACGACGATCTCGTACGCCTCGTCAGCATGGACGGCGGATGGCAGGAGCAGCGCGGCGCCGATGACCGCCGGGACGATGGAGCGGCGAGCGAGGGAGAGAAGCTGACGGGACATGATGGCGAACCTCCGAGATCGGGCTGCGCGTGTCGCGGCCTCTGGGAGGTCAGAGCGAGCAGCCGGCCCACCGATACATCGGTGAGCGAGGTTCCTACGCTTCGCACAAGGAGCAGCGCATGTGGGATTTCTGGATCGACCGTGGCGGGACGTTCACCGACCTCGTCGGGCGCGCGCCCGAGGGGACGCTGCACACCCACAAGCTGCTGAGCGATGCTCCTGATCGCTACGACGACGCGGCCGTTGCCGGGATCCGCGCGCTGCTCGACCTCGAGGTCGACGCCGTTCTGCCGACCGACCTGATCCGCTCCATCCGCATGGGGACGACGGTCGCGACGAACGCGCTGCTCGAACGCCGGGGTGACCGGACGGTCCTCGCCATCACCGCCGGGCTCGGCGACCTGCTGCGCATCGGCTTCCAGAACCGTCCGCGGCTCTTCGATCTCGACATCGTGCTCCCGGATCTCCTGCACGAACGTGTCGTCGAGATCTCCGAACGCATGGGGGCCGACGGGGCGGTCGTCACGGCCGTGGACGAGGATGCGGCTCGCCGAGATCTCGCAGCCGCGTACGACGACGGCATACGAGCGGTTGCGGTCGCGCTGCTGCACGGGCACCGCTTCGTCGAGCACGAGCAACGCATCGCCGCGATCGCGCGGGACATCGGGTTCACGCAGGTCTCGGTGAGCCACGAGGTCAGCCCCCTGTCGAAGCTGATCGCGCGTGGCGACACGACCGTCGTCGACGCCTACCTCTCGCCGATCCTGCGTCGCTACATCGACCGCGTGGTCGCGGCGGTCGGGGAGGGGACGCGGCTCGAGTTCATGCAGTCCAGCGGCGGGCTCACGGACGCGCGGTTGTTCCAGGGCAAGGACGCGATCCTGTCGGGCCCGGCTGGCGGCGTCGTCGGGATGGTCGAGGCGGGGAGGCAGGCGGGGTTCGAGCACCTCATCGGCTTCGACATGGGCGGAACGTCGACCGACGTGACCCACTTCGACGGGGAGCTGGAACGAACCTTCGAGACGGAGGTGGCGGGCGTGCGCGTGCGCGCCCCGATGCTGCACGTGCACACGGTCGCCGCCGGTGGAGGATCGATCCTCCATTTCGACGGCGCCCGCTTCCGCGTCGGCCCGGACTCCGCCGGCGCGGATCCGGGACCCGCGTGCTACCGAGGTGGTGGCCCGTTGACCGTGACGGACGCCAACGTTCTGCTCGGCCGGATCCGGCCGGAGCACTTCCCGTCGATCTTCGGCCCGCAGGGTGACGCGTCGCTGGACGCGGAGATCGTCGCGCAGCGCTTCGACACGTGGGCTGGCAAGATGCGGGCGGCGACCGACGACGACCGCTCGGGTGTCCAGATCGCCGAGGGGCTCCTCACGATCGCGGTCGCGAACATGGCCAACGCGATCAAGAAGATCTCCGTGATGCGGGGGCACGACGTCACCGCCTACGCGCTGCACTGCTTCGGTGGCGCTGGCGGTCAGCACGCGTGCGCGGTCGCTGACGAGCTCGGCATGTCGACGGTGCTCGTGCATCCGTTCGCGGGCGTGTTGTCGGCGTACGGAATGGGCCTTGCGGACGTCCGGGCGCTTCGCGAGCGGCAGGTCGACCGGCCGCTGGATGCGCAGGGGATCGCCGTCGCGAGCGGGATCGCCGAGGAGCTGCGGGCAGACGCCCTCGAGGAGATGGCATCGCAGGGCATCGCGGCCCCGGAGACGAGGACCGTCGCCCGGGCGATGGTCCGGTACGCGGGATCGCAGCAGCCGATCGCGCTCGATCTCTCCGACACCGCGACGATGCGGCTCGCCTTCGCCGCAGCACACCGGAGCCGGTTCGGGTTCGACGCGCCGAGCCGTCAGCTCGACATCGAGGCCGTGACGGTCGAGGCGGTCGCCACAGCTCCTGACGTCGCGGTTGGCCGGGTCGGCAACCGCGGCACCGTCGCAGCGCGATCGGTTCCGGCGAGGGAACGGGCCCGGATGCGTTCCGGCGGAGCGTGGTGCGACGCGGCGCTGCACCACCGAGAAGTGCTGGAGCCGAGTGACGTGATCGAGGGGCCGGCGATCGTGGTCGAGCGGACGGGGACCACGATCGTCGACGTCGGCTGGCAGGCCGCGATCGACGATGAGCGCAACCTCGTCATCACGCGCGTCGTCGCCCGCCCGGCGCGCGTCGCGGTCGGCACGAACGTCGACCCGGTCCTGCTGGAGGTCTTCAACAACCTCTTCATGTCGATCGCCGAGCAGATGGGCGGCACGCTCGCGAACACCGCGTACTCCGTGAACATCAAGGAACGCCTCGACTTCTCCTGCGCCGTGTTCGACGCAGCCGGGGATCTGGTCGCGAACGCCCCGCACGTCCCGGTCCACCTCGGATCGATGGGTGCATCGGTCCGGACCGTCATCGACCGCAACGCCGACCCCGACGGGACGACGACGATGCGGCCGGGGAACGCGTACGTGTTGAACAACCCGTTCGACGGCGGCACGCACCTCCCGGACGTGACGGTCATCTCGCCCGTGTTCGACGAGGCCGGGAAGACGATCCAGTTCTACGTCGGCTCACGCGGCCACCACGCGGACATCGGCGGGCGAACTCCCGGGTCGTCGCCGCCGGACAGCACCCACATCGAGGAGGAGGGCGTCGTGATCGACAACGTCCTGCTCGTGGAGCAGGGACGGTTCCGCGAGCGCGAGGTCCGGGAGCTGCTGACGAGCGCGGCCATGCCGGTGCGCAACGTCGAGCAGAACATCGCGGACCTGACGGCGCAGATCGCAGCGAACGAGACGGGCGCGACGGCCATCCGGGCGATGATCCGCAAGTTCGGGATCGACGTCGTCCACGCCTACATGCAGCACGTGCAGGACAACGCGGAGGAGTCGGTTCGTCGGCTCATCGACACCCTCGACGACGGGGCGTTCGTGCTGCCCCTCGACAACGGCTGCGAGGTGCGGGTGGCGGTCCGCGTCGACCGTGCGACCAGGACCGCGAGCTTCGACTTCTCGGGCACGAGCGCCCAGGATCCGGGCAACCACAACGCCCCGGTCTCGATCTGCAACGCCGCTGTGCTCTACGTGTTGCGGACCCTCGTGGGTGAGGACATCCCGCTGAACGAGGGGTGTCTCCGCGCCGTGGAGATCATCGCGCCGAAGGGCACGATCGTGAACCCGAGCTACCCGGCCGCAGTCGTGGCGGGGAACACCGAGATCTCTCAGGCGGTGACCGACGCGATCTACGGGGCGCTCGGCGTCGTCGCCGGTTCACAGGCCACGATGAACAACCTGATGTACGGCAACGACCGTCATCAGAACTACGAGACGATCTGTGGCGGCACGGGTGCGGGGCCGACCTTCGACGGTGCGAGCGCGGTTCAGAGCCACATGACCAACACCCGCATGACGGACCCGGAGATCCTCGAGCAGCGGCTCCCGGTGCGGGTCAGGGAGATGTCGATCCGGCGGGGCTCGGGCGGCGATGGCGCGCATCGCGGCGGCGATGGAGCCGTGCGACGCCTGGAGTTCCTGGAGCCGATGACCGTCACGATCGTCAGCTCCAGTCGGCGGGTCGCACCTTTCGGGGTCTCCGGCGGAGAACCCGGCGCGGTCGGTGAGAACCTCCTCGAGCACGCCGACGGTCGGGTGCAGATCCTGGCGGGCGACGTCGAGGTCGAGGTGGGGCCGGGCGACGTCGTCGTGATGCGGACGCCGGGTGGCGGGGGGTTCGGCTCCGCGTCCTGACCTCGATCGGGCGCTGTTGTGAGCAGTCTGCGCACGGACGAGCGGCTCGGCGTGCGCGAGAACATGTTCCAGAAGCGCGGTCGGCGGCTGTGAGGCATTATCTCATTTATGTCCAACAGTGTCTGGCTGCGCCACGATGACGAGGACGTCGCCACCGACGTCCTGCTCGACGCTGCCGGTGAAGCGTTCGCGGCGATCGGGGTCGGCAAGGCCTCGATGGTCGACGTCGCACGCTCCGCCGGCTGCTCCCGCGCGACGCTCTACCGCTACTTCCCGAACCGCACGGCGCTGCACCAGGCGTTCGTCCAGCGGGCGTGGCTGCGCATCGCCGCGAGCGCTGCGGAGAGCAGGGCGCCGTCGCAGCCGCTCACCGCGGACGAGATCACCGACCGGGTGACGCTGGGTGTGCTTGCTGTCCGGTCAGACCCCCTGCTTGCCGTCTGGTTCGAGCCCGAGAACATGAGCATTCCGCTCGCGCTCAGCCAGGACTCCGACGTCCTCCGCGCCATGGCCGCAGCCTTCATC
This sequence comes from uncultured Nitriliruptoria bacterium, assembly GCA_965364735.1. Classification (GTDB taxonomy): domain Bacteria; phylum Actinomycetota; class Nitriliruptoria; order Nitriliruptorales; family Nitriliruptoraceae; genus CBDTYW01. The sequence goes on from CBDTYW010000013.1 coordinate 16,493, forward strand.
GGTGAGGTCGTGGGCAGCGAGGTCAACGACGCCGAGGCCGAGCGACGCGGGGCCTGGATGCTGCGGATCATCGTGTCGCTGCTCGTCATGCCAGGCGCCGACGTCGCGGCCGAACGCGAGCTCGTCGCGTCCTACGTCGTACCCGTTCTCTTCCCAACCCACGCAAGCCCAAGGATCACGCCATGAACATCGTCTGCGAGAAGGTCGGCCTCGAGTACTTCGAGAACGCCGCGACCCTCTACAAGGCCACCGAGATCGTCACGGCAACGCCGGACCAGATCTTCGAGGTCTTCCTCGACGCCGACGCCTGGGTCGAGTTCGCGATGCCGATCGAGAAGGTGGAGTGGACCTCACCCTTCCCGCTCGAGGTCGGCTCGACGCGGTCGGTCCACATGATGGGCGACATCGTCGGCCACGAGGAGTTCATCGCATGGGAGCACGGGAAGCGCATGGCCTTCCGCTTCAACGAGGTCTCCGGGGCCGACATGCCCGCCTTCGGTGAGGACTACATCGTCACCGATCTCGGGGACGGCACCTGCAAGGTCGAGTGGATCATGGCGATGGGCGCCCCCGGCGGCGAACGCACGCCGCCCGACGAGGGGATGCAGTCGTTCGTCGAGCTCACGCTCCGGACCTTCCGTGAGCTCACCGAAGCGCGCTACGCGAAGGTCGCATGATGTCGACGACCACAACCGGCATGGACCTCAGCACGATCGATCTCACCGACGCGGGGGTCTGGCAGCGGGGCGCTCCCCACGAGTGGCTCGACGCGATCCGCACCCAGGACCCGGTGTTCTGGCATGAGGAGTCCGACGGTGAGGGCTTCTGGACGATCCCCCGCCACGAGGACGTCCGCTACGTCTCGTCCAACCCGCTGCTCTTCTCGAACTGGATCGGTGGGCCGATGCGGCTCACCCCCGAGGGCGGCGCCGACGCCGTGCGGCTGGTCATCATCGGGATGGACCCGCCCGAGCACCGCATGTTCCGCAGCATCGTCTCGCGCGCGTTCACTCCGCGCATGATCGCGGAGCTCGAGTCCTCGCTGCGTCGCGAGACCAAGCGGGTCATCGACGACCTTCGCGGACGGACGCGGTGCGACTTCGTCCCCGACGTGGCCGCACGGGTCCCGATGTGGTCGATCAGCGAGCTGATGGGCGTGCCGCTGGAGGACCGCCACCTGATGTACGAGCTGAGCCACGCGCTGATCGATGACCAGGACAAGGAGGTCGCGCCGTCGGAGGAGGCCAAGCAGGCCGACTCCGCGCGGCTGTTCGGCTACGCCATGGAGATGGCGGCCAAGGAGCGCGCGAACCCGGGCAACAACCTCACGAGCGCGCTGCTCGCTGCAGAGGTCGACGGTCGTGCGCTCACGGACATGGAGTACTCCATGTTCTTCATGTTCTTGATCGTCGCCGGCAACGAGACCACGCGGACGGCCACCTCTCACGGGCTGCTCACCCTGATGGACCACCCGGACGTCCTGGCGCGGCTGCAGGCCGACCCGTCGCTCATCCCGGGAGCCGTGGAGGAGCTGCTCCGCTGGGAGCCGCCGATCCACCACTTCCGTCGCACCGCGAGCGAAGACACCGTCCTCGGCGGCAAGCAGATCAAGAAGAACGACAAGGTGCTCATGTGGTACGCGGCGTCCAACCGAGACCCGGAGGTCTTCGACCGTCCGCACGAGCTCGACATCGACCGCTCGCCGAACATGCACCAGTCGTTCGGCATCGGGCAGCACTTCTGTCTCGGCGCGAACCTCGCGCGTCTGTCGCTGAGGATCATGTTCGAGGAGCTGCTCGCGAACGTGACGGACTTCGAGCTGGCTGAGCCGCCGCGCCCGCTGTACTCGAACGTGATCAACGGCATCAAGGAGATGCAGCTCAACTACCGGATGATCGACTGAGGTCGATCCTCGCGGTGACGGTCAACCGACGACGATCGAGACCTCGAACGTCCGGTCAGCGGTCTGTGACCGGACGTTCGTGAGGCCGTTGTCGGCCACGCGCATCTCCCACTCGCGGTAGCCGGGGTCACGGACGAAGCTGCGTTCGAGCAGGGTGATCGACGAGCCCTGGAGCGTGGGCTCCGACCAGGCGCCCGCGCTCGAGCGGAGCCGCAGGACGGCCTGGGTGTCGGGGGAGATGCTGAAGGCCTCGCCCGTGTCGTCCTCGGTGATGATGCGTTCGGGCTGCGGGGCGGTCGTTGGCTCGCCCGAGCTCGGGGCGGGACGCGGCGGCACCGTGACGATGACGGAGGCGCCACCCCAGCCGTTGACGCTGTCGCGTGCCTCGACCTCGATCTTGGTGACCGACGTCGGGATGACGAGCTCCGGCAGCGTCCGGGTGAAGGGTTGCTCGTTGGGGTGCGGGTGCGCGAGCGAGCGAACGTCCAGCTCCTTCCCGTCCAAGGACTTCGCGCGGAAGCCGTCGGCGTAGCGGGAGGCGCTGTCATACGGGGAGGAGATCGTCGCGTGCAGCGTCCAGGTGTCGCCGGTGGCTTCGAGGCGTGCGTCCACGACGTCAGGGAACTGATCAGCGACAGCCGGCGGTGCGCCGGTCTCGACAGCCGGTCGTGGTGTCGCTGACGCAGAGGCGGTCGCGGTCGGCGACGGGGCGGCCGTGTTCTGAGGAGCCGTCGTCGTGTCCGACCGAGCAGGTGTCTCCGCGGACTCCGGCGATCGCGATTCCTGCGGGGGGAGGAACTCGTCGGCAGCCTCGGGCGTGCCGCACGCGCTGACCAACGCCGCGGTCGCCAGGCCGACGGCCAGATGTCGGAGTCGTGTGATGTCGCGCATGCTGCTGCACCCTGATGCTCGTTGCCTTCCTCATCACATCGGCCGGGACGGCCGAAGTGCAAGCGGACCGGTCAGTGGTCGCACCGGAAGCAGAACGTTCTTCGCGTCGAGGAACCCTGCAACGATCAGGCTTCTGGACGCTCGAGTCGACGAGGGAGCCGGGCTGATGCCGGGCGTTCGAGCCAGCTGTCGATCTGCGCTCGCGCGCTGGCGTGGCCGGTCTCCGCGACGCGGTCGACGGAGTTCTCGCTGAAGTCGAGCAGCCCGACGCCTTCGAGCGTCAGCTGGAGATGCAGCTCTGGCGGATGCGCGGCGAGGATGGCCTCGGTCTGTCGACGCGACGCGATGAGCATCGTCGCGATCACGGTCTCCGCGACCGACGGGATCCTCGCCGCGTGCAGCCCCGGGACGATCCGGCGGGCCACCTGACTCCAGCCGGACACCGAGGAGCCGAAGTCATCGAAGGCCTGCGGACCACGGAGCGGCGCGACGTCTGCCGCGATGATGGTGTCGCAGTCCCCCCGGCGCCGTGCGGCGGAGATCGGCAGGTTGTCCAGGACGCCTCCGTCGACGAGAAGATCATGTCCGTCCGGGACCGGCGGGAGGACGCCGGGAAGCGACACGCTCGACCGGACCGCGAACGCGATGGGACCGCGCTCGACGACGATGCTCGAGGCGGTGGTGAGATCGGTCGCCATGATGCTGAGCGGGATCCAGCAGTCCTCGATGTGCTGCTCACCGAAGTGCCGCTCGAGCCCCTCGACCAGACGTCGGCCGCGGAGCAAGGCCGCGACGGGGAGCGTCGGATCGAACTGCTTGGGGAACGACGTGCGGACGACGCGGTGCGCCTGCTCGTCGGTCCACTCCAGCGCAGCCATGGCACCGATGACCGCACCGATGCTGCTGCCGGCGATCCGGTCGATCGGGACGCCGGCCTCCCGCAGCGCCCGGATGACGCCGAGATGCGCGAACCCACGCGCGCCGCCGCCACCGAAGGCCACGGCCACACCGCGTCCGATGAGCAGCCGGGCGACCCGTTCGTGGTCGGCGGCGAGACCGCGCCGCAGGTGCAGGTGGTCCATCTCGCGAGCCGCGAGCCACCGGCGGACCTTTCTCGGGCGGTCCGCGTGCCGCGGGTGGACCAGCAGCAGGGTGTGCTGGACCTCGGACACGAGGCCAGCGTCACGGATCTGCCGTTCGAGGGGACCGATGTCGGATGAGGCCGTGGCGTCGGCGACCCAGATGACGCGGTCAGCGCGCCGCAACGCGCGCCGTGTCCAGGCGGACGCCGTGAGATCGGTGACGTGCACGACGTGTTCGTGCTCGTCCTCCGCGATGGCGAGCCAGTGCTCGAGCGCCAGCACCGGACCGTCGAAGCCCTCGACCTGCGCGGCGTCGGCAACAGGGATCGCGGCGTCGATCGTGCGGCTGGTCACGAGAAGCGTGCTCGCGTACGTCCCGATCACTCCGGCGACGGAGAGGATCTCCTCGTCAAGCCCCGGGCCGAGCGGCACGACGACGATGTTCGACGCGCGCGAGAACCTCGATGCTTGCCCGTGGAGGTTGTGGCGGGTGGCGCGCGAGACGAGGTCGAGGACGGCGTGTGGGTGGCGGTCGACCAGCTCATGGAGCAGGTCGCGCGGGAAGCAGGCGAGCTCGGTGTCGCGCAGCGCCCGAACCGACGCGGTCCGCTGCCCCCCGTCGATGAGGGCCGACTCGCCCACCAGCCTCCCCGGCCCGATCTCGGCGAGGACCTGGTCAGCGCCGTCCTGAGCGGTCGAGACCCGCAGCCGTCCGGAGACGACGAGCAGCGCGTGGTCGGCTGGGTCCCCCTGCGCGAAGACCAGTTGTCCCGCGACGGCGAGCTCCCATCGCGCGCGTGCCGACAGCTCTTCGAGCAGCTGCTGCGAGGTGCCCGGGAAGGCTTGGAGGAGATGGCGCTGCAGACGCTGGTGTCGGAGACGGCGGCCCGCGCTCCCCGCCAGACGATCGGCGATGTCCGGTCGGGCTGCGACGAGGGCTTCGACGCCTTCCCGTGTCAGCCGAACGGCGGTCGTCGCGCTTGTGGCGCGAACCGTCGAGGTGCGCTGCTCAGCGCTGACCAAGGCGATCTCGCCGACGACGTCCCCGGGGCCCATCGTCCCCAGGTGCGATGCGCTGGCCCCTTGCTCATCGGTCACGTCGAGGCTGCCGGTGACGACCACGAACAGCGCGTCGGCAGCATCTCCCTGCGTCATCAACACGTCGTCTGCGGCGATCGACACGAGGGTGACGTGATCGGCGATGAGGGCCACGTCCTCGTCGGTGAGCTCGTGGAACACCGGCGAGATCGACAGGCCACGAACGTCATGCGGCATCGAGATCTCCAAGTTCACGCTGCGGGCTCCGCGAGACTCTAGGACCGTCAGGGGGGCGCGGCAGGCCCACGGGGAGCATGCTCGGCGACACCCCTAGGGTGACCACCTGCAGCCCCGACCGACGAGATCAGGACCACCCCGTGCGCGTTCACCACCTTGACCTCGGCACGATGTGCCCGGTGGCACGTCGACTCGTCAACCCTGAGCGGCGGTTGGTGTGTCACGGACTGCTCATCGAGACCGCTGACCGGCTCGTGCTCGTCGAGTCCGGCTTCGGGACGGCGGACGTCGCGGATCCCAAGCCGCGGCTGGGGCGGCCGTTCGTGGCCATCGCGCGGCCTCGGCTCGACCCGGCGTCCACGGCGATCGCTCAGGTCACGGCGCTTGGCTTCGACCCGGCCGATGTCCGTGACATCGCCCTCACCCACCTGGATCTCGACCACGCCGGCGGGATCTCTGACTTCCCGCACGCACGGATCCACGTCGCACCGCGCGAGATGGCGGCTGCCTTGGCCCAGGCGACGCGCGTGCACCGCGATCGGTTCCGCGCCCCGCACTTCGCACACGGTCCGCTCTGGGCGGCGACCACGGGTACCGACGGAGACTGGCACGGGTTCGACGGAGTGAGCGAGATCGTCGACGGAGTCATCGCCGTCCCGCTGCCCGGCCACAGCCCCGGTCATCAGGGGATCGCGGTCCGCACAGGTGATCGCTGGTTGCTCCACGCTGGCGACGCGTTCTTCCATCGTGACGAGATGCGGCCAGATGACCCCCGCTGCTCCGTCGCGCTGCGGGTCTTCCAGAGGTTGGCCGCGGAGGACAACCGGCCACGGCTGGCCACGCAGGAGCGGCTGCGCGATCTCGTCCGCACCCACGATGATGTCTCGGTGTTCTGCGCGCACGATCCGCGTCAGCTCTCCGAGGCGGCGTCGGCGTCGGCGTAGACGGCGTTCGTCCGCGCGGCGAGCTCGCTGACCTTCTCGCGCAGCGACGGTGGCGCGACGACCTCGATCTCCGGACCCAGCGACAGGACATCGCAGGCGGTCGCCTCGAGCGACCACATCCTGAACGACGCGAGGACCCAGCCTCGCTCGTCGGGGTCGGCGCCCCGCCGGACCCGGATCGGCTGGAGTCGTCGGAGGACCGCGGCCATGCGACGCCCGTCGTGCGAGATCCTGACCTGCGCGCGCTGTGAGCGCCCCGGCCGGCGGAGGTCCGGTCCCCAGTCCTGTGGCCCGGAGAGCTCGGACCGGTATCCCTCCATCAGCTCGAACCCGCCGTTGCGCCCGCGGATGGCGATGATCGGTACCCCGGCGCCGGACAGAGATTCCAGGTCACGGATGATCGTGCGCTCGGAGACCTCGAGCCGACGGGCGAGCTCCGGCGCGGACATGCGGCCGCGGCGCTCCAGCAGGAGCAGCAGCTCGACGAGACGTCCGGCCCGCATGCCACACTTCCGACGGTTGTGAGGATACCTGTCAACAGATGTCAGGTATGGCATGGCATGGTGCGCTCAGCGCCGGAACCTCCCGACGCTGTCCGCACGCATGGAGCAGCAAGATGAGCACCGAAGTCAGCATCGAGATCGACGCACCACGCGAGGACGTCTGGGCGGTCGTCTCACGCCCCGACCAGTTCGCGACCTGGCCGTCGAGCGTGCTCACCGTCACCGGCGCGGACGGAGGCGCCCGGGTCGGCCAGAAGATCAAGCTGGAATCCGAGGCGAACCCCGGCAAGAAGTTCGGCCTCAACGTCAAGGTGGTCGACGCTCCGAGTCGCCTGGTGTTCTCGAGCGGCATGCCCTTCGGCCTGTTCACGGGCACTCGGACCTACGCGATCGATGATCTGGGCGGAGGTCGTAGCCGCTTCACGATGCGCGAGGACTACACCGGGCCGATGGCTGGCATGATCTCGAAGTCGATCCCGGACCTGCAGCCGTCGTTCGACAAGTTCGCGTCGGGGCTGAAGGCCAAGGTCGAGTCCGGGGCGGCGTCATGACGTCGCCAGAAGTCGAAGGCGTCGGCACGTCTGACGACCCGTGGATCCTCACGACCCCGCCGGGCAGGAGTGAGTTCGAGGCGTACCGCGACCCGGAGGCCGACCCGCCGGCGCTGGTCGTCCAGGTCGGCTCGACGCAGCTGCGTTATCACCTGTCCTGCATCGACGAGGTCCACGCGATGCTCCTCGAGCGCGGTGACTGGATGCTCCTGGGCAACGCCGACGAGAAGAAGCCGGTCAAGCCGGACACCCTTGAGGAGTGGGGGCGCGCCGACGACAACCCGGTCGGCGGGTACTACGGGTTCAAGAAGGGACTTCGCGGTCGCTTCGCGAACTACGTGCCGCCGGTCCTCGAGGTGCTCGGACTTGTCGAGCTCGAGCACAACGCACGCAACAACCGCATCCGCGCGATCTGATCGGAGGGCTAGCCTGTCGTGACAGATCGAGTCCACGTGCCCTGAGGTCGGTCCATGACGTCACCTCCCGACACCGGAGCCTTCGCCGGACGGACCGCGTTGGTCACCGGTGCTGCGTCCGGGATCGGCTTCGCGATGGCGACGATGCTCCGCGACCAAGGCGCGACCGTCTTCGCGGGTGACCTCGATGCCTCCGGCGTCCCGAGCGCCTGCTTCGGCGTCCATGTCGACGTGAGCGACGAAGCCTCGATGGCGGCGTTCGTCGCACGGGCGATGGACGCAGCGGGACGTGTCGACGTGCTGATGAACAACGCCGGCATCGGCTCCACCACGAGCGTCGCGGCCTCGTCGGTCGAGGAGTGGGATCGCGTGTTCGCCGTGAACGCGCGGGGCGTGTTCCTCGGCATCCGCGCCGTCCTCCCACACATGCTCGCGCAGGGGAGCGGGGCGATCGTCAACACGGCCTCGGTCGCGGGGATGATCGGGCTGAAGGGGCGCGCGTCGTACTGCGCGTCGAAGGGCGCCGTCATCGCGCTCACCAAGCAGGTCGCCGTCGAGTACGCCGGCACGGGGATCCGCTGCAACTGCATCAGCCCCGGCACGGTCGACTCGCCGTGGGTGGGCCGCCTGCTCGACGAGGCGGACGACCCGGTCGTGGCCCGCGCCGCGCTGACCGCCCGTCAGCCCATCGGGCGCCTCGGCAACGCCGACGAGATCGCCGCGGCCGCCGTCTACCTCGCCAGCGACGCCGCCGCGTTCGTGACCGGCACCAACCTCGTGATCGACGGCGGCCTCACCGCCGCCTGACGTTGCTCACCTCCCATCAAGGACTGCACGTGAAGCTTGCACGCATCGGGGCCCTCGGCCAGGAACGACCCGTGGTCGTCACCGACGACGGCACGATCCTCGATCTCTCATCCGTCACCGCCGACATCACGCCGACCTTTCTTGCGGAAGCGGGGCTCGCGCGTGTTGCCGCGGCGGTGGCGTCGGAGACCTTGCCGACCTTCGACGGCGCCGGCATGCGCTTCGGCGCCCCGGTCACCCGCCCCGGCAAGGTGGTCTGCATCGGCCTGAACTACGCCGCGCACGCCGAGGAGTCCGGGATGGGCGCACCGTCGGAGCCGGTCGTGTTCTTCAAGGCGTCGAACACCGTCGTGGGTCCGGACGACGACGTCATGATTCCGCGCGGCAGCAGCAAGACCGACTACGAGGTCGAGCTCGCGATCATCATCGGTGCGGAGGGCCGGTACCTCGAGAGCCGCGAGGACGCTCTCGCCATCATCGCCGGGTATGCCGTCAGCAACGACGTGTCCGAGCGTGAGTTCCAGATCGAGCGCGGCGGCCAGTGGGTCAAGGGCAAGTCCTGCGAGACGTTCAACCCGCTCGGCCCGTGGCTCGTGACCCCGGACGAGGTCGGCGACCCCGGCGCGCTCGCCATGAAGACCTGGGTGAACGGCGAGCTCCGTCAGGACGGCAACACCGACGACCTGATCTTCGACGTCGCCCACGTCGTCCAGTACCTCTCGCAGTTCATGGTCCTCGAGCCCGGCGACGTCATCAACACCGGCACCCCGCAGGGCGTCGCGTTCGGCGCGAACGATTTCCCGTACCTCGTTGCCGGCGACGTCATGGAGCTCGAGATCGCCGGCCTCGGCCGCCAACGCCAGACCCTGCGCCAGGCCTGACCCGAAGCTCGCAAGATGGCGGGCGGGGCAGGGGGGCGCGAGCGTGTCACGCGACGGGCTAGCGTCGGCACCCGGGAGAGGTGTCACAACATGTCGTTGGATCGTCGTGGGTTCCTGAAGGCCGCGAGCGGGACGGCGGTTGGCCTCGCAGCCATCGGCGTGCCGCGGGTGGCCGCCGGCGCTCAGGCTGGTGGCGACGTCTTCGTCCATGGCGTGGCCTCAGGAGACCCGCTGCCCGACGCCGTCATCATCTGGACGCGCGTGACGCCGTCACCGGACGCCGTGCCCGGCTCGGCGATCGGTCAGGACGTCGAGGTGACGTGGGAGGTCTCGCGCGACCTCGCCTTCACCGCGGTCGTTGCCACCGGAACCGCAACAGTCACGTCCGCGACCGACCACACGTTGCACGTCGACGTCACCGGCCTCGACGCGGCATCGGACCACTGGTTCCGCTTCCTGGCGCTCGGGGAGACCTCGACGGTGGGCCGGACCCGCACCGCGCCACCGGCCGACGCGACCATCGACTGTCTCCGCCTCGGCGTCGTCACGTGCGCCGAGTGGGAGTTCGGGTACTTCGCCTCGTACCGCCACCTCGCCGCACGAGATGACCTCGACGCGATCCTCCACCTCGGCGACTACATCTACGAGTTCGGCCGTGACTACGGCGGTCTCGCGACGCCGGGCTCCGGGCTCAACCCGCCACGCAACCACGAGCCGGCCTACGAGATCACGACGCTGTCGGACTACCGCGTCCGCTACGGGCAGGCACGGACCGACGTCGACCTCCAGTCGTTGCACGCTGCCCACCCGTTCCTCGTCATGTACGACGACCACGAGATCACCAACGACGCATGGTCCGACGGCGCCGAGAACCACGACGACAGCGAGGGCGACTACGGGGTCCGTCAGGCCGGCGCCCGGCAGGCCTGGCGAGAGTGGATCCCGCTGCGTCGGCCCAACCCCGCCGACCCGGAGCAGGTGCACCGTCGTTTCCGGTTCGGGACGATGGTCGACCTCTGGATGCTCGATGTCCGTCGGTACCGCAGCGAGCACGTGACGAACGCGTTCGTCAGCTACTTCACCGTCGACCCCGCGGTTGACAGCCCGGACCGGACGATGCTCGGCGCCGAGCAGCTGGCGTGGCTGCTCGACGGGCTCGCCACGTCCGACGCGGCGTGGAAGGTGCTCGGCAACCCCGTGCCGTTCTTCCCGTTCCACGTGGGCACGGAGCTCGCGACCGTGCTGGAGCCGATCACGAACCCGCTCGCCGGGACCGCCCCGCCGCTGTCCCCGCCGCTCCTGATCGACGACTGGAACGGCTACCGCTACGAGCAGGGCATCGTCATCGACGCGATGCAGGCGATCACCGACGTCGTCGTCCTGACCGGCGACTACCACGAGTCCTTCGCCTCCGACATCCCCATCGACACCGGCAGCTACCGGGCTGACGGCAACTCCGTCGGCGTCGAGTTCATCGCGCCGGCCGTCACGTCACCCGGCCTCGCGGAGACCCTGTCGCTCTCCGGCGCACCAGGAACCGAGGGCGCCGACGTCGTCTTCAAGGCGAACCTCGCGAGCGCGAACCCCTGGTGCCAGTACCACGAGGGCGTGAGCCAGGGCTACGGCGTCGTCGAGTTCACCGCTGACGGGGCGCACTACGACTTCCACTTCGTGGACGACCGGCAGGACAACACGACCGGCCAGCAGTTCGCTGCGTCATGGTCGTCGGCGCGTGGAGCCGACGCGATCAGCGAGATCGGCACGCCCATGCCGGACCGCGCCCGTCCCGCGAGCTCGGCGCCTCCCGCGCCCGTTCCGACCGACACGCCGACCTCGGCTCCGGCGCCGACGCAGCTTCCCGCGACCGGCGGCGGCATCGCAGCTGCTGCGG
>CBDTYW010000014.1:0-26725 GCA_965364735.1 uncultured Nitriliruptoria bacterium
CGCCGACCGCCCTCGGTGCTGCCGAAGGTGATCTCGCCGGGCTCGAGGAACGCGCTCGGCGGGACGTCCTTGAGCAGGACCAGGGCCGCGTCGTGCCAGATCTTGGCCGGGATCGTTCCGCCCTGGACCTTCGAGAAGCCCCCGAGGTTGCGCATCGGCGTGATGCTGTCGCGCTCACCCACCCAGACGCTCATCGCGAGGTCCGGCGTGTAGCCCGTGAACCAGGCGTCGGCCTCGTCGTTCGTGGTCCCGGTCTTGCCTGCCTGCGGACGGTTGATGTTGGCGCGCTTGCCCGTCGTCTCGGCCACGACCCGCTGGAGCGCCTCGGTGGTCGTGCGCGCGATGTCGGCGTCGATCATCTCGAAGCAGCCGTCACCGTCGCGATCGCCAAGCCCCTCGGGGCGTGCGTCGAGCTGCGCTTGGGTGGGCTTGCGCGGCCGTCCGAACCCGTAGGGGGAGACGTTGCGCTCGAAGCCGGTCTCGAGCGCTTCGCCGTCCGGTCCCGTGATGCGCGTGATCGTGTAGGCGGGGCACAGGATGCCGTCGTTCGCGATGGTCGCGTAGGCGCTGGCCATGTCGAGCACCGTCGGGCCGACGGGCTGACCGCCGATCGCCATGCGGATCGTGGCGTCGGTCTCGATGGCGCTGCGGACGCCCAGACGGTCCGCCACGTCGATCAGCGCCTTCGTTCCGACGTCGCAGCCGAGCTGCGCGAACACGGTGTTGACGGAGTTCGCCAGGCCGGACTCGAGGGTGATGCGGCCGAGGCCACGCCCCGACGCGTTCTTGATCGGCTTGTCGCGCGCGATCCCGCAGTCGGGCAGAGCGATCGAGCCGGGGGCGTTGATCGTCTGGTTCGGCCGGCGGCCGGCCTCGAGCGCAGCGATGTAGGTGATCGGCTTGAAGTTCGACCCGGGCTGACGGAAGCCCTGGGTCGCGAGGTTGACCTGGAGGTCGTCGTAGTCGCGACCGCCGTAGAAGCCGAGGACCCTGCCGGTCTTGGGGTCGATCGCGACCGCGCCCGCCTCGTAGTGGCGGATGACGAGCTCGCCGTCGCGGTCCTTCTCCTCACGGATCGCACGGTCCGCCGGGAGGTTCGCCTCCACGGACTCCTCGAGCAGGCGCTGCGTCGCGAAGTCGAGGGTGGTCTCGATCCGGAGGCGGCCCGTGAGCAGCACCTCCTCGTCGTACTCCTCGATGATCTGCGCCTTGACGTAGTCGACGAAGAACGGCTCGAGCACGGACGAGGACTGTCGCGGCAGGACGCTCAGCTCGGTGGCGAGCCCGTCCTCGAGCTGCCAGTCCGTGATGTGGCCCAGGACCTCCATCCGCTCGAGGATCCGGTTGCGTCGGATCAGCGCGCCCTCGGCGTCGTCGCGCGGGTTGCGCAACGACGGGGCCGGGAGCGACTGTGCGAGCGTGGCGCCCTCGGCTGCGGTCAGGAACCGGGCGGGCTTGCCGAAGTAGGTCTGTGCTGCAGCCTCGATCCCGTAGACCCCGGGGCCGAAGCTGACCGTGTTGAGGTACTGGACGAGGATCTCGTTCTTCGCGAGCGTGCGCTCGAGCTGGATCGAGATGACGGCCTCGCGGACCTTGCGGACGAGCGTCTGCTCGGAGCCCACGCCTTCGAACGAGTTCTTCACGAACTGCTGGGTCAGCGTCGAGCCGCCCTGCGTGATGCCGCCGGTCCGGACGTTCACGACGACGGCGCGGAGCAGGGAGATCGGGTCGACCCCGTCGTGCTCGTAGAACCGAGCATCCTCGGAGGTGATCACGGCCAGCTGCGCCATGGGCGAGATCCCGGAGAGCGGGACTTCCTCGCGGTCGACCTCGGCGGTGAACCGTGCGAGGAGCGTCCCGTCAGCGGCGTAGATCTCGGACGGCCCGGTGAGGTCGATCTGGTTGGGGATCTCCCACTCGACCTGGAGCGCGAGCCATGCGAAGAACACGACGAGGACCCCCACCGAGAGGAGGGAGCTGGTCGCGACGAGGGCGAACCGACGCAGGGCGTTGATCATGCGCAGATGGTACGGCCCACGTCGCGCGGGGCGTCGGCCGGAAGGCCAACCACCCCGCGGTGGCGCGGGCCGAGCTGCGTGTGTGTGGTCACGCAGACCAAGCAGAGCCATCCCAGAAGCGCTGACGGTCCGGCGTCGTCGGGTCCGGGTACCAGCCGGCGGGAGCGACCCCGCCGCCCGCGGAAACACGGGTCGCGGCGGCCCGGAACGCCTCCGGTCCGACGAACGACGTGTGCTCGCGGAGAACCAGATACAGGATGAACACCGGGATGAAGAAGAAGAAGCTGAGCAGTGCCCAGGCGAGCGAGATGCCGGGGTCGGTCCCGCGGGCGCGGGCATCCTGGTGGACCCAGAAGGCGGCGATGACGGGAATCGCGACGGCAAACATCGCGATCAGGGAGAAGACGCCGAAGCCAGCCACGAGGGGTCCGATCTGGATGCTGCGCCACCATGGCGCGAAGCAGATCATCGCTCCTGCGAGACCCGTGTGCGCGGTCGTCAGGCCCGCCGTCCGGACACCGTCGAGCGGATGATCTCGTGGCTACTTGTTCAGGCGGTTGAGCTTGGTCAAGACCTTGCTGCGGCGCTTGTGGGGCGGGAAGCCGAACGTGTCGGACTTCACGAAGCGCGAGTGTCGGTAGACGGCGCGGGCGTGTGAGAACGTCCGGAAGCCGAAGTCGCTGTGGTAGCTGCCGGAGCCGCTGGCACCGACGCCGCCGAACGGCAGGACCTCCTGGGCCTTGTGCAGCATCGTGGCGTTGATCGACATGCCGCCCGAGATCGTGTCGTCGAGGAACCGCTGCTGGATGTCCTCGTCGTCGGTGAAGAGGTAGAGCGCCAGCGGGCGTGGCCGCGACGTGATGAAGCTGATCGCCTCGTCGATGTGCTGGTAGGTCATGACCGGCAGGACGGGACCGAAGATCTCCTCCTGCATGATCCGCATCTCGGGCGTGACGTCGAGCAGCAGGGTCGGGGCGATCTTGCGCTCCGCGGCGGGGAGGTGGTCGCCGGAGGCGTTGACGACGACCTCGGTCGCGCCGAGGTTGCGGGCCTCGTCGACCATCGAGGTGATGCGCGTGTAGTGGCGGTCGTTGATGATCGCGGTGTAGTCCGGGTTCTCCCGGATCGTCGGGTAGAACTCGGCGATGACCTGCTCGAAGCGCAGCACGAACTCGTCACGACGGCCCTCCGGCACGAACACGTAGTCCGGGCAGATGCAGCCCTGGCCGGCGTTGAGGGTCTTGCCGAACGCGAGGTTGTGCATGATCGCGCCGAGGTCGGCGTCCTCGCCGATGACGACGGGGCTCTTCCCGCCGAGCTCGAGGGTCACCGGGACGAGGTTCGGTGCGGCGGCGGTGGCGACGGCCGCGCCGACCGCGCTCGAGCCGGTGAACAGCAGGTGGTCGAACGGCAGCGACGCGAACGCCTGGCTGGCCGGCATGTCGCCGAGGACCGTGGCGACCTCGTCCTCGCTGAAGGCCTGGGCGAGGAGGTCAGCGATCGCCTGCGACGCGCGCGGTGCCTGCTCGCTCGGACGGACCATCGCTCGGTTCCCGGCGGCCAGCGCGCCCACGAGGGGGTGGAAGACGGTCGAGTAGGGGAAGTTCCACGGCGCCATGATCCCGACCACGCCCAGCGGCTGCATCCGGATCTCACCCTTGCCGGGCAGGAACGCGACGTCGAGCGTGCGCTTCTCGGGCTTCATCCACTTGGGGAGCCGGATGCGCGCGAGCTTCATCGCGGTGCGGACGGAGGTCAGCTCGCCGAGGACGGTCTCGTAGTAGGAGCGGTGCCCGAAGTCGGCGCTCACGGCATTGGCGAGACGTTCCTCGTGGTCGTTGATCGCCACGCGGAGCCGGTCGATGGAGTCGAGGCGCTGTTCGAGCGTCGGCACGCCGTCGCGGTGGAACGCCTTGCGCTGGCGCTCCAGCACCGGCAGCTGTCTCTCACGCTCAGTCATCACCGACGACCTCTGCTGCACCTGCTCGACCATGTCTCGCTCCATTCCCAGCGAGAACGTGTTCTCGCTTCACGTGGGCCCAACCTACTGCCGCGCCCCACGGGACCGGAACCGGGCGTGGGGATGGACGCACGCGCCGTGGTCGGTAGCGTCTGGGGGAGACGAGCACCGGAGTCGCCACGTGATCACGCCACGCCGATGATCGAGGGCTATGTCCATCCTGCCTTCACGCCGGTGACGCTGCTCGTCGAGAAGCTCTTCGGGCGTCCCGGGCGCGGTGGGGCGTCGGTGGCGATCTATCGCCATGGCGAGCTCATGGTCGATGTCTGGGCTGGGCACGTCGACGCCGCGGCCACGATCCCGTGGCAGCAGAACCAGCTGGCGACGTCGTTCTCCACGACCAAGGGCATCACGGCGCTCCTGCTGCATCGCGCGGTCGAGCGCGGCGAGGTCGAGTACGACCTGCCGGTCGACACCTACTGGCCCGAGTTCGGGGCCAACGGCAAGCACACGATCACCATCCGGGACCTGCTGACGCACCGCGCGGGCATGCACGACGCGCGCCGGCTCGTCGAGACCGCGTGGCAGCTGCTGGACCACGAGGCCATGGCGAAGCGGCTCGCCGCCGCTCCGCCGACGGTTCCGCCCGGCACCGCCCCGGGCTACCACGGCCTGACCTTCGGGTGGCTCGTCGGAGAGGTGCTCCGCCGCGTCACGGGCAAGGAGATCGCGGAGCTGTTCCGCGACGAGCTCGCGATCCCGCTCGGCCTCGACGGCATGTACCTCGGCTGCCCGCAGTCGGAGCGCGACCGCGTTGCTCGGCTGTTCCCCCCGCCTCCGTCCGGTCTCGAGATCTCCAACATCGCGCGACACGTCGACCGGGTCCGGCCGCTGCGCTCCATCAGCGAATCCCTGCTCGTCCCCGGCTTCGACGAGATCATCTTCGACGATTCACAGCTCTGGCTCGACGCGGAGATGCCTGCGGTGAACGGCACGTTCACCGCTCGGTCGCTCGCGAAGGTCTACGGCGCGCTTGCCAACCACGGCACCATCGACGGTGTCCAGCTCCTCTCACCGGCCGCCCTCACGACGGCCGGAAAGGTCCAGACCCGCCAGCGCGACTACGTGCTGAAGATGCCGATGCGCTGGCGGCTCGGATGGCACCAGGCCTTCATCACCGGCCGCACGCCGCGTCAGGCGTTCGGCCACTTCGGCTACGCCGGCTCCGGAGCCTGGGCCGACCCCGAGACGGGGCTGTCCGTCGCGCTGACCTGCAACCGACTCGGCAACGCCACGACGCCGATCGCCGACGCCCGCCTCGCCCGCATCGGTGGCGCTGCGATGAAGTCGGTCCTCGCGATGCCGCGCCCCGACGGACACCTGCACAACCGCGCCTGACGCGGCCCCTCCTCGAAGGCTCCTCCCGTGATCGACGGCTACGTCCACCCACGCTTCGCCAAGGTCGCGACGCTGCTCGACCGGCTCTACCGCAAGCCGACACGAGGCGGCGGCGCCCTCACCGTGCGCGTCCACGGTGAGGTCGTGGTCGACGTCTGGGCGGGCTGGGTTGACCCGGAGGGCACCACCCCGTGGCTCGGCGACACGATGGCGCTGTCGTTCTCGACGACGAAGGGGGTCGCGTCGACCGTCGCGCACATCCTCGCCGGACGTGGCGAGATCGATCTCGATGCGACGGTCGCCTCGTACTGGCCCGAGTTCGGGGCCAACGGCAAGGAAGCGGTCACCGTCCGCGAGCTGATGTCGCACCAGGCGGGCCTGCACGACGTGCGGTCGTTGACCAGCGACTGGCGGGAGCTGCTCGACCATGAGCTCATGGAGGAGCGGCTCGCCGCGCTCTCCCCGTCAGAGCGCCCGGGTGCCGGCTATCACGGGATCACGTACGGCTGGCTGATCGGTGGCCTCGTCCGCCGGGTCACCGGGGTATCGCTCACCGACCTCGTCCAGCGCGAGATCGCGGAGCCGCTCGGGCTCGACGGGCTGTTCATCGGGTGCCCGCCCGAGCAACGCAACCGGATCGCACCGCTCTTCCCGGACCTGCGCGACCGCGGGCTGATGGCCAAGGGTCAGGACTTCCTCGAGCGGACGAACATGCTCCAGGCGCTGCGTGAGGGCTTGATCGTCGACGGCTTCGACGAGCTGCTCTTCGACGAGGCCGACGCGATCTTCGACGCCGAGATGGCTGCCGTCAACGGCGTCTTCACGGCGCGCTCGCTGGCGGCGATGTACTCGGCGCTCGCGAACCGCGGCGAGGTCGACGGCGTGCAGCTCCTCGACCCCAACTCCGTGCTGCGCGCGGGCGAGCTCCAGTTCGGCGGCCGCGACTACGTGGTGGGATTCCCGATGAAGTGGCGCGTCGGGTATCACCAGGCGTTCACGGCCGGCGTCGCTCCGCCGCTCGGCTTCGGCCACTTCGGCTTCGGCGGCTCCGGCGGCTGGGCAGACCCCGCCACCGGCGTCTCGGTCGGCTTCACGACGAACCGACTCGGCAACGCCACCACACCGTTCGGCGACGCCCGGCTCGCCCGGATCGGCGCCGCGGTCATGAAGGCCGCCACGGGCTGAGATCCGCTCACCCCGGCGTCTGGATTGGCCTGCATCGAGGCACCATCCGTACATTCGCCCGACCACGCCCACGTGCGCTGCGGTTCTCCGCGCGTCGACGAGCACTCCCGCTCGCCCGGTGGCCCTCCCGGCCTCCAGCGTGACCCCCGACCAAGGAACCTTGCGACATGAAGGTCATCGTCCCCGTCAAGCGCGTGCCGGACACGGCAGGCGAGAAGCAGATCGACCCGAGCAACAAGACGGTCGATCGTGAGTCCGGGGAGACCGTGCTCTGCCCCGTCAACGAGTTCGCGATCGAGGAGGCCGTCCGCCTCAAGGAGTCCTCTGGCGCTGAGGTCAAGGTCCTCGTCATGGGCCCGGACTCCGCGCAGCCGATCGTGCGCAAGGCCCTTTCGTACGGCCTCGACGCCGGCATCCACATCACCGATGAGGCGATCTCCGGCTCCGACGCCCTCGCGACGGCCAAGATCCTCGCCGCCGCGCTGAAGGCCGAGGAGTTCGACCTCGTCATCTTCGGCAACCAGTCCACCGACGCCCGCACCTCGCTCGTGCCGGCTGCCGTGGCGGAGATCCTCGGCGTCCCGGCGCTGACCTACGCGCGCCGCATGGTCATCGACGGCAACAAGATCACCGTCGACCGTGAGCACCCGGAGGGCTGGGACGTCGTCGAGTCGACGCTGCCCGCCATCGTCTCCGTCGTCGAGGCCATCAACGAGCCGCGCTACCCCACGTTCAAGGGGATCATGGCGGCGAAGTCCAAGCCGGTCGAGACCAAGTCGCTCGCCGACCTCGGCATCGACGCCAGCGAGGTCGGAGCCAACTCCTCGACCACGCACCTCGTCGAGTTCGCGCCGCGTCCGCCGAAGGATGCCGGGACCATCGTCGAGGACGACGGTTCGGGTGCCGCCGCGAGCCAGCTCGCCGACTGGCTGGCCGAGAAGAAGTTCATCTGAGCCCCTCGTCACGCACTGACACCACAGACTTCCAAGGAAACACCTCATGAGTGAACTCCTCGTCCTGATCGACCACAGCGACGGCGCCCCGCGCAAGATCTCGCTGCAGCTGCTCAACGCCGCCAACAAGGTCGCGAACGGTCGTACCGTCGCCGCCGTCTGGCTCGGCGAGGGCTCGTCCGACGCCGCTGCCGCCCTCGGTGAGCACGGCGCCGCCAAGCTCTACACCTGGGACTCCGCCGACGCCGACGCCTACGTCACCCTTCCGAAGGTGGAGGCCCTGCAGGCCGCGCTCGACGCGTCCGGCTCGGACACCCTGTTCTTCGCCTCCGACAACCACACCAAGGACGTGGCCTCCCGGCTCGCGATCCGCGCCGGTGCGGGCGTCATCACCGACGCCACCGGCGTCGAGGACGAGGGCGGCCGCCTGCTCGTCACCAAGGAGGTCTTCGGCGGTGACACGATCACCAAGTCGCGCGTCGCCGAGGGCAGCAAGCAGTTCATCGGCATCTCCGCGAACGCCTACCCGGTCGAGCCGACCGGTGGCGCCGCCCCGGAGGCCGTCGCGCTGAGCGTCACCCTCTCCGAGGGTGCTCAGGCGACCAAGGTCGTCTCGGTCGAGAAGCAGGGCTCCGCTGACCGTCCCGACATCGCTGAGGCGGCGGTCGTCGTCGCCGGTGGTCGTGGTCTCGGCAAGGAGGACGGCTTCCAGCTCATGGAGCAGCTCGCCGACACCCTCGGCGCCGGCGTCGGTGCGTCACGCGCTGCCACGGACGCGGGCTGGTACCCGCACCGCTACCAGATCGGCCAGACCGGTCGCACGATCTCGCCGTCGCTCTACATCGGCAACGGCATCTCCGGCGCCATCCAGCACCGCGCAGGGATGCAGACCTCGCAGCTGATCGTCGCGGTGAACAAGGACGCCGAGGCCCCGATCTTCTCGATCGCGGACTTCGGCATCGTCGGTGACCTCTACAACGTCGTCCCGAAGCTCATCGAGGAGATCACGACCCGCAAGGGTTGAGCGATCTCGTCGTACGCCTCAACGGGGCGCCACCTTCCCGGTGGCGCCCCGTCGCGTTGCACGGCCCTCTAGATTGAGCTGTCTCGGATTGTCCGACCCCGACCCATGTCAGGAGCCCCGGTGGCTGCACCCTGGGATCGTCGCACCCCGCAGGAGCAGCAGCGTGCCGAGGGGCTGACCCTCAGCACGTGGCTGCCGGCTGCGATCACCTTCTCCGAGTACTGGGCGAAGCGCGCTGACGCGCTCGGGATCGATCCGGACTCGGTCCGGGACCGTGAAGGGCTCCGACGGTTCCCGCTCACGCGGGAGGGTGACGTCCTGCGTGACTCCGACGGCGGAGCGGCGCTGCTGATGCGCCCGACCGAGTCGCAGGTGAAGCGCTACGGGTCGACCAGCGCGCTGCTGGGGATCGCGCAGCGGATGCGCGGGGAGGGCGAGCATCTGCGTCGCCGTGCGCTGCTCGAGGAGTACAAGTCGATCCACGTGCACCGTGCCGGTCGCAGTGACGATCTCGCGATCGCGTACTCGCGCTCGGACCTTGACCGACTCCATCAGTGCGGGGCACGGGCCGCAGCGGTCCTCGGCCTCGACGACGCCGACTACCTGATCTCCGCCGTGCCGATGACGCCGACCCTCGAGTTCTTCGGGGTCTACCACCTCGCGCTCGGCGCCTCGATGCTCGCGCTCCACCCGCGCGGCGACGGCGATGGGCTGGACCGGGTGGGAGCCGGCGCGTTCGGGCTGGTCCCCGCGACCGCGGTCGCGGTCCTCCGCCACGAGGCGATCGAGCTCGCCGAGATCCTGGCGGAACAGGACAGCCTCCTGGACCGGGTGGCAACGGTCGTGCTGGTGGGCAGTCCACCGGACGATGAGGAGCGTGGAGAGATCCTCGAGGCATGGCTCGCCGCCGGCGCGAGCCCCTCGGTCAAGGTGCTGGCGCTCTGGGCCCCGTCCATGGGGCGGGCGCTGTGGGCCGAGAGCGAGGACGGCACCCCCGGCCTCGTCACCTACCCCGACCTCGAGGTCGTCGAGGTCGTCGACGCCCTCACGGGGCTGCGGACCGACTCCGGTGCCGGTGACCTCGTCATCACGTCGGCCGGTTGGCACGGGACCGCGCTCCTGCGCTTCCAGACGGGCGTCTACATCGAGCAGCTGACCGAGGCCCGGGACGCCGGCGGTACCGGTCGCACGGTGCCACGCATCGTCGGCTCCGTCGTCGAGGACGCATGGCAGCCGTCGATCGAGGTGGACGGTGAGACCTTCGTCGCAGACTTCCGTGGAGCTGCGGCGGTGTTCGCCCAGACCTCCGGCGTCGACGCCTGGCACGTCGTGATCCCCGAGGCAACGAAGAAGCACCCGCACGACCGGCTCATCGTCGAGCTGTCCACCAAGATGGACGACGACGCGCTCGCGACGCTGGGGCAGAAGCTCAACGTCGCGATGGGTGCACCCATCCACGAGCTCATCGTCGCTGACCCCGCCACGATCCAGGCCCGCGTGGAACACCTCGGGTCGGTGTTCGCCGACCTGCGCTGACGCAGCCAACTTCACGACCACGACCACGACCGGCGCCCGAACGGGAACGCCGTCCCACGGAGGGATACCGAAGTGATCACCGCTCGCACCCAGCGTCGCCGGGCCACCGCGACGATCGCCGCCATGATCGCGGGCGTGGCAGTTGCCACGACCGTCGTGGCGCCGCCGGCTCGCGCCGCAGCGACCGTGGAGCGGGCTGCCGGCGAGGACCGGATCGCCACGGCCATCGAGATCTCACAGCTCGCGTTCCCGTCCGCGGACACGGCCGTCATCGTGAACCAGTCAGCGTTCGCCGATGCGCTCGCCGCTGCCCCCTTGGCCGCGGCGAACGGCGCCCCGATCCTGCTGACGAGAGGTGACCGCCTCGACGACCGCGTCGCCGCCGAGCTCGATCGCCTGGACGTCTCGCGCGTCCTGCTGATGGGCGGGACCGCCGTCATGTCGGCGGCCGTCCAGGACGAGCTCGACGACCACTGGACCGTCGAGCGGATCGGCGGCGACGACCGCTTCGACACCGCCCGTCGTGCTGCGTTGGCCGCCGCGTCGGAGTGGTACGGCGAGATCGCCGCACCCGAGGTCATCATCGCCCTCGGCCAGGCAGCCGACCCGTCACGTGCGTGGCCCGACGCCCTCGGGGCCGGCGTGCTCGCCGGTCACGCCCGCCATCCCATCCTGCTCGTCCGCGGCACATCCATCCCGACGCCGACCCGGCAGGCGCTCCTCGAGCTCGACCCTGCGAAGCTGACGATCATCGGTGGCACGTCAGCGATCTCGAAGGTCGTGTCCAACGAGCTGCGCGACGAGGGCTTCCCGAACGTCCGCATCGCAGGTGATGATCGGTTCGAGACGTCCACGCGCATCGCGACGGCAGCACGCGCCGCCGGCGCCGGACCGGACGTGGTCGTCGTCGCGTCGGGACGGAACTTCGCCGATGCCCTCGGCGCGGGCCCGGCCGCGGTCGCCCTCGGCGGCGTCCTCGTGCTGACCGACAACATCGACCTCGACCGCAGCCCGATCGTCGGCACGTGGCTGGACTCCGGAGACGACCCGTCCCGGCTCATCGTCGCGGGAGGTCCGGGAGCGCTCGCAGCCGGGCTCGACGGACAGCTCCAGCGAGCAGCCACCGGCTTCGTCGCGCCGGCGCTCAGCCTCGAGGAGGTCGGCTCGTTCGACAACCCGATGATGCTGACACAGGCGACGGGCGACGGGCGACGGTTCGTGATCACCCGCAAGGGGCTCGTCGAGGTCATCCTCGCGGACGGCACCCAGCAGGCGACCGCCTACCTCGACATCTCGAGCCAGGTCAACAGCGCGAGCGACACCGAGCACGGGTTGCTCGGGATCGCCCTGCACCCGCAGTTCGCCACCAACGGACGGTACTTCCTGCACTTCTCGCGGATCGACGGTGACAGCGTCATCGCGGAGTACCACCAGTCCGCGACGAACCCCGCCAGGTCCGAGCCGACGGGGCGCGTGCTCCTGACCGTCGACCAGCCGGCGACGAACCACAACGGCGGATCCCTCGAGTTCGGCCCCGACGGGATGCTCTACCTGTTCCTCGGGGACGGCGGCGGCTCGGGCGACCCGACGGGGCGTGCCCAGAACCTCGACAGCCGGCTCGGCAAGATCCTGCGCATGGACGTCTCGACCGTGAACACCGCGGTCGTGCCGTCCGACAACCCCTACGTCAACGCACCGGGCGACGACCTCGTGTGGGCCAGCGGCCTGCGCAACCCCTACCGCGCGTCGTTCGACCCGATCCGCAAGAACCTGTGGATCGGCGACGTCGGCCAGAACCGGATCGAGGAAATCGACGCGGTCTCGCTCGCGGAGTCGCGCGGCGCGGACTTCGGCTGGGCGTACGCCGAGGGGTCGCTCTGCCACCCGGACCCCGAGGACTGCACACCGCGCGACCACACGTTCCCCGTCTACGAGTACGGACGCGACGTCGGGCGCTCGGTCACCGGGGGCTTCGTCCATCGTGGCGCCGAGGGGATGCTCCGCGGCCACTACTTCTTCGGGGACTTCTTCGGGATGATCCGCTCGTTCCGTCTCGGCGACGACGGGCTCACCGTGCTCGAGGAGACCGACTGGACCGAGATGCTCGACCTGAGCGGCAACGTCTTCTCGTTCGGACGCGACGCGGCGGGCGAGGTGTATGTGATGAACGCCACGAACGTCTATCGGATCACGACCGGTTGAACGTCAGCCGATCTCGACCCGGGTGGCGTGCGCTTCACCGTCGGGGACCAGCATCACCGAGACGTCGAGCCAGCCCGGCAGCCGGCCGCTGATCGCGAGCCGCGCCTCGCCGTTCGTGAACGCGCGGTCGCCCCGACCGACGACGTCGAGCACTTCGACGGCTGCACCGGTGTCGTCGGTGATCGTCCATGCGGCGAGCGGGGGGACGCGTCGCGCGAGCGGTCGGACAGCGCCCTCGTCGATCCGGCCGAACCGGAGGTCACCCCAGGTCGTCCAGACCTCGAGCGACAGCAGGACCAGGCGCTGCCCGGCGACCACCCCGAGGTCGGCGCGGAGCGGGACCGTGCGGAGGAAGGTGGGCGGCATCAGGTTGCCTCGACGTCGGGTTCGCCACCGTAGCCAGCATGCTCGGGTGGCCCTCGGGGCGATCACCTGCGACCATCGTCGACGATGATCAACCTCGACCACGCCGCAACGACGCCCGTGCGACCGGAAGTCGTCGAGCTGGTCGCCCGCGTGATGGGCGAAGGGCTCGGCAACGCCTCCTCGACACATGGGCTCGGTCGACGTGCCCGCGAGCTGGTGGAGACCGCGCGCGAGCAGGTCGCCACGGGGATCGGCGCGACGCCGCACGACATCGTGTTCACGTCCGGTGGCACGGAGTCGGACAACCTCGCGGTCCTCGGGCTCGCGCGAGCAGGCCTCGCCGCGGGCCGCTCGCACATCGTCGTGTCCGGCGTGGAGCACCCGGCGGTCGCGCGTACCGTCGACCGTCTGGTGGAGCACGAGGGATTCGCGGCGACCGTCGTCGCGCCGCGCCCGGACGGCATCGTCGCGGCGGATGACGTGCTGGGGGCGGTGCGCGACGACACCGCGCTCGTGACGGTCATGTCGGCGAACAACGAGCTCGGCACGATCAACGACGTCGCGACGCTCGGTGCCGCGCTCGCGGCCACGGCGACGGCGCTGCACGTCGACGCGATGCAGTCGATGGTCACCTGCGACGTCGACGTCGCAGCCTGGCGGGTCGACGCGCTCAGCCTGAGCGCGCACAAGTTCGGCGGGCCGCCGGGCGTCGGCGTGGCGTACGTCCGCCGCGGCGTCCCGATCGAGATCGCTTCGTACGGCGGGGGACAGGACCGGCTCCGCTCGGGGACCTTCGCCGCGGCGCTCATCGCCGGCTGCGGCCTCGCCGTGTCGCGCGCCGTGGCCGAGCGCCCCGAGGTCGTGGCACGCCTGTCCGCCGTGCGAGCGACGGCCGTCGCTCGGCTGAGCGACGTGGACGGGATCGCCATCGACGGGCCCCGTGCTGCTGGCCAGGTGCTCGCGTCACACCTGCACCTGACGTGTCCGGGGGTCGACGGGGAGGCGCTCGCGTTCGCGCTCGACCAGGCCGGGCTCGCGGTCTCCACCGGCTCGGCGTGCGCGGCCGGCTCGACGCGTGCAAGCGCCGTCCTGCTCGCGTTGCAGGCCGCGGATCCGACCCGTCTCGACGGCGCACCCGTCCGGATCTCGGCAGGTTGGACGACGTCTGCACGGGACGTGGACCGGGCGCTCGACGTCCTCATCTCCCAGGCCACGTCGCTGCGTGAGCGCGGTGGCGCGGCCGTCGCCGGGAAGGTCGGCTGATGGCGCGCGTGCTCGTCGCGATGAGCGGCGGCGTCGACTCGGCCGTCGCGGCGATGCTGCTGCGCGACCAGGGCCACGACGTCACCGCGGTGCACCTCGAGATGGCGCACGTGCCGGAGGACCAGCAGGTCGTCGGGCACGGGTGCTGCACGATCGACGACGCGGCGGACGCTCGTCGGGTCGCGCAGGTGCTGGGCCTGGACTTCTACGTCTGGAACTTCCGGGAGCGGTTCGCGACGACCGTGCAGGAACCGTTCGTCCGTGACTACGCCGCAGGTCGGACCCCCAACCCGTGCGTCGTCTGCAACGAGCAGGTGAAGTACGCGGCGCTGCTCGAACGCGCCGTCACGCTCGGCTTCGACGCCCTCGCGACCGGCCACCACGCGAAGCTCCGTCGCCGCGATGCCGCCGGCGTCTGGCAGCCGGTCACCGAGCCCGGCGACGGGGCGGTCCTGCATCGCTCGGCCGAACACCGCAAGGACCAGTCCTACGTCATGCACGCGTCGACCCCGTGGCAGCTCGCGCGGACCCTCCTGCCCGTCGGCGAGCACACGAAGGCCGAGGTCAGACGGCTCGCCGACGACGGTGGCCTGCGTGTCTCGCACAAGCCCGACAGCCACGACATCTGCTTCATCCCGGACGGCGACACCGCCGCCCATCTCGCGCGTCACCTCCCGGTGATCGCCGGCGACGTCGTCGACACCGCTGGCTTGGTCATCGGACGTCACGACGGCATCTGGAACTTCACGATCGGCCAGCGTCGCGGCCTCGGGCTGGGGACCCACGAGCGCCGCTTCGTCGTGGACCTCGAGGCCACCGCGAACCGCGTCGTCGTCGGAACGCGCGACGAGCTCGCGCGGGACCGGATCACGACGGTCGCGCCGAGCTGGGCCGTCGCTGATCCCGCGCCGCTGATCGCGGGTGCGCGCGTCCAGATCCGCGCGCACGGTTCGACGGTCGGGGCGAGCGCGGTGACGGTCGGAGCGGACGGTGGGCTCGTCATCGACCTCTCCGAGCCGCTGCACGGCGTCGCGCCAGGGCAGTCGCTCGTGCTCTACGACGCCGATGATCGGATCTGCCTCGGCGGTGCTCGGATCGTCTCCTCGGCGTGGACCGGCTCCTAGTATCGGTGGCTCGGAGCCGGAATCGACGGGACGTGCATGGGGCAGCAGCTGAGCGACGCCGTGCAGGCGCGCCACGACGAGCTCGTCCAGGTCCTCCTCGACGCGCGCTACCGCTACTACGTGCTGTCGGACCCGACCATGTCCGACATCGAGTTCGACACGCTGCTGCGTGAGCTCGAAGGCATTGAGCTGGAGCACCCCGAGCTGGGCGGACCGGACTCGCCGTCGCAGCAGGTCGGCGCGCCTCTCGACACCGCCTTCGCGTCGTTCACGCACGTCGAGCCGATGCTGTCGCTCGACAACGCCTTCTCCGCCGCGGAGCTGCAGGCGTGGGCGGACCGCGTCGCGAAGCGGCTGGACGGCGCGACGCCGAGCTTCGTGACGGAGCTGAAGATCGACGGCGTCGCGCTCTCGCTCGTCTACCGCGACGGCGTGCTCGTCACCGCAGCGACCCGTGGGAACGGGCGCGTCGGCGAGGACGTCACGCAGCAGGCGATGACGATCGCGGACATCCCGTACCGGCTCGACGTCGACGATCCGCCGACGCTCATCGAGATCCGTGGCGAGGTGCACTACCGCGTGGCCGACTTCGACCGGATGAACGCGGAGCGGATCGAACGTGGCGAGCCGGCGTTCATGAACCCCCGCAACGCCACGTCCGGCGGGCTTCGTCAGAAGGATCCGCGCAACACCGCCCAGCGTCCGCTCACCATGATCTGTCACGGGGTCGGCGCGAGCGACTGGGGCGACGACGCGGCACCGTTCGACTCGCACACGTCGTTCCTCGCGTGGGTGGATGACGCGGGGCTTCGCGTCGCCGAGGAGACCGGGGTCGCGACCTCCGTCGACGAGCTGGTCGCGACGATCGAACGGTGGACGCGCGACCGTCACACGATCGACTACGAGATGGACGGCATCGTCGTCAAGGTCGACGATCACCAGCAGCAGGCCGAGCTCGGCTTCACGTCGCGGGCACCGCGCTGGGCGATCGCCTACAAGCTGCCGCCGGTCGAGCGCGAGACCGTCCTGAAGGCTATCCACGTCAACGTCGGCCGCACGGGCCGCGTCACGCCGTTCGGGGAGGTCGAGCCCGTCATCGTCGGCGGCGTCCGCATCCAGATGGCGACGTTGCACAACGAGATCCAGGTCCACGCGAAGGACGTCCGCGAGGGCGACACCGTGCTCGTCCGGCGCGCCGGGGACGTGATCCCGGAGATCGTCGGGCCCGTGCCGGAGAAGCGGCCTGCCGGTGCCACGGTCTGGACCATGCCGGCGGACTGCCCGTTCTGCGCGACGCCGCTCGTCCGCCCCGAGGGCGAGGCTCATCACTTCTGCGAGAACATCGACTGCTCGCAGCGCATCTTCGGCTCCCTCGAGCACCTCGGCTCACGTGGTGCGCTCGACATCGAGGGGCTCGGTGAGGAGACCGCACGCGCGCTCCTCGACGCCGGCCTCATCACGGATCTCGCAGACACCTTCGCGCTGACCTACGACGACGTGATCGGGCTTCCCGGGTTCGCCGAGAAGAAGGCGACCGCGCTCATCGAGGGGATCGCGGCCGCCAAGCAGCAGCCGCTCGACCGGCTCCTGATCGCGCTGAACATCCGCCACCTCGGGCCGTCGGTCGCGCGCCTCATCGCGGGGGCCGTCGGCTCGCTCGGCGGTCTGCTGGCAACGGACCAGGAGTCGCTCGAATCGGTCGACGGGATCGGGCCGGTCATCGCCGGCACCACCGTCCGCTTCTTCCAGAACCCACGCAACCGCGAGCTCGTGGCCAAGCTGCAGCAGCTCGGCGTCGACCCGCATGCCGAGGTCGTCGCAGCTGCGTCCGATGACCTCGCAGGGTGGACGGTCGTGGTGACCGGCGGCATCGAGGGCCACACCCGCGAC
The DNA here is from genome assembly GCA_965364735.1 of uncultured Nitriliruptoria bacterium. Taxonomy (GTDB): domain Bacteria; phylum Actinomycetota; class Nitriliruptoria; order Nitriliruptorales; family Nitriliruptoraceae; genus CBDTYW01. The sequence continues at coordinate 16,920 of CBDTYW010000014.1, forward strand.
TCAGCCAAGGACGCGCTCGTCGCGCGGGGCGCGAAGGTCAGCGGCAGCGTCTCGAAGAAGACGACCGTCGTGATCTCCGGCACGGAACCCGGGGCGTCGAAGCTCACCAAGGCCGAGGCGTCGGGCGTGCCGGTGGTCGGCCAGGAGGCGTTCGTGCAGCTCCTCGCCGAGGGCCGCATCGACGGCATCGAAGGGCCGAGCTCATGACCTGGGTGCCGTTGTCCGACCTCCCGGGCGAGCCCGCGGACGAGCCCACGGCGGCCGCGGGCGTGCGGGTCGGGGAGTTCCGGGCGCAGGACTACCCGGGACGCCGTCCTTCCGGCCCGACGCTCGTGTACTCGGGGGAGCGGTTCCCGGTCCGCGTCGACGGTGACGGCGCCCGTCCGTGCAGCCTCGATGGACCAGCCAGCGGGGCGCCGGTCCTCACGACGTCGCTGCGACGGTGGACGGTGGCGTACGGAGCCAACGCGAGCCCGGAACGCCTCGTCGCCAAGGGCCTCGACCTCGACGGCGCGCTCATCCTCCCGGCGTTCGTGTTCGGGTGGGTCCGGGCGTGGGAGTCGCGACGCACGGTCTCGACCGGCGCCATCCCGCTGACGCTGGTCCGACGTCCGGGCAACCCGCTCGACGTCCACGTCGTCGGGGTCACCCTCGAAGCTGCTGCCCGGCTCGACGCGTCGGAGGTGCGCGGCGACGACTACGTCCTCGGACGTGTCGGGCCGGTCCCCGTGGCCGATCGGTTCGTGCTCAGCGACGCCGTCGCCTATGGCCCGGGCCCGGACACGCGGGTGCTCGCGCCCGACGCCGAGGTCCTCACCTGGCCGTCGACCGACCATGCCACGGCTTCGGCATCGTTCGATTCGGAGGCCATGTCGTTCGGGGCCGATCCGCTCCCACGGCCGATCACCGACGGCTGGCCGGACACGCCGCTCGCTGATCTGCCGCTCTTCGTCTACGGGACGCTCATGCCGGGTGAGCGCAACCACCACGTCGTGTCCGACCACGTCGACGTCGGCCCGGAGGCGTCGACCTCCGGCGACCTCGTCGACACCTTCCACGGCTGGCCGGCGGCACGGTTCGGGGCGACGCGCACGATCCACGGGCGGCTCCTGCACGTGAAGCCCGGCCACGGCCGGGCGCTCTACAGCGCGACCGATCTCCTCGAGGACGCGCCCCGGATGTTCCGGCGTCACACCATCCTGGTCCGCGACGTCGACGGCGGGGCGCGCTGGGCCGTGGGCTACGCCTGGAACCCACGTCAGGGGCCACGGCCGGGTACGCCGAACCACGATGGCCGGTGGGTCCAGCAGATCTGACCGGTCGGGTCTGGACTGTCAGCCGAGATCCTGTCCCGCACGCAGCATCGCCGGGTGCAGCGTCGCGGCGGCGCCCCGCCGGTAGAGCCGGGCAGGACGTCCACCACCGGGGCCGGACGTCGAACGCTCGTCGGTGGGCACGACGAAGCCCGGGGTCGTCGTGACCTTGCGGCGGAAGTTCGCGGTGTCGAGCTGTTCGCCCCACACCGCCTCGTAGACGCCTCGCACGTCGGCGATCGTGAACGGCTCGGCGACGAAGGCGAGCGCGAGCGGCGCGTACTCGAGCTTGGCGCGTGCGCGCTCGACGGCGTCGGGGATGACGCGGCCGTGGTCGAACGCGAGCTCGCCCAGCGCGCCGTCGATCAGCGACGCGACGTCGACGTACTCGGCCCGGTGACCGCGCGGGGTGTCGGGCAGGGCGGGGGCTGGCGTGAAGGCGAGGTAGGCGACCGACACGACCCGGGCGCGGGCATCGCGGTTCGGCTCTCCGTAGGTGCGCAGCTGCTCGAGGTGGGCGGGTGCGGCAACCCCGGCCGCGTCGTGCAGGATCCGTCGCGCCGCGTCGTCGAGGTTCTCGTCGTCGAGGACTCGGCCTCCCGGCAGCGACCACGTCCCCTCGTAGCCGGCAGCCTCGGGCTCCACGACCAGCATCCGGAAGGTGTCGTCCACGACGGTGACGAGCGCGACGTCCACGGCCACCGCACACGTGGTGAGCTCAGGAATACCGGTCATCGCGGACGCCTTGGCGAAGGAGCACAACCGTACGCTCATGAACCCTCCCTTGGTCGGAGCCCTCGATGTCGAAGTTCACGCCGCTGGCCCGCGGCATCCGCCTGCGCTGCGCCGCATGCGACGGTGGCGGGCTGTTCGAGTCGTGGTTCCGCATCCATCCGAGCTGCCCGACCTGTGGCCTCGACTTCCAGCGCGAGGACGGCTACTGGCTCGGCGCCATGGTGGTGAGCTTCGCGGTCACCGAGGCCATCTTCGGGATCTTCTTCGTTGGCTCGATGGTCGCGACCTGGCCTGACGTTCCGTGGCTCGCCATCGGGGTCATCGGCGTGCTCCTCAACCTCGCCGTGCCGATCCTGTTCGCCCGTCGGAGCCGCACGATCTGGATGGGGATCGACCAGTCGTTCTTCCCGCCCACCGTCGAGGAGGAGGCGACCGCGATCGCGCGTCGCGCGGTACGCGCCGAGGCGAGGAACGTGGAACGCCCCGACTACCCTCACGCCGACCGGAACGACGCCTGAGGACAGCCCAGTGGCCCTGCAGCCCGACGAGGTGCGCCACGTCGCACGTCTCGCCCGACTCGACCTGACCGACGACGAGGTGGCCGCGCTCGCCCCACAGCTGAGCGCGATCCTCGGCTACGCCGAACACGTCAGCGAGCTGGACACCGACGGCGTCGAGCCGATGATCCACCCGCACGAGCTCAAGAACGTGATGCGGCCCGACATCCCCGGCGAGCCGCTGGACCGCGAGGAGCTGCTCTCGCAGGCTCCGGAGCAGGACCTCAACCGCTTCGCGGTGCCCCGTATCGTCGCGGAGGAGGGCTGACCATGTCGCTCAACGAGCTCATCACCCTGTCCGCCGTCGAGCTGCTCGCGCGGATGGAGGCCGGCACGGTCACCTCCCGCGAGATCACCCAGGCCCACCTCGACCAGATCGCCGCGACCGACGGCGACCCCGCGGGCAACGGCGCGGACGGCCGTGTCCACGCCTTCCTCCATGTGACCGCCGAGGCGGCGCTCGCCACGGCCGACGACGTCGATCGTCGTCGCGCTGCGGGCGAGCCCGTCGGCGCGCTCGGCGGGGTGCCGATCGCGGTCAAGGACCTCTTCGTCACCCGCGGCATCCCGACCACGTCCGGCTCGAAGATCCTCGAGGGCTGGATCCCGCCGTACGACGCGACGACCGTCATCCGTCTGCGGGAAGCCGACGCCGTCATCCTCGGCAAGACGAACATGGACGAGTTCGCCATGGGCTCGTCAACCGAGAACTCGGCCTACGGCCCGACCCGCAACCCGTGGGACCTCGACCGGGTCCCGGGTGGCTCGTCCGGTGGCTCGGCGGCTGCCGTCGCCGGTCTCATGGCGCCGCTCTCGCTCGGCACCGACACCGGTGGGTCGATCCGTCAGCCCGCTGCGCTCTGCGGCCTCGTCGGCGCGAAGCCGACCTACGGCGCGGTCAGCCGGTACGGGATGATCGCGTTCGCGTCGTCGCTTGACCAGTGCGGCCCGTTCGCGCGGACCGTCGAGGACGCAGCGATCCTCCAGCAGGTGCTCTCCGGTCACGACCCGCTCGACTCCACGTCGTGGCCGCAGCCGGCGCGCGACCTCATGACGGACCTGCGCTCCGGCGTGAAGGGCATGAAGCTCGGCGTGGTGACCGAGCTGCACGGCGAGGGCTACGAGCCCGGCGTCGAGGCAGCGTTCGCAGCCGCGCTCGACGTCTACCGCTCGCTCGGGGCGGAGATCATCGAGATCTCTCTCCCACACGCGCCGTACGGCCTGCCCGCCTACTACCTCGTCGCGCCGAGCGAGTGCTCGTCGAACCTCGCCCGGTTCGACGGCGTGAAGTACGGCCTGCGCGTCGACGCTCCGACCGCCGAGGACATGAACGCCGCGACCCGCGCCCAGGGCTTCGGCCCCGAGGTCAAGCGTCGCATCATGATCGGCACGCACGCGCTGTCGTCGGGCTACTACGACGCCTACTACGCGCAGGCCTCGAAGGTCCGCGCGCTCATCGCGAAGGACTTCGCGGCTGCCTTTGCGCAGGTCGACGCGCTGATCTCTCCGACCTCGCCGACGGTGGCGTTCGAGCTCGACTCGAAGACCAGCGACCCGCTCGCGATGTACCTCAACGACGTCGCGACGGTGCCGGGCTCGCTGGCCGGCATCCCGGCGATGAGCATCCCGTGCGGCTTCGCGGCAGCACCCGATGCCCCCGACACCTCGCTGCCGGTCGGTCTGCAGATCATGGCGCCGCTGAACCGCGACGAGGTCATGTACCGCGTGGCATGGGCGTTCGAGCAGGAGCTCGGCTTCGACCCGATCGCACCGGCAGTCCGGGCGTGACCAGCCCGGCCTCGCTCGAGACCGACCCGGTCAACCCGCCGCCGCTGTCCGTGGCGATGCGGCTCACGCCGATCGCCGACGGCCGCTGGCTCGGCGGGGTCGCCCCCGGATGGGACGTGTTCGGCGGGGCGCACGGCGGCTACGTGCACGCGATCTCTGCGAACGCTGCGCTGCAGCACACCGGCGCGCCCGATGTCTTCACCATCACCACCCACTTCAACGCGCAGATGCAGTTCGCTCCGGTCGAGTTCGTCACACGAACGCTGGGCGAGAGCCGTCGGTTCACGTCCGTGCTCGTCGAGGCCTGGCAGGACGATCGCATCGTCGCGTCGACGATCGCGTCGGTCGGGGACCGGAGCGGGATCGACGGCCCGACCGCGCAGCACCGCGTCGCGCCCGATGTCACCTACCCCGACACCCGACCCGGGGCTGGCTCCGCAGCGGACTCCCAGAAGTCGACGCCGCGCCCCGGCATGGCCAAGCAGATCAACCTCTGGATCGATCCGGCGACGACCGGGTTCGGTCGCGGCGAGCCGAGCGGCGAGGGGCTCATGCAGGGGATCCTGTCTCCCACCGGCGACGACGTCACCGACCAGCTCCTCGTCCTCGTCGCCGGCGATGCGACGCCGCCCGCGATCTGGAACGTGCTCGGATTCTCCGGCTGGGTCCCGACCGTCGAGCTGACAACCCACGTCCGGGCTCGCCCGGCAGACGGCCCGCTCCGCACCCGCGCCGTCACCCGCTCCGCCGAGGGCGGCTTCCTGGAGGAGGACTGCGAGGTCTTCGACTCCGCCGGCAACCTCGTCGCCCTCGCCCGCCAGCTCGCGTCGATCCGCCACCCCAAGAGCTGACCAACCGGTTCCGACGACAACCGAGCGTTGTCGCCGATCTCGGTTCCGCCGCCCAGTTGTCGCGGAAACCACGTCATGCAGGGTTTCGGCGACAACCGATCAGGCGAGCAGGGTTCGGCGACACCGGCCGGCGGGGAGACGCGATCGAGACGGTCAGTCGACCGCGGCTCCCACCGCGACCTTCTCGGTTCCGACCACCGGAAGGTCGACGGTGATCTCGAGGGCGTGGTGCTCGGCGAACGAGCCCTTCGGCTCCTCCAGCCAACGGCAGGCGAGGGACGCGACGACGGCTGACGCCCCGATCGTGAGGAAGAACACCGTGGGACCGGCGAACAACAGCAGGGTCAGGAAGAGCAGCGCCCCGACGTTGCCGTACGCCCCGACCATGCCGGAGATCTGACCCGACACCCGACGCTTCACGAGCGGCACGATCGCGTAGGTCGCGCCCTCGCCGGCCTGGACGAACATCGAGCACGACATCGTCGCGACGACGGCGAGCGCCACCGGCCATCCGGAGCCGAGCATGGGGTCGTCGCGCGGCACGCTGACGGCCAAGGCGTTCGTGACCGCCGCGATGCAGCCAGGGCAGGTCTGGCTGCCGATGCACGACCCACGCGTCAACACCCTGACGATGCCGAGCTTCGACCCACATTCGCGGCAGCCGTCGTACAAGCATGCAGCTGTCGACGTCCGTCGACGCCAGGCATGGGAGGCCTGACACCATCGGCGGGTTCATGATGTGGAAACATGCTGGGCACCTCGCCGCGACACACGTGCGGTTCGGTTCGGCTCGCCCAGCAAGGGAACCCCTCCGTGACCCTCCAGGATGTTCGCATCGCCGTGACGGCTGCCCGCAAGGGGCAGCAGTTCGTGGACCTGCTGCGGGCCCGTGACGCCGACGTCATCCATGGGGCGATGCTGCGCGGCGACGCTCCCGCGGCAGACGAGGTGATCCTCGCGGACACCGAGACGATCCTCGCCGCGAAGCCGGGATGGCTCGTCGCCTCGTCCGGCATGGGCATGGGGCTGTGGATGGAAGCCGCGGATCGTGGTGGCCTCGGGGAGCCGCTGCGAGAGCTGATCGGGTCCACTCGCTGCGTGGCCCGAGGAGCGAAGTCTGCCGGCGGGATCATCCGCGCCGGTGGCCGACCGGTCTGGACCTCTCCCCGTGAGACCGACGCCGACGTCGCGGGCTGGCTCGAGGGACGCGTGCTCCCGGACGAGACGATCGCCGTCCAGCTGCACGGCGGGGTCACGCATGCCTACCGCCATCTCTCCCGGCTCGGCGTCGACCTGCTCACGGTCATGCCGTACGTGTCCGGGCCGCCCGAGGATGACGCACCCGCGCGCGAGCTCATCTCGGCGCTGGTCGCCGGCGAGGTCGACGTCATCACGTTCACCTCCCCGAACGCCGTCCGCAACCTCTTCACGATCGCGGAGTCCATGGGGGACGAGACGATCACTGAGGTGCGTCGGCTGCTCACCGGTGAGGTCGCCGTCGCGTCGATCGGGCCCGTGACCTCGGACGTGATCGAGGGGCTCGGCGCGGTCGTGACGATCACGCCCCGCCGGTTCCGTTCGCTCGATCTCATCCGCGCCATCGAGGGGTGGGCGACCAACCGCAGCGCCACGCCGGCCGACGTCGCGGCGGCGTCCGGGTTCCGTCTTCGCCCCGACACGATGAGCGTCGAGGTCGACGAGCGCAGCATCACGCTCGGGCCGCGCGAGTACGAGATCCTCGCGATGATGCTTCGCTCCTCCGGCAGCGTGTTCAAGGCCGAGGAGCTCGTGACACGGGCGTGGGGTCACGAGGCCCCCGACGATCCTGCGCTCGTCCGCCACCAGGTCTCGCGCCTGCGCCGCAAGCTCCACGACACCGGCGTGGACATCCAGACCGTCCGTGGCCTGGGCTACCGGCTCGTCGCCGCCGGCTGAGGGCAGGGGTCGGGGCCGTCACGACTACGCTTCCACCCGCACCATCCACGCCGCCGATCACGGGACGCGCTGACACATGGCCATCACGAAGATGCCCGAGGGCTGGGAGCTCGTCGTCGGACTTGAGGTCCACGTCGAGCTCAACACGAAGTCGAAGATGTTCTCGGCCTCGCCGACGGACTTCGGCGGCGAGCCGAACACGCGCGTGTTCCCGATCGACGCCGGTCTGCCCGGCACCCTGCCGGTCATCAACGAGACCGCTGTGCGCTCCGCCGCGTGGCTCGGCCTTGCGCTGAACTGCGGCGTCGCGCCGACCTGCAGGATGCACCGGAAGAACTACTTCTACCCGGACCTGCCCAAGGGCTACCAGATCTCCCAGTACGACGTCCCGATCTGCCATGACGGCTGGATGGATCTCGAGGTCGAGGGCGAGTCGCGGCACATCCGGATCGAGCGCCTGCACATGGAGGAGGACACCGGCAAGTCGATGCACGTCGGCGTGTCCGGCCGCCTGCACGGCGCCGACCGTTCCTTGATCGACTACAACCGCGCCGGAATCCCGCTGCTCGAGATCGTGTCGCATCCGGACATCCACGACCCCGAGACCGCGCAGGCCTACGTCCGCGAGCTCCAGGGGATCGTCCTCGCGCTCGGCGTCAGCGACGCTCGCATGGAGGAGGGCTCGATGCGCTGCGACGCGAACGTGTCCGTCCGACGTCCCGGAGAGCCGCTCGGCACCCGTACCGAGATCAAGAACGTGAACTCCATCCGCTCGATCGGCCACGCGATCGCCTTCGAGGCGCAGCGTCAGATCGACGAGATCACGGCCGGCAACGAGATCATCATGGAGACCCGGCACTGGGACGAGTCGAAGTCCCGCACCGACTCGCTCCGCAAGAAGGAGTCGGTCGCCGACTACCGCTACTTCCCGGACCCGGACCTCGTCGAGATCGTCTGCACGCCCGAGTGGGTCGAGGACCTGAAGTCGAAGCTCCCCGAGCTGCCCAAGGCTGCGCGCGACCGCATCGAGGGCATCGGCGTCAAGACCGATGTCGCCGCGACCATCGTCGGCAACGGCCTGCTCGTGATGTTCGACGAGGCGGTCGCTGCGGGCGCCGACCCGGTCAAGGCCTCGAACTGGCTGACCGGCGAGCTGCTCGGCCAGATCTCCGTCGCCGACGTCACCCTCGAGGAGTCCGGCGTCACGGGCGCGCACCTCGGCGATCTGCTGCGCCTCGTCGACGACGGGACGCTGTCGAACAACATGGCGAAGCAGGTCCTCGAGGGCGTCATCGAGGCGCGAGGCACGAGCACTCCGTCCGAGGTCGCGGACGCGAAGGGCCTCAAGCAGGTCTCCGACACCGGAGCGCTGCAGGGGATCATCGACACGGTCGTGGCCAACAACGCCACGACCGTCGAGCAGATCCAGGGTGGCAACGCGAAGGCCATCGGGGCGCTGGTCGGGCAGGTCATGAAGGAGACCCGCGGACAGGCGAACCCGAAGCTCGTCAACGAGATGCTCCAAGCCGCCATCAACGGCTGAGCCGTGACGCTCAACTCCGAAGCGGGTCTGGTTGCCGCGCTGCTCGTGATCGGCGTGCCGATGATCGCCGCATGGCGCGACCTGCGCCGCTGGCCGACCGAGGTCTGGCAGGCGTCGCCGCACCACCGGATCCTCTGGGCGCTGCTGATCGTCGTGCTGCCCGTGCTCGGGCCCGTCCTGTACGCGCGTCGGGTGCGTCCGACGCTCCGCGCAGCGCGCTGACGAGCGGGACAGCAGATGTCCCCGCTCGCCGCGAGCGGGACGTCGACCGGCATGACGCCGGTCATCGTCCCGCTCACATCGAGACGGCACAGCAGATGTCCCGCTCGATGGCCGCCGCGGGCGTTGGTGGCGCGGGGCGATCGGAGTAGCGTCGACGGTGATACCGAACGCGAGGAACCCGCGCGATGCTCTTCCACCCGAACCACACGACGTTCGACCACCTCGACGCGACGTCGGCGCAGATGTGCCGCGACCTCGTCGGGTGGTTCGAGGCGAAGGGCAAGGTCGCGCTCAAGCACGACGACCACGAGCGGGTCTGGTACCAGGACTTCATCGACGCGCAGGCCGAGATCAAGCTGTTCTCGCGGTTCCTCACGCCGGCAGCCCACGGGCTCGACGAGCACTCGCGCTGGGACACCACGCGCATCGACGCGGTCAACGAGATCCTCGGGTTCTACGGGCTGCAGTACTGGTACACGTGGCAGGTCTCGATCCTCGGGCTCGGGCCGATCTGGATGTCCGACAACGTCGCCGCCAAGGAGCGCGCCGCGCAGCAGCTCGCCGACGGTGAGGTGTTCGCGTTCGGGCTGAGCGAGCAGACCCACGGCGCGGACATCTACTCGACCGACATGCTCGTCGCGGCGGACTCCGACGGACATCTCGTCGCGAACGGGTCGAAGTACTACATCGGGAACGCGAACGTGGCCCGGATGGCGTCGACGTTCGGCCGCGACACCGACGCGGACGAGTACATCTTCTTCGCGGCGGACTCGCAGGCCGACACCTACGAGGTCGTCAAGAACGTCGTCAACTCGCAGTCGTTCGTCGCCAACTACACGCTGCACGACCACCAGGTCGCCGG
>CBDTYW010000015.1:0-26414 GCA_965364735.1 uncultured Nitriliruptoria bacterium
GTCGTTCCCCGGTGAGGACGAGAGCTATCACGTCACCGATGAGGTGGCGGCCGACGAGGTGGCGGTCGCTCCGCAGCCGGAGCCGGGCCCCACGGAGACCGCGCGTCGCGCGGCCGTGGCGCCGAGCCCGGAGGCGCGCGTGGGTGATGTCGTCCTGTCCGATGAGGCTCCGGTCGGTGACGCAGAGCGTCGTGACGTCGACGCCGACGTCACGGACCAGGAACTCGGCCTGAGCCTGTTCGGGCTCGAGGACGAGCTGCCCGTCGGTCTCGAGAGCTCCGGTCTCCCGCAGGACCTGGACATCGGCCTCGGCTGAGCCCGAGTCAGCCCAGCCGCTGCGTGTTCGCCAGGGCCATCCGGACCAGCCGTCCGTGGCCGCCCGCGAGCTCGGCCTCGAGCGCGGGCGTCTCCAGCTCTTCCGGGCGCACCCACGAGAAGTCCAGGGCGTTGTCCGGCGGCGTGCACGGCCCGAGGACCGGCACGATGTAGGCGAGCGCGACGGCGTGGTGACGCGGGTCCGTGAATCCGGTGCGCTCCGGATCCGGGAAGTACTCGACGACCGTGAACGGGGTCGGGGACGCGGGGAGCTGCGGGTCGGACTCGGGCCCGAGGTCCTTGCAGAGGTTGCGCCACAGGGCTTCGCGGATGGTCTCCCCGAGCATCACCCGACCGCTCGGGACCGCGCGGCTGATGGAGCCGTCGGGCATCGCCTGCAGCAGCAGGCCGACCTTCTCGACCCGGCCGAGGTGGTCGAGCCGGACCGGGACTGCTTCGACGTAGATCAGCGGGACGCGGTCGCGGACGAAGTTGATGTCTTCCTCGGGCAGCCAGTTGGGCGCCGACTCGACGGTGTCCTGGGCGCTCAACGGCGGTCCTCTTCGACGGGGTGGGTCGTAGGGTCGAGCATCGCACACGACAACGCAACGCACCGGGAGCCGATGTGGACGAACCGACGCCGCGACAGACCCTCCTGAGGCTGGTCGCTCGATCCGAACGGATCGTCGTGCTCTCCGGTGCTGGCATCTCCACGGACTCGGGCATCCCCGACTTCCGAGGTCCCGACGGGGTCTGGACGCGCGATCCCGACGCCGAGCGGTACGCCGACATCCGGGCGTATCTGTCGGATCCGGACCTGCGCGCCCGATCCTGGCGGTGGCGCGCCGCGCATCCGGCGCTCCAGGCGCTGCCGAACGCTGGTCATCGGGCGCTGGTCGACCTCGAGCGGACGGGCCGCCTGCTCGCGGTCGTCACGCAGAACGTGGACGGGCTGCACGTCGCCGCAGGGCAGGATCCGGCGATCGTCCACGAGGTCCACGGCTCGATGCGCGACGGGGTCTGCGTGGACTGCTCGTGGCGGGCTCCGATCGCGGAGCTCCTCGAGCGCATCCGTGCCGGTGAGGCGGATCCACGGTGCCCCGACTGCGGTGGGATCACCAAGGCCGGCACGGTGTTCTTCGGTCAGCCGCTGCCCGAGGAGGTCTTCGCTGCGGCCGTTGCGGCGACCGAGGGCTGCGATCTGTTCCTGGCGGTGGGGACGTCGCTGCAGGTGTTCCCGGTGGCCGCGCTTCCGGAGGTCGCTGCACGTGCCGGGGCCACCGTCGTGGTGATCAACGCGGAGCCGACGGGACAGGACGGCCTCGCGGACCTCATCGTGCGGGACCAGGTCGGCATCGTCCTGCCGGAGATCGCGGCAGCGGCCGTCCGAGCCTGAACGGTCGACGGAACCCCCAGACCACGAAGGCTGTCGGCCGCCCGGCGGGGGCTTGAACCCTGCTGGTGGTCGCCCGACGTCGGGGGGTGGCTACCTTCGACGATCCGCCACCCGCCCGACGTGGAGCCTGACGTGGTCTCGGAGATCTTCGATCCAGAGCTGTGGGACGAGGTCCCGGGGTTCGACCTGGTCGACCTCACCTACCACCGCGCGAAGCACGTGCCGACGGTGCGCATCGCGTTCAACCGGCCAGAGGTTCGCAACGCCTTCCGGCCGCAGACCGTGGACGAGCTGTATCGCGTCCTCGAGCATGCGACCCAGTCGAGCGACATCGGCTGCGTCCTGCTGACCGGCAACGGACCGTCACCGAAGGACGGGGGCTGGGCGTTCTGCTCCGGCGGTGACCAGCGCATCCGCGGGCGAGCCGGCTACCAGTACGCAGAGGGCACGACTCCGGAGAGCGTCGATCCGGCCAAGCTCGCGCGTCTGCACATCCTCGAGTGTCAGCGACTCATCCGGTTCATGCCGAAGGTCGTCATCTGCCTGGTCCCCGGCTGGGCCGCGGGCGGCGGCCACTCGCTGCACGTCGTCGCCGACCTCACGATCGCCAGCCGCGAGCACGCGCGCTTCAAGCAGACCGACGCCGACGTCGGCTCCTTCGACGGCGGCTTCGGCTCGGCCTACCTCGCCCGACAGGTGGGGCAGAAGTTCGCGCGCGAGATCTTCTTCCTCGGCGACGACTACACCGCCGAGGACGGCTACCGGATGGGCATGGTCAACAAGGTCGTGGACCACGCCGACCTCGAGACCACGGGTCTCGAGTGGGCGTCGAAGATCTGCAAGAAGTCACCGACCGCGCAGCGGATGCTGAAGTACTCGATGAACCTCATCGACGACGGACTCGTCGGCCAGCAGGTCCTGCTCGGCGAGACGACCCGCCTCGCGTACATGACCGACGAAGCCGCAGAGGGCCGTGATGCGTTCCTCGAGAAGCGCGACCCTGACTGGTCGCCGTACCCGTACTACTTCTGACGACGCCACGAGGGCGAACCCATGCGCGCACGACTGACGACGATCCACGGAGTGGTGGAGTTCCTGCCGTCACCGATCGAGGATCACCGCGGCTACAACATGCGGATCTTCGCGGACGATCTGGTGGCTGAGCACGGCATCGACCCGGTGCACTTCCTGCAGGAGAACCAGGTGTTCTCCCAGCGCGGCGTGGTGCGTGCGCTGCACTCCCGAAGGGAGCTCAAGGAGGGCAAGCTCGTGTCCGCCAGCCGCGGAAGCATCTTCGACGTCGCGGTCGACGTGCGCCCCTGGTCGCCGACGTACCTGACGTGGGAGTCGTTCATCCTCGACGACGTCGACTGGCGTCAGGTCTGGCTGCCGCCCGGCGTCCTGCACGGCCACCAGGTCGTCTCCGACGGCGGGGCGATGCTGCGCTACCGAACGACCGAGCGCCACGACGACGCCAAGAACCTCGAGGTCGCGTGGGACGACCCGGATCTCGCGATCCCGTGGCCGATCACCGACGACGTCATCCTCAGCGACCGCGACCGCAACGCCCCGAAGCTCTCCGAGGTCGAGCACGAGTTCGTCAGGTACTTCGGTGCCGAGCCGCCGAGCTGACGTCAGCGCAACGACTCCACGGCCGCCTTGCCGGTGAGCACGGCGCCGTCGGTCCACATGTACTCCCAGTGTCCGAAGCGACCGGCGCGGAGCACTCCCTGGGAGTCGAGCCAGTCGTTCACCGTCTTCAGGCTCTGCTCGCGGTGCAGGTCGAAGATGACGTTCGCCCACGGGACGTGGTGCACGTCGTAGCCGCTCACGGCCGCGCGGTCGTCGACGATGCCCATCTCGACGAGCTCTTCGATGACCTTCTCGGCGACCATGGTGCGGTCGGGGAGCAGCGCCCGGAACGGTGAGCCGTAGTACTCGACCTGGATCGCGCTCGTGCCGTCCGGGGAGTTGTGCGGGGACCACCGGTTCATGAACGAGATGCGCGTGGAGAACTTGTCGAGGTCGTAGACGTAGATCCAGTGCTCGGGGCGCCGGATCGGGTGATCGGCGACGATCTCGATCATGTAGCCCTCGGTGCAGACGAGACGCTTCCCCGCCTCGCGCACCTCCTCCGGGACGTCCACGCCGACACCGATGAGCGTCGGCAGCGGCATCGTCGAGACGATGTCGTCGTAGGTGTGCTCGCGGCCGTCGGACAGACGCATGATCCGCCGACCGAAGTCGATCTCCTGCACGCGCGTGTTGAGGTCGACGCGGGCGCCGTCGGCCAGCTTCTTCGCGTAGGCGATGTAGCCGCCCTTCGTGGGGTAGCGCGACGTGGAGATGTAGTGGCGGTTCTCGCCCAGCGGACCGTTGAACCCGGTCGTGACCTCGTCGACGTTCGGGAAGCCGAGACGGTTGCCGATGAAGCCCGGGTCGAGCTGCTCCGGCTCGAGCGTCCAGTACTTGCGGGTGTAGGCCGCGGGGAAGGTGTTCGCGAAGACCCGCCCGAACTGGTGGTAGAGCCACGTGCGGTAGTCGGTCGCGGCCTCGGCGTCCTTGGCCCACTCGCGGGACTCGAGGAACGAGTCGAGGCACTGCGAGCGCAGCGGCTCGGGGACCTGATGCAGGGCCACGTGCGCGGGGTGGTCGACCCACCAGCCGTGGTAGTAGTTGCGCACGACCGACTCGAACTCCTCGTACTCGCCGTCGACGGCGTCCGCGAAGAGCTCCTTGATGTACTCGTCCTTCGTGAACGAGATGTGCGGGCCGTCGTCCCACAGGGCGCCGTTGTGCTCGCGGACCTGGATGTGTCCGCCGATGCGTTCCTGCGCCTCGAAGATCTGCGTGCCGTCGTGGCCGTGGTGGTAGCTCGCGCTCAGCCCGGCGAGGCCGGCACCGATCACGGTCAGGGGCGTGGACACCGAAAGCACCTCGAGGTCGTGGTCATCGGGGGAGGACGGTAATGCCTTGCGCGAGCCCAGACGTCAGACCGGAGCAGGCGGGTTGGCGCGCCACCATGCCACGGTGTCGGCGATGGCGGCGCGGCGGTCACCGAAGCGCGGCACGAAGCCGACCTCGTCGCGCAGGCGAGCGACGTCCGCGATGATCTCCGGGGCCTCGGCCGGACCCGGGGGACGGGCGCCGAGGTGGAGCAGGCTGGCGTCGCCCGCTTCCTCGGCTGCGATCGTGAAGAGCTGGGCCAGCGAGATGCCGCTGCCGAGGCCGACGTTCACCGCACCGGCGACGTCGTTCGTCGCGACGGCGGCGATCGCGCCGCCGACGTCGACGACGTGCATGAAGTCGCGGACCTGACGTCCGTGGCTCGTCTCGGCGACCTCACCGTGGAGCACGCTGTTGATCACGTAGGGGAGGACCCGTCGGTGGTTCTCGTGCGGGCCGAGGACGTAGAAGGGGCGCGTCCACGCGAACGACATGTCGCGCTGGGCGCAGGCGAGCTCCGCGACGTGGCTCGCCGCGACCTTCGCGCGGCCGTAACGCGTGTCACCCTCGCGCGGGGTCGTGGTCTCGTTCAGCACCGCGGTGGGGAAGGCGTACTCGAAGCAGGAACCGACGCCGACGAACCGCGAGGCTCCCGCAGCGGCAGCGTCGTCGACCAGACCGACGGTCGTGGCGATCCAGCCGAGGTTCGCGTCACCGTTCTTGACGGTCGCGGGATCGGTGTGCCACGCGACCCCGACGACGACGTCGGGACGGACTCGGGCGAGCATGTCGACACGCGCGTCGCGGTCCTGGACGTCGAGGCGTTCCCACGCCACCGTCCCGCGCCCCGCGGCGATGTCGACGCCGTCTCCGCGCGTCGTACCGATGACCTCATGGCCGGCGCCGGCGAGCGCCGCCACGACCTGTCGCCCGATGAAGCCTGCTCCGCCGGTCACGAGTACCCGCACGTGCCTGCCCCTCCGTCTGTCGTGGTCCGCCTTGGGACCGTATCGTCACCCGTGCAGGTGGACCGGTCGACCGGGCCTACGACCCCTGAAGCAGGAGCAGCCGTGTCCGAGCAGCCGTCGCGGATGGTGCGCGGTCTCGCGCGCGCCGGTGACGCGCTGTCCAGCGGCTCCCGCAGCTTGCGTGACCGCGTGGGTCTGGTCCGTCCGCCCAAGGTCACGACCTACCGCGGGTACGGCACCACGTCCGAGGTGCGCATGCGCGGCCGCGTCCTCGAGGCGTTCACGGCGCCCGCCTGGCCCGACAGCCTCGAAGCGTCCCGCCTCGACACGCTCGCCGCGACCGCGAGCCGGTTCCTGACCGCGGAGCTCGGCGGCGTCGCGGTCACCGGCGACATCGGCGACCACGGCAGCCACGCCGAGTCGGATCCGGAAGGCTTCGTGGAGGTCCGCGTGACCGGCGAGTTCCGGCCCGGGTGGCAGGTCGGCCGGATGCAGCCCAACGGCGGCGCCGAGGCCGAGGTCCGCGTGCTCGTCCCACCCACGGACGCGCCGTACCTCGTCATCTCCGACATCGATGACACGGTGCTGGTCACCGACGTCGACCAGCCGATCCGGATGATCGCGCGGACGCTGATGTCGCCGCCGGGCCGTCGACGGGTCATCCCGGGAATCGCCGAGCTGTACGCGCGGCTGACCGGCGAGGCGACCGGCCCGCTGCGTGCCCCGATGTTCTACCTCTCGTCGAGCCCGTGGAACCTGCACGGGCTCATCGACCGGATCCTCAGCCAGAACGATCTCCCCGAAGGCCCGCTGTTGCTCAGCGACTGGGGCTTCACCCCGGAATGGGCGATCCGTGCTCCGGCGATGACGCACAAGCTGCGTCACATCGAGGACCTCGCCGCGACCTACCCGGACCTGCCGATCATCCTGATCGGGGACTCCGGCGAGCACGACCCCGAGGTCTACGCGGCCGCGGCCGAGCGGCTCGGCGATCGCATCGCCGCGATCCTCATCCGCGACATGGACGACCTGCTGGACCGCGCGGGGCCGACGGCGCTCGCCCGGCTCGACGAGGTCGCGGTCCCGTCGATCGCCGCGAAGAACCTGGTGGAGGCCGCGACGTTCCTCGCGGACCTCGGTCTGCTGACGTGGCCCGACGTCACCGCCGTCCGACAGGCCTCCGAGCCGGACGACTCCCGTCGGGTGGCTCCATGACCGCCACCGAGACCGGATCTCGTGACGCCCTCGGGGTCGCGCTCCACAAGCTCGCCGCCCAGGTCCGTGGCCTGCGGTTCGACGTGCCGGACGCTGCGCAGGCGGAGCGTCGCGCCCGCCGCGATCGCGTGATCCGCACGCTCGACGACTACCTCCTGCCGCGCATGCAGGATCTCGGCGGACCGATGGTCGCGGTCGTGCTCGGCCCGACGGGTGCGGGGAAGTCCTCGCTGGTCAACGGGCTCGCGGGGCGTCGCGTCACCCGCCCCGGGGCGGTCCGCCCGACGACGCGCTCGCCGGTGGTGTGGTGTCACGAGGACCATGCCGCGCGTCACCGTGCCGGGTTGCTGACCGGCTACGGGACCGAAGAGCGGCCGCTCGAGATCGTCGCGGACGTCGACGTGATGCTGCGCGGGCTCACGATCGTCGACACGCCCGACATCGACTCGGTCGAGCTCGTCCACCACGAGATCGCCCGCGACCTGCTCGGGGTGGCGGACCTCGTCATCTTCACCACGTCAGCGCAGCGCTACGCCGACGCCGTCCCGTGGGACGTGCTGCGTGAGGTCGTCCGCCGCGGCACACCGCTGCTGTTCGTCCTGAACAGGGTGCGCGAGGGCGGCGACGAGGTCGTCGCGGATCTCCGCGCGCTCTTCGATCGCAACGGCATCTCGCTCGACGCTGAGGGCGTCGCGCTGTTCACGATCGCCGAGCAGGAGGTCACCGACGACCACGGCGGGCTGCCGGCCGCGGCCGTCGCGCCGTTGCGGGCACGGCTCACCGAGCTCAGCGACCCGGTGGAACGTGCCGCCGCCATCCGCACCGCCATCTCCGGGGCGCTCTCCGCCACGATCGACGACAGCGAACGTCTCGCCGACGAGCTCTCCGCGGAGCAGTCCACCGTCCAGGACCTGATCCGCACCGCCCAGCAGGCCTACGCGGCACAGGTCGCCGAGCTCTCGGCGAGCCTGCGCGACGGCACGCTCATCCGCGACGAGGTCCTCGGCCGCTGGCAGGAGTTCGTCGGGACCGGCGCGATCCTCCAGGCGTTGTCGAGCGGCGTCGGCACGATGCGTCGCTGGATCGGCCGGACGATGGGCTTCGGGGGCGGCCGGGAGGAGGCCGTCACCGCGCAGGCGCGTGACTTCCTGTCCAACGAGATCCTGCGCCGCACGCAGATGGCGGCGTCGACGGTCCGCTCCACGTGGGAGCTCACCGAGCCCGGCCGCGCCCTGCTCGGGGCAGCTGCCGGCGCCGGGTACCGCGACGATCCCGAGACAGAGCGTCGTGCCCGCAGCGCGGTCGCCGACTGGACCGCACAGCTCGCACGCCTCGTCGAGGACGAGGGCGGCGGACGTCGACGGATCGCGCAGGTGGCCTCGCTGGGGGTGAACGTCGTGGCGGTCTCGGCGCTGGTGGCGGTGTTCGCGAACACCGGCGGTCTGACCGGATCCGAGGTCGGTGTGACCGCCGGCGCGGCCGCCGCGCAGCAGTCGTTGCTCGAGCACGTCCTCGGTGGCGCGGCAGCACGCTCCCTCGTCCAGCAGGCGCGCCAGACGCTGGAGACCTCGCTCGAAGCAGTGCTCCGCGCCGACTCCGATCGCTACCAGGCCGCAGCCGAGTCGCTGGTGGACGACGCCAAGGTCGTCCAGCAGCTCCGCGACGCCGTCCGGGAGGTCCAGCGGCTGGCCGTGGCCGCCGATCTCCTCGATCGCAAGGGGCACCGATGACCGTGACCCTCGATCTCGACGCTGCGCTGGCGTCGCTGCGTGCCGCGCTCGACTCGGCCGACGGCGTGCTGCTTCCCGCGGACGTCGCGGCCATCGCACCACGCGTCGCCCACGCGGGAGCTCGCGCTGCGAACCTCGGTGAGACGGTGCTCGCCGCGCTCATCGGTGGGACAGGATCCGGCAAGTCGAGCCTGCTGAACGCCCTGGCCGGGACGCCGGTCACACGCTCCGGGGTGCTCCGTCCGACGACCCAGAAACCCCTCGCGTGGGTCCCGTCGCCGACCGAGCCCGCCCTGCTCAGGCTTCTGGATGATCTCGGCGTCTTCGACCGCGCCCCGCAGCAGCAGCTCCCGGGACTCGCCGTCATCGACCTGCCCGACTTCGACTCCGTGGCCGCCGCGAACCGCGAGGTCGTCGATCGTCTGGCGCCCCGCGTCGACGCCCTCATCTGGGTCCTCGACCCGGAGAAGTACAACGACGACGCGCTGCACTCGGGCTACGTGGCGCCGCTCGTCGCCTACCAGTCGCAGTTCCTCTTCGTCCTGAACCAGGTGGACCGGCTCTCGGCGGCCGACGTCGTGAAGGTCGTCGCCGACCTCGGCGTGACGCTGCGCCGCGCGGGGATCGATCGTCCGAAGATCCTGACCGTGGCGGCGGCGCCGGCGGACGGCAGCGCTCCCCGAGGGATCGATGAGCTGCGGACCGTGCTCGAGCAGCGGCTCCAGGACAAGGCCGTCGCACGTGAGAAGGTCCGGCTCGACGTCGTGACGTCATCCCGTGACCTGCTGTTGCTGGCGACGGGGCGTGAGCACGTCGGCCAGGACGAGGCCACCGTCATCACCGCGCCATCGTTCGCGCCCGTCCGCGAGGAGGTCGCGGACCTGATCGCCGGTGGCGTCGTCTCCGATCACGACATCATCGCTGCGCAGAAGGCCGGAGCCCGCGCCGCCGCTGCCGCGTCGAGCGGCCCGCTCGGCCGTGCGCTGCACGCGGCTCGTGGCACGACGCTCGGGAAGATCCTCGGTCTTCCCGGTGACCTCCCGGTCGCCGGGACGCTGCTGCCGTCGTCGAGCGGGACCGGCGGGGGTCTGGGTGCCGCGGCACGACTCCACGTCCACGTCCAGGACGTCGCCGAGGCCGCGCCCGCGCCCGTCGCACGCGAGGTCCGCGCGCTCACGTCAGGAACGTGGCTCGACGACCGAGTCCGCGACGTCGAGTCGATCGGCCTCGCGGAGCAGTCGGCGCCCGAAGGCGTCGAGATCCCGCGCTGGTGGCACCTCATGGCCGTCCTTCGGACCCTGTTGTCCGCCGCGGTGGTCGCAGGCCTCATCGGGTTGTGGCTGACGCCGTCGCTGCCTCGCCCGGGCACCGCCGTGCCGTGGCCATGGCTCGCGATCATCTTCGGGCTCGGGCTGTCCCTGCTGATCGGCCAGGCGACCCGCGCGTCCGGAGCACGCCTCGGCCGTGGCGTCGCCCTCGACCACCGTGCCGCGCTCGCCAGCCTCTTCAGCCGCGAGCTCGACCGCCTCGTCGGCGCCCCGCTGCACACCGTCGGTGACCGCTGGCGCACGATGGTCCGCCACGCCGAAGCCGCCCTCCGCGCCGCCGGAGCCTGACGCCGCGCTCGGTTGTCGCCGAAACCACACCCCGCTCGGGAAACGCGACAATCCCCGCCCCGAACCGGGTTGCGCGACAACGCGGGATCGTCGTCGGAGCTTGTCAGCGGGCGCCGGTCGGGTCCCAGTCGTACTCGATCCGGGTCGCGACCTCGGTGGCGAAGTCCCTGCCGACGAGACGGGCGACGAGGTGCAGGCCCATCGCGATCCCCGACGACAGTCCTCCGCCGGTGACCACGCGTCCGTCATCGACCCAGCGACGTCCGGTCTGCACACGCCCCGCGTCACCGATGAAGTCGGCAAGGATCGCGGTGTCCATGTGGTGGGTGGTCAGCTGTGCGTCGCCGACGACACCGGCCGCGGCGAGCGCGAACGATCCCGTGCACACCGACGACACGACCTGCGCGCCCTCGGCGAGCGATGCGACCGTGTCGAGCAACGCGTCGTCCTTGGTCAGCAGGTCGAGGTCGATGGCTCCGGGGATGATGACCAGGTCGAACGGGCCGTCGGTCACGGTGGCGTCCGGTGTCACCTGCATGCCGCCGTAGGCGCGGACCGTCGACAGGTCACGACCGACCAGGACAACGTCGAAGGGCTGCTCGGCGGCTGCTGGAACCATCCGGTTCGCGGTGAGCAGCACTTCGTACGGGCCGCCGACGTCGAGCAGGTCGAAGCCGTCGAACACCAGCAGGGCAACACGCACGTCTCGCTCCGGTTCGGGGCTGTTGACGTTAGGGCTGACGAGGCGTGCCCGGGGCTCGGCGACGATCGCGCGTTGTCGTGCAAACCGGTTCGCATCGGGATCGTCGCGTTTCCCGAGCGGGGTGAGGTTTCCACGACAACCGAGCGCGGGAGCGGGGTTCGGCGACGATCCCGCGTTGTCGCGCAACCCGGCGCGGCGGGGCGCGTGTCGTCAGGCCCAGCCGCGGGAAGCGCGGTAGGTGGTGAAGGCGTCTGCGATGTCGGCTTCGGTGAGGGCGAAGTCGGCGAGGTCGTAGACGTGGCGGCCGTAGCGGTGCTGACGTTGCTCGTCGCGACGGGTGCGAATCGCGGCCTCGACGCCCGGATCCGGCGTCAGGCCGACGTGATCCCAGACCTGGCGGACGACGGAGATCGGATCCGCGATCGTGTCCTCGTAGGCGACGTCGAGGAACTGACCGGTGTCGCGTCGGGCGCGGGTGTCCATCGCGCGCTCGACCATGCGGGACGTCTTGCGCAGCCAGTGCCGGCCGACCTCGTGTGGGTCGACGACGTCGGACATGATCCCGCGACCGTGGGCGATCATGGAGCAGAACGAGGCGACGGTCGTGACCGGGTCGCGGTGGGTCTGGATGATCCGCGCGTCGGGAAACTCGTCGAGCAGCGTGTCGAGCCACTCGAGGTGGTGCGGGGTCTTGAGGACCCAGCGAGCGGCGTCGGTCTCTGGCGCGGCAGCGGGGCGTTGGTGCCAGAGCGACTGGAGCTGCTCACGCAGATGCGCGTACGCCGGGGCCTGGTCGACGCCCTCGACCCACGCCGCGAAGGACGGGACGTGCAGCGTCGCCTCGGACGCGGTGGAGATGAACGTCTGATCGAGCAGCAGGACCTCTTCCTCGGGCGACATCGACTCGACGGGGTGCACGGCGAAGAAGTCCGGGGCCATGTGCTTCAGGATCTTCTCGCTGGCATTCGCCTCGAGCTGACGACGGTCCTTGCCGCGCATCGGCGGACCGGGGCTCAGCGCCTCCCACGAGATGAGCGCCCGCAGGCGCGGGTCGGCGGCGAGGAGGCGATGCAGGAAGGTCGTGCCGGTGCGCTGCAGGCCGGTGATGACGATGGGCGCGGCGACGTTGATCTCGCGGATCTCCGGGTTCGCCGCGACGTGGGCCGCATGCCGGAGCCGCGAACGCAACGTTCCGACGAGGCGGGCCCGCGTCGCGACTCGGCCGAACGGATGCAGCGCCGCCTCGGACTCGATGCTGTCGACGAGCCGCGTCAACGGCTCGACGACGTCCGGCGCCCCGAAGTCGCTCCAGCCATCGGCGGCGGAGATGGCGGCATCGATCAAGCCGTCGACCTCGAGCGACGGCTTCCCACGACGCGCCGCCGGAGCGGCCAGACGGTTGAACGTCCTGATCGTCGCGGGGCGCCGCGGGTGGGCGTAGTCGCGCGACGTCTCGGTGACGGTCCGCGTCATGCGAGCTCCGTGCGGAGCTCCACGAGCTTCACGACGCGGCACGACGGCTGGGGCGGCTCGCCGCCCTCGGGACGCACCCAGCGCCAGCACATCGTCCCGAACGCGTGGCCTTGGGTCGTGATCCAGTTCGGGTGGCCGGGATCGTCGTGCGCGACGACGACGCGAAGGCTGCCGTCGTCCTCGACCGCGGCCGTCGCCTGGTTCACGTGGATGCGTTCGTTGCGGTAGTCCAGCGACTCCATCCAGTGGTTGTCGAGCTGGAAGTTCCAGTGGTCGATCTTCGGCGCGGTCGCCTCGATGACGAGGCACTCGTCGGGGCCGAGCCGCCAGTAGGAGTGGTAGTACGCGATCTCCGGCACGCCACCCATGCGCGTCGAGAGCTCCGGGTCGAAGCGGGGCAGCTCGTTGACGTGATCGGTGAACCCCTCGGCCCACTCGGCGAAGATCCCGGCCGCGCCGGGGACGAAGATCCCGGCGGTGAGCAGGCCGTTGACGAGAGACTCCGCGTCGAGGGGGCTCGGGCCGTCGGTGGCAGGTTCGCCGTCGTCGCCGAGGCGGACCAGGTGGATCTCGGCGAGCTCTTCGCGCTCGGCGTCGAGCAGCGACTGCCGCACGATCAGCGTCCCGGTCTCGGCCGTCATCTGCAGCCAGTCCGGCGTGGTCCCGTCCGCTCGTGCCTCCGGTGCGTCGGCGCTGACGATGACGTCGAAGCGACCGTCGGCGTCGAGGTTGAGGTCGACGCCGTCCAGGCGCCCCGTCGGCGGCATCCCGCCGCTCTGCCCGTAGCTGCCGCGCTGGGTCGCGAACTCGAGCCAGTGCACGGTGTTGCGCTTGCCGGTCAGCCGGTAGGTGCTCGCCCCGTCGATGGCGGCGTTCAGGTAGTGGTTGTCAGGGTTGTCGGCGCCCATCTTCGCGGTCTCGTGCACGACCTGCATCAGGACCGGAGCCTTCGGGTCGGCGTGCTCGACGAACGTCTCGAGCGCCGCCCGCGTGAGCCGCGTCAGGTAGCGCAGGCCCTCCATCCGGGTGTCGAGATCCTCGGGCGTTCCGGGGCGGGTGAGCGTCTCGCCGGCGAGCTTCAGCAGGTCGCAGAACTCGCCCCATGCGGAGCCGTCCATGACCTTGCGTTCGGCTGCCTCGCGGCTGGATTCGGTCATGTGCTGATCCGTTCTGCGACGAGATGCGCGGCGTCCCACAGGGCGGCCGCGGTGGTCGGGTCGGTGGCGAGGTCGGACGGCAACGTCCGCTGCTTCATGTGCAGGTAGACGCCCGTCTCGCCCGCGACGTCGTCCGAGGCAGCGAGCCACACGACGGGGCCTGACGCCTTCTGCGGTGACTGGAAGAACAGCCGGAACATCACCGAGACGAGGGGCTTCGACCAGCTCGGCGCCTCGCGGGCGATCGAGGAGTTCACGGCGCCGGGACAGAGGTGGTGCACCTCGATGCGACCGACGTTGCGTCGACTGAGCTCGCAGACCCACGTGTGCAGCAGCAGCTTCGAGCGGCCGTAGTGATCGATGACCTTGGACGTCGGGTAGTCGACGGGGACGTCGAACGTCGCCGGGTCGAACGCGGGTGCCGAGCGGTGTGACTCCGAGCCGACGACGACGATCCGCGGCGCGACCTCGTCGGCGACGTCAGCGAGCCGGCCCGCGTCGAGGAGTCGGTCGACGAGCATGAGGTTGCCGAGGAAGTTCACATGGACCATGACGTCGAGGCCGAACTCGGTGGTGCGCGCCGACGCCGGTACGACTCCGGCGTTGAGCACGACACGGTCGAGCACGACGTCGTCCTCGACGAGCCGCGCGACGAAGGCGTCGATGGTCGCGGGGTCGGCGAGGTCGAGCGGGTACGCACGGACGTCGTCGTTGGAGGACGCCGCGCGGATCGCCGCGACCGACGCGTCGTGCTTCGAGCGTTGCGCGATGACCGTCGACGCCCCGAGCTTGGCGATGCGGATGGCCACGCCCTGTCCGAGCCCCGAGCTGGCGCCGGTGACGAGCACCGTCATCCCGTCGAGCCGGGCGACGTCGTCGACGTCGATGCCGTCAGCGCCGCCACCGCGCACGCGGTCGACGATGCCTGCCAACGCTGCGGAGAACGCCCCGCTCATCCGTTGCTCGCTCACGTCGCCCTCGTCGCGTCACCGGGCGGCGACGATAGCGGCGGCCCGTGTCCGCAGCAGCGCGGTCCCGGCGGTGCGGAGATCGTGGAGCAGCTCGTCCTGCGTGGCGCGCTGCGCGGCCCAGGCGGCAAGGCTCCCGACGAGCTGGGTCTCGAGCATCCGGGCGACGTCGGCATCCCCGGGGCGTGCGTCGTGCTCGGCGCCCCACATCGCCAGCACGAGCAGCTCCTGAAGCATCGTGCTGACCCGCGCTCGGAGCTCGCCTTCGTCGGCGCCCGCGGTCAGGTAGGCCTGCAGCATCGCGTCGGCGGACGCAGGGGAGTCGTGCCAGCTGGTGGCGATGCGCTCGAGCACGCGGAGCACCCGCGCGACGTCGTCGTCGCCTTCGGGCGGCGTCGCCACGAAGCGTTCGCGGGCCCGGAGCAGCTCGCGCTCCATGACCGCGAGCACGAGGTGCGTCTTCGTCGGGTGGTGGCGGTAGAGCGTCGAGAGCGCGACTCCTGCGTGCTCGGCGACGTCGCGCATCTGCACGCGCGCGAACCCACCGTCGACGGTGAGCAGCGCCGCGGTGTCGAGGATCCGGGCGGTGCGGGCGAGCTGGCGGGGCGTGGGCAGGGGGGTTCCTCGGGTTTCGGGGGCGAACGGGGATTCGCGGAAGTTTTCGTAACATGTTAGCGTTTTTCGCGTGGAGAGGACGCACATGGACCAGCCGCTGAGGATCGCCCTGCTGACGTATCGCGGGAACCCGTACTGCGGGGGACAGGGCGTGTACGTCCGTCACCTGGCCCGCGAGCTCGTCGCGCTCGGCCATGAGGTCGACGTGCTCTCCGGCCAGCCCTACCCGGTCGTCACGGACGGCGTGGAGCTCGTCGAGGTCGAGAGCCTGGACCTGTACCGCGAGTCCGACCCGTTCCGCGTCCCGAAGCTGCGCGAGTTCCGCGACCTCGTCGACGTGCTCGAGTTCGGCGTGATGTGCACGGCCGGGTTCCCCGAGCCGCTGACGTTCAGCCTGCGTGCGCTGCGGCTCCTGCAGCAGCGAGGCGACGACTACGACGTCGTCCACGACAACCAGACGCTCGGCTACGGGATCCTCGGGATCGAACGGCTCGGTCTGCCGCTCGTCGCGACCATCCACCATCCGATCACCGTCGACCGACGCATCGACGCAGCCGAGAAGCGGACCTGGAGGCAGCGGATCGCTCAGCGTCGCTGGTACGGATTCCTGACGATGCAGGCGCGCGTCGCCCGACGCATCGAGCACCTCCTGACCGTCTCCGCCTCGTCGCTCGACGACATCGTCGAGGACCTCGGCGTCACCCGGGGTCGTGTCGCCGTCGTCCCGGTCG
The DNA here is from genome assembly GCA_965364735.1 of uncultured Nitriliruptoria bacterium. Classification (GTDB taxonomy): domain Bacteria; phylum Actinomycetota; class Nitriliruptoria; order Nitriliruptorales; family Nitriliruptoraceae; genus CBDTYW01. The sequence goes on from CBDTYW010000015.1 coordinate 15,834, forward strand.
GCGTCGACGTCGAGACCTTCCGGCCACGCCCCGAGGTCGCACGCGTCCCGGAGCGCATCATCTCGACGGCCAGCTCCGAGTCGCCGCTGAAGGGCGGCGTGATCCTGCTGGAAGCGGTCGCGAAGCTGCGCACCGAACGCGACGTCGAGCTCGTGGTCATCGGACGTCCGCGACCGGACGGCGTGCTCGCCGACGCGATCACCCGCTTCGGGCTGGAGGACGTCGTGACGTTCCACCACGGCATCTCCGACGACGAGCTCGCCACGCTGCTCGCCTCCGCGACCGTCGCCGCCGTCCCGTCGCTGTACGAGGGGTTCTCGCTTCCGACCGCTGAGGCGATGGCCTGCGCGACGCCGGTGGTGACGACCTCGGCCGGGGCCTTGCCCGAGGTCGTCGGCGACGCCGGGATCATCGTCGAGCCGGGTGACGCGAGCGCGCTCGCCGCGGGCCTGCGCACCGTCCTCGACGACGCCGTCCTCGCCTCCGAGCTCGGAGCCAGGGGACGCGAACGTGTCCTCGAGCAGTTCACCTGGCGCCGCACCGCCGAAGCCACCGTCGCCCGTTACCGCGAGGCGATCGCTGCCCAGGCCGAGGAGGCCCGCTGATGTTGACCGTCGACTTCCAACGACTCCCCGTCGAGCCCGGCGACACCGTCCTCGACCTCGGCTGCGGGGGCGGACGGCACGCCTTCGAGGTGCTCCGACGCGGTGGCGTCGTGACCGCCTTCGATCAGGACGCCGACGAGCTCGCCGCCGTCGCGGACATGGTGGCCGCGATGCACGACAACGGCGAGGTCCCGGTCGGCGGCGACGGCACGACCGTCGTCGGCGACGCGCTCGACCTGCCCTTCGACGACGGGGCCTTCGACCGCATCATCGCCGCCGAGGTCCTGGAGCACATCCCCGACGACACCCGTGCGATCGCGGAGCTGGCACGTGTGCTGAAGCCCGGAGGGCTCGGCGCGATCACCGTACCGAGCTGGCTGCCGGAGAAGGTGTGCTGGGCGCTGAGCGACGAGTACCACGAGGTCGAGGGCGGCCACGTCCGCATCTATGGTCGCCGCGAGCTCGACCAGAAGCTCGACGCCGCCGGCTTCGAGGTTCTCGGTCACGGTCGTGCCCACGCGTTGCACAGCCCGTACTGGTGGTTGAAGTGCGCGGTCGGGACGGACAACGACGACCACTTCGCGGTGCGCACCTACCACCAGATGCTGGTCTGGGACATCATGAAGGGCCCGCTCGTCACACGGCTCGCGGACCGCGTCCTGAACCCGGTGCTCGGCAAGTCCCACGTCGTCTACGTCCGTCGTCGCGCGTGACGGAGCTGCTGAGCCGAGCGCAGATCCGGGCAACGGGCGCGTCGATCGCTGCCGTCCAACGCGCGGATGGCGCGATCCCGTTCTCGCCCCGCGGTCAGGTCGACGCCTGGGATCTTGTCGAGGCGACGATGGGACTCGACGTCGCGGGCTTCCACGCCGAGGCCGAGGCGGGGCTCGAGTTCCTGCGCGCGACGCAGCGACCTGACGGTTCGTGGCCGGCGCGGTGGCGCAACGGTGAGATCATCGAGCCATGGTCCGAGGTCCACTTCGTCGGCTACATCGCGCAGGGCGTCTGGCATCACAGCCACGCAACGTCAGACGAGCGGTTCCTCCGCCGCATGTGGCGATGCGTCGACCGGGCGCTCGCGTTCTGCCTGACGATGCAACGCCCGTCCGGGGCGTTCGCCTGGTCACGCGACGTCGAGGGCCAGCTGTGGCACGAGGCCCTCGTCACGTCGAACGCCTCGATGCACCAGAGCCTGCGCGCCGGCCTTGCGATCGCCGCACGGCTCGGGCATGAGCGCCCCGCGTGGGAGCTCGCCGTCGGCATGCTCGGCCACGCGATGCGCGAGCATGAGGCCGAGGAGTTCTCTGGCCGCGACCCGTGGTCGATGGACTGGTACTACCCGCTGCTCTGCGGCCCGCTCGTCGGCGTTGCGGCTGGTCAACGGCTCGCGACCTCGTGGGGACGCTTCGTCGTTCCGGGTCACGGCATCCGCTGCGTCGACCACGAACCGTGGGTGACGGGAGCCGAGTCCTGCGAGCTCGCGATCTCGTTGGTCCACGCCGGCGAGCGCGACCTGGCCGCCCAGATCGTCGCGGACATCCAGCATCTTCGCGAGCACGACGGCAGCTACTGGACGGGCCGCAACATCGTGCTGGACCAGATCTGGCCACGTGAGCAGACGACGTGGACCGCCGGCGCCGTCCTGCTCGCCGTGGACGCGATCGACGGCACCTCGGACACCGCGAAGTTCTTCGCCCCTGATGCACTCCCGTCGGGCATCCCCGTCGACGACGTCGCCTGCGTGCACGGCTGCACGACCACGTCGCTGCCCGAGCTCAGCTCGTCCGTCGGAGCACGCGCAACGAGCCGGTCGCGCTGATCTCGACGAAGCGTCCGGTCTGCAGCGGTGGGAGGTAGAGCTCGTCGTGGGGGGCCTGGCCGCCGTCGGCCGGGTCGGCGAAGACGTCGTGGACGACCCAGAGGCCACCGACGGCGAGGTGGTCGATCCAGGCGTCATGATCGGCGCGGGCGACCTCGGCGGCGTGGCCGCCGTCGATGAAGATCATGCCGGCCGGCGCGCCCCACCACGCCGCGACCTCGACGCTGCGTCCGACGACCATCGTCACGACGTCCTCGATCCCGGCCTCGACGATCGTGCGCCGCGCATGCGGCACGGTCTCGAGCCGGCCGACGGTCTGGTCGACGAGGTCTGACGCGTGGTGCTCCCAGCCGACCTGGTTCTCCTCGGAACCGCGGTGGTGGTCGATGGTGATGACGTGCGAGCCGACCTCGCGCGCGGCGGCGGCAAGCCAGACCGTGGACTTCGCGCACCACGTCCCGACCTCGACGATCGGTCCGACGCGACCGCCGATCAGCGCCGCCTCGGCGAGGGCGAGACCTTCGTCGTCGGGCATGAACCCGCGCGTCTCGCGGGCGCGCTGCAGCAGTTCGGGGTCCATCGAGTCTCCGAGTCGTCGCAGCGATCCTGCCGCACGCAGAGATGGCCGGCCAACCTGCTCGCCTAGAGTCAGTCGACGTCGAAGCAGCGAGCGGCAGGGGTCACGTGATGGCAGCTGACGACACGATTCGTGAGCAGGCCGTCGACGGCGGCTTCGCGGCGATCGTCGCGACGCTGCGCGACCCGGTCCTGCGACGCCTCGTCATCGCGTTCCTGATCAGCGAGATCGGCGACGGGATGACGGCGGTCGTCCTGCCGTTGTCGGTGTTCGCGGCGACCGGGAGCGCAACGCTCACCGGTGGGGCGTTCGCGATCGTCCGGCTGATCAACGTCGTCGGACGCCCGACCGGAGGCGTGCTCGCAGACCGCTTCGACCGGCTCCGCGTGCTGCGGTCGAGCTTCGTCGTGCGGGCGCTGCTGCTGGTCGTCGCGGCGACGTTCGTGGACTCGGTCACCGCGCTCGCGCTCGTTGCGCTGCTCGGCGTCCGCGTCGGCGCGGCGCTCGACAACGCTGCTGCGGAGGCTGCGATCCGCGTCCGCGCGCGGCATGCCCCGCAGCAGGTCGCCGCGGTCCGGCGCACCGCGTTCTCGCTCTCGTTCCTCGTTGGCCCCGCGCTCGGCGGCCTCGTCCTCGCGACGGCCGGACTCCGCGCAGCGCTCGTCGTCGACCTCGCCACGTTCGTGCTGGCGTTGGTCGTTCTCGGCGGGATGCGCAGCCCGGTCGAGCGTGCGCCGTCCGAGCCGGCGGTCCTCCGGCATCGGATCGCGTCGGTGTTCGCCGACGTCGGCGAAGGCGTCCGCCACCTCCGTGGACATCCTGACCTGCGGGTGCTCGTCGGGACCGCGGTCGTCAATGCGACGCTGGTGGCGGCCGTCGTGTCGTTGTCGATCCCGTACCTCGACGGTCTGGTGGGCGCGCCCGACGGGGCGTATGGGTTCGCGCTCGCCGCCTATGGCATCGGGGAGCTCGCCGGCTCCTGGGGCGCGGGCGCCGTCCGATGGAAGATCGCGTGGCGTCGGCTCGTCTGGCGGTCGCTGCTCGCCTACGGCGTGATCTGCATCCTCAGCGTCGCCGTCGCGTCGTGGTGGCTGCTGATCGCTGGGTGGCTCGTGTGGGGGATCTCGTTCGGACCTGAGCGCATCCTCGGCGAGGTCGCGCTCGTCACCGCCACCGACGACGCCCTGCTCGGCCGCGCGTACGGCGGCCTGGGCATGCTCGAGTCGATGGGCCTTGCCGTCGGATCGATCGCCGGCGGGGTCATGGCCGAGGTGGCCGCGCCCCGCGCGGGGATCGTCGTCGTCGGTGTTGCCTACGTCGTGGCGGCGCCGTTCTTCCTCGCCGCAGCACGACGCGCGAGCGCGACGAGCCCCAGCCCCAGCAACGCCTGACCGCCACCCGTCGCGGGCAGCGGGTCGGTGTCGGACGGAGCCGCGACGGGAGCCGCGACGGCGTTCGTCACGGTCTTCGTCGAGATCAGGTCGGCGGCGATCTCCTCCTCGGTGAAGGCGAAGTCGACCCACTCCTCACGCGACCACAGCTCGGTCTGGTCGTCCTGGTGCGGCGAGCTCGGGTTGCTCGACTGTGAGTAGGTCAGGATCGTGCGGGCATCGACGCCGGTGTCCGTGAACGCCACCGCCTGGATGTGCGACGAGCCGTAGGTCACGCGGTAGAGCGCGTCCGGGTTCGCGACGGGGTTGCTGATCGCCACGACGTTCGCGGAGCCCGTGCTGCCGAAGCCGCCCTGGACCGGGATGGCGCCGGCACCGGGGTCGCCAGCCATCTGCAGCGTCGAGAACGGTGCGTCGTACGCGATGCCCTTGCCGTCGAGGTACGCGGCCGCGACGTCGAACGCGCCGATCACGCCGTTGTCGGACTCGTCGAGGTCGCGCGGCGTGTTGACGGGGTCGCTCGCGCTGAACGGCACGGTGAAGGAGTTGGCGCCGCGCCCCCAGATCTCGCGGAAGAGGTGCGCGCCGACCGAGTCGGTGTTGGTCATGCCGTCCCATGCGGCGAGCGTGTCGCAGAAGGAGTCGTCGACCGAGGACGAGGTGCAGGCCGTCTGGAGGTCGTCGTTCTCCCGTGCGAGCTCGGCGCCGTACACGCGGTTGATCGTCTCGATCTCCCGGAGCTGGTCGTGCGTGAAGGTGTTCGGGCCACCCAGTCCGTCGGTGCCGTCGAGACGGTCGAGGACGTAGCGGTAGACCATGCGCGTCCGCAGCGTCCGCTCGCAACGCTCGCAGCCGATGATCGGGGAGAAGCCCTCGAGCGGCAGGTCCGGGTTCGGCAGCCAGTACGAGTCGTTCGCGTTGATCACCCAGTCGCGCGTCGTCACGTCGGGCAGGTTCGCGGCGCCGAGCGTCCCGGCGCGCGGGGCGTCGTCGTCGGAACCCCAGGCGCAGGCAGAACCTGCTCGGGTCCCGTCGAGGCCGGGCAGACCAGCGAGCTCGAACAGCAGGCGCCCGATCGGCGTCATGCACTCTTCGATCTGCGCAGCGGTGACGTGCGGCACGACGGAGTGGTCCGCGTAGAGCGCGTTGCCGTCACGGTCCGCCGCGAGGGTGTTGACCCACGGCATGCCGGCGGTCGCCGTCTGGTTCGCGAGCAGCTCCGCGGTGGAGGTCGCCTTGCCCATCTCGTGGAAGACGTCGAGGGTGCGGAGGTGCTCGGCGTTGGCGTCGCGGAACGCCCACACGGAGTCGAGCGTCCAGCCCATCAGCGAGTTCGGGGCGTCGAGGACGTAGCCCTCGTCGGTGCGGTAGAGGTCCTCGATCGTCGTCGATCCGTCCGGCAGGGCGACCGTGACCTCGTGGCGCTGGACCGACTTCGGTTCGCTGTCGGTGAGGTACGTCGTCGGCGTGATCAGCCGATACTCGTACGGCGTGAACCGGTAGGCGGACGAGACCGTGTGCGTCCAGGCGACGTTCTCGTTGAAGCCGATGTTGACGATCGGGGCGCCGTGCAGCATCGCGCCCGCGACGTCGTAGACGCCAGGGATCCGCAGGTGTGACTGGGTGAAGCGGTAGCGGCCCTGCCACGGGAAGTGCGGGTTGCCGAGGACCATGCCACGGCCGTTGGCCGTGACGTCGCCGCCGAGCGCGGTGCCGTTGGAGCCGAACGGGGCGTCGGGGTCCTTGCCGAGCGAGGCGCGCAGGCTGTCCGGCTCAGGCAGCACCGACGGGACCGGCGCGAACGCGGGCTCGGGGTTCGCGCCCGGGATCAGGTCGCCCAGCGGGTTGGGCAGCAGGCCCGTCGGCAGGCCGGTCGATCCGTCGTCGGTCGGGGGAGCGGCGTCGGCGATCTCCTGCGCGAAGACGCCCGCCGAGGCCAGGAGGTTCGCGGCGTAGATCCCGCGCCACAGGTCCATCTCGACTGCGGGGCGCACCCAGTCCTCGCCGGCGCACGTCGGGTCGCCGACGCCAGCGGAGCCGCCGACGTCCTCGAGGTACTGGTTGAGCCCGGCGACGTAGCCGCGGACGATCGCGCGCATCTCCTCGCCCGGCGCCACACCTGGCTCGGTCGAGTCGAGCAGGCCCTCGACGACGCCCCGCGCGATGATGTCGCCGAAGAGCGTGTCGGCGGCGAGGTTCGTCGCGTTGAACGTCACGTGGTCGCGGTAGCGCTCGTCAGGTCCGAAGAACTTCGAACGCTCCCCGCGCCCGGTGACGAGCGTGTCCATCAGCGAGCAGATGATGTCCTCGCCCGCCGAGTAGCCCTGACCGAACCCGAGGGATCCGAAGTCCTGCGCGAGGATGTGCGGGATCCCGTAGGAGGTCCGACGGATCTCCGCGGAGTAGATGCCGTCGGCCGGCTCGAGGACGCCGGCAGCCTGGGCGACCGGTGAGGCCGCGAGCAGACCCACGAGGGCGAGTCCGGCGGCAGGCAGGACGGAACGTCGGGAACGCATGGGGGAAGGCTCCGGCAGCCGGGGGAGGACGGCCACGAGGAAGGACTTCGCCGAACACCGCTCGGCCTCCTGCGGACCGGTCGGTATCCGCACGTTCGGACGATCGGGAACCGTTCAGGAGAGGACGGCGTCTGACCGGGGGTTCGACGCCCGTCGAGCACCCACCGGTCGGGCCACCCCGCCGTTCCAGGAGCACCCGAAGTGCGCACCTCTTCCCGTCTCGTCATCGCAGCTTCCGCGACCATCGCCCTCGCGCTCGCCGGCTGCGGCGCCGACGCCCCGTCCACCAGCGAGCCGCTCGGCGACCCGTTCGAGTTCCCGGCCGAGCCGGACATCGCCGCCGCGTGCGCGCCCGATGTCCCCGACTGCTCCGACACCGTCGATGGCGGCGGCGGAGACCGGCTCATGTCCGCGGACATCACCCTGCTCGGGTCCGTGCCGGAGGGGACGCGTGTCGTCGAGATGGCTCCCGGAGCGTCCGCCAACGCGGACCCGCTGTTCGTGTCCGCTGCCGTCGTCGGCGACGGCAACCTCGTGACGCTGCTCTTCACTGGCGGTGAGGCGCCGTGCTTCTTCATCGACCACGTCGAGATCGTCGAGGTCGACGACGCCGTCACGGTCACCGTCCTCGCGGGTGGGGAGCTGGACGGGATCTGCGATGGTCAGTCGAGCGAGCAGGGCGTCGCGGTCGAGCTCGCGGCTCCCCTCGGAACCCGCGGCTTGGTCGACGGCAGCCGGATCGCGCCTGAAGGCGCGATGAGCTGACCCTGCGCTGCGGCACGGAGACGTGCAGCGGCGCCCTCCCCGGCCTGGTGCTCGGGAGGGCGTCGCTCGTTGCGCTCAACGACGTGCGTCTGCGGCCGACGTGAAGCGGGAAGGATCTCGTACGGACGACCCCTTCCGGCGTCCGGAGGCCCCTCGGGAAGCCGCGACATGGAACTGCGACCAGGAACTCCACGGCCACGGCCGATGCTCGACCACACCGTCATCGGTCACACCGTCCCCGGACAGCCGTGCGGTGAGGACGAGGGTCTGCGTGACCCGCGCTGGAGCGGGGTCGTGCCGACGACGATCGACGTGCAGGGCACCCCGGTCTTCGCCCGCTACCGCCACGGTCCGACCGACGGCGTCCCGCACATCCTCCTCCACGGGCTCGGAGGATCCAGCGGGAACTGGCTGGACCTGATGGCGCCGCTCTCCGAGTTCGGTCCGTGTCTCGCGATCGACCTGCCGGGCTTCGGTCGCACCCCGCCGCCGTCTCCGCATGCTGCCCGGGTCAACAACCAGGTCGGGTTCATGGCCGCGTTGCTGCGCACCATCGGCTGGGACCGCGTGGTCCTGCACGGCAACTCCATGGGCGGGCTCATCGCGACGCAGTTCGCCGCCCAGCACCCGGACCTCATCGAGGGCCTGGTCCTCGCCGCGCCGGCGCTGCCCCCGCCGCCTCGCGCGCTGCACCGCACGCAGGCCATGGCGGTTGGCCGCTTCCTGCCCTTCGCCGTCCCTCCGGTCGGGCGCGGGATCATGCGGATGCTGTGGGGCAAGGGTGATCCCGAGAAGGTCTACGCGGCAACGACGAAGATCCTGTTCTCGGACCCGGACCGTCTCAGGTCAACGATGTCCGCGGTGGGCGTCGACAACATCGCCTTCGCCGCCACGGCCAAGTGGCGCGGTGAAGCGATCGCCGAGGCCGCAGAGTCGATCATCGCCGCATGGCTCGCGCCCCGTCGGACCTTCGGTTTCGTCGACGCGGTGAACGCCCCGACCTTGCTCGTCTGGGGGCAGAAGGACCGGCTGATCCACCCGGAGATCGTCGATCACCTCGAGCTTCGTCGGCCGGACTGGACCGTTCACCGACGCCGCGACACCGGCCACTCGCCGATGCAGGAGTTCCCTGCGCGCTACGCAGCGACCGTCCTGGACTGGCTCGCCGTGCAGCCGGCCGCTCAGGCCTGACCGGACTCCACGCGCGCGAGGAAGTCGCCGATCGTGGCGTTCGTCCGCTCGGGGTCCTCGAACTGCGGGGCGTGGCCCATCTCGTCCCAGACCTCGATCTCCGCGGTCGGCAGGACCCTTCGGACGTGCTCGGCGTAGCGAGCGTCGACGAGCTGGTCGTGGCTGCCCCAGATCCAGAGCGTGGGTGCCTGCACGCTCGCGAGCTGACGCCAGAAGCCGCGGCGCCCACGTGACCGCCGGTTGATCAGATGCTTGGAGCAGGCCGCCACCGCGAGCCGGTAGTTGCGGTCGTTCAGCTGCAGGTGGACGTCGGCGGCGGCAGCACGGAGGTTCGCGGCTGGCACGCGGGCGGCGTCGAAGAAGAGCTCGTCGAGGCCCGCCTCGAGCCAGCTGCGTCGAATCGGAGGGGCGACGATGCCTGCCCACTGCATCTGGACGGCCCGGCCGAGCGGGCCGAGGACCTTCCACTCGTCGAACGCGACGGCAGCGCAGAGCCCGACGACGCCACGCACCGCCGAGGGGTGACGGATCGCCATCGTCGCGGCGATCCCGCCGCCCATGGAGTTGCCGATGATGTAGGCGTCGGTGAGGTCGTTCAGGACCATGTAGCCATGGATGATGTCGGCCATCCACTCGGCCGAGTAGCGCCCGCGCATCGGGAGCGGCTTGTCGGAGCGGCCGAACCCGGGGAGGTCCAGGGCGTGGACCTCGAAGCTGTCGGTCAGACCATCGAAGGTCGGAAGGAAGGAGATCTTGGACGCTGCGAGGCCGTGCAGGAGGAGCACCGGCGTGCCGGACCCGGCCACGAGCGACTCGATGGTGACGCCCTTCACGCACGTGCGGCGCGTCCGGAGCTGGCGGTGCGTCTCCTCACCGAACGAGAACATCGTCTCGAGCCGGACGGCGAGGTTGAGGTCGCCGGCGACCGCGAGCCGGCCGCCCATGAACGCCCGGATTCCGTCCGCGCGGCCGGACATCAGGTCGACCCACGTGTCGGCGTCCGTCGTCAGCGTCGCGTGGGCGATCAGCGGTGAGCCGGGGGAGATCAGGCACCGGTCGGAGCGGACGTGGATCGCGAACGTCGGCTGTCCCTCGATCTCGAGGGCCCACGTGGCGTCGATCCCGTCGGCCTCGGAGGGCAGGAACCGCTCGGGGAGGCGGAGGATGGTGTCGCGCACGATCGCTGATGTCCCGACGAGTGGACGCGTGGGGTAGGCGTCGACCAAGGACAGATGCGAGACGCGATCACTCATGCAGGGCTCCACGCACACGTGGGCAGGGACACGTGCGCCCTTGCACTCTAGGTTGCCCAGCGCGCACTTCCGGCAAACCGGCCCGTTGACGTTGCGCCCGCAACGAAGGTGTTCGTCGTGACCGAGTCCGTCCGCACGCCCGACGAGCGCTTCGTCGACCTCCCGGACTTCCGCTGGGCCGCGCACCACGTCGAGGTCGACGGTCTGCGTCTGGCCCGGGTCGACGAGCGCGGTGCCGCCGACGGTCCTCTCTCCGGCGAGACCGTCGTGATGCTGCACGGCGAGCCCACGTGGTCGTACCTGTGGCGCCATGTCGCACCTCCGTTGCTGTCCGCCGGCGCGCGGGTGGTGCTGCCGGACCTCGCCGGCTTCGGTCGCTCCGACAAGCCGACCGACCGCTCCTGGTACACGCCGACGCAGATGGGCGAGAGCCTCGCCGGCCACCTCGACGCGATCGGTCTGGA
>CBDTYW010000016.1:0-26013 GCA_965364735.1 uncultured Nitriliruptoria bacterium
TCGCGCAGGCGGCTCGGCTGGTGCTCGCGCGCGGGGCGCTGCCGATCTACCTGCACGCAGGTGACAACGTCGCCTCAGCCCGGGTTGCGGAAGCGACGGGCTTCGCTGATCAGGGCTGGTCCGTGCACGGCCTCTTCGGCCCCTGATGCGGCCCGCCGGCCCTTCAGCGCAGAGCCTCCATCGCCCGACGGCCCAGCTCGGTGATGATCTCCGCGTGGGTCGGGAACGGCGCCATCAGCGCGGCCAGGTCATGGACGCGGCCATCGAGATGCATGGCGAGCGCAATCACCGAGCCGTACTCGTCGACCCGGGCACCGACCCCCGCGAAGCCACGGATCCTGCCGTCGCCGTCGAAGAACAGGACCGCGGCGCCGGGACCCGTCCGGTCGATCGCCGGGCGTGCGAGGTCCTCGTGGCTGACGGTCACACGACGGAGGCCTTCGCGCGCCGCCTCGACGCCGCTGCACCCGACCGCGTAGACCGGAGGGTGGGTGTAGACGGTGCGCGGGGCGACCATCGGGTCGAACGTCGTGTCCGGTGCATGTCCGAGGAGCACGTCGGCGATGACGTCGGCCTGACGGTTCGCGGCGTGCGTCGAGGAGGCGACGCCGCGGACATCGCCGAGCGACCAGAGCCAGTCGGTCCCACCCACACGGCCGGCGCCGTCGACTCTGCCGAGATCTCGGGGTGCCAGGTCGATCGCGTCCAAACCGAGGTCGGAGCGCCGCGGTTCCCTCCCGATCGCGACGAGCACGCGGTCGACGTCGTGACGGCGACCGTCCGCAGCGTGGATGCGGACGCGCTCGCCACGAGGCTCGAGCCGCTTGGTGTCGAACCCGAGCTCGATCGCGACGTCGCGGTTGCGCAACGCTGCGCTGACGCGCTCACCGACGAGCGGGTCCTCGTCCTCGAGCACCCGGTCGTCGCGATGGGCCAGGACGACCTCCACGCCGAAGCCCGCGAGGAGCTCGGCGGACTCGCACCCGATCGCGCCGCCCCCGATCACCGCGATCGACGCCGGCATCTCCTTGGCCGTCATCAGGTCAACGCTCGTCCACACGTCGACGCCCTCGTCCGCGACGTCAAGGGTTCGTGCCGCAGCGCCCGTCGCGATGACGACGTGATCGGCCACCACCCGGCGCTCCCCGGCGTTGCTGACGAGCGCAAGCGTGTGCGGACCTGCGATGCGGGCCCGGGCCCGCAGGACCTCGACGCCACGTGAGACGAGGTCGTCCGCGTGGTCGTCGTCGTCGAGACGGTCCACCATGTCGTGGCGTCGCGAGCGGCTCACGGCGAACGGGTACCCCGCAGCGGCATCTGCGAGGTGCACCTTCGACGGGACGCACGCGACGAACGGGCACTCTCCTCCGACGCGGCCGTCGGTGATTCCCACCACCGACCACCCGGCGTCTGCAAGCCGTCCGGCCAGACGCTCGCCACCCGAGCCGAGGCCAACGATGGCCACGTCCACGTGGCGGACATCCAGGTCGTGCTGATCGGTTGCCATCGGCTGGGGTCCGTGCTCGCAGGGGTTTGATGCGAGGCATGCCCGAAGGCTGCTCCACGAGACGTTCTTCGCATGGGGAACCGCAGCGAACCGAGAACGAACCGGACGAACCGGCTGATCAGTAGGTCGGGATCGAGTCGTCGACCTGACGTGAGTACCCGTTGATGCCCGTACGCATCGACCGGGCGGTGAACCCGTGCTCGCGGAGCAGCTCGGTGGACTCGATCGAGCGGCGACCGGACTTGCACTGCACGACGTACTCCGCATCACGGTCGAGCTCATCGAGCCTGCCCGCGAGATCGCCCATCGGGATCAGGATCGACCCGGCGATGCGGCTGATCTCGTACTCGTGGGGCTCGCGGACATCGATCAGGACGACGTCGCCGCGGTCCTTGATCTCCTCGTACTCGCGCGGGAGGATCTCGAGGTCGCTGAAGTCGATCTCGACCTCACCGTCGTGAGCCGGCACGCCACAGAACTCCTCGTAGTCGATGAGCTCGGTGACGGTCGGGTTCTCGCCGCACACCGGGCAGTCCGGGTCCTTGCGGACCTTGACCTTGCGCCAGCTCTGTTCAAGCGCGTCGTAGAGGCCGAGGCGTCCGATCATCGGCTCGCCGAGGCCGGTGAGGACCTTGATGCCCTCGGTCGCCTGAGCAGCACCGATCGTCCCGCAGACGATCCCGAGCACGCCACCCTCGGCGCAGTTGGGGACCATGCCGGGAGGCGGCGGCTGCGGGAACATGCAGCGGTAGCACGGGCCCTCCTCGGCGTAGAAGACCGCGAGCTGGCCCTCGAACCGGAAGATCGAGCCGTAGATGTTCGGCTTGCCGAGCAGGACGCACGCGTCGTTGACGAGGTAGCGCGTCGGGAAGTTGTCCGTCCCGTCGATCACCATGTCGTAGCCGGCGATGATCTCCAGCGCGTTCTCGGAGGTGAGGAACGTCTCGTGGGTGATGACCGTCGTGTTCGGGTTGAGCTCCTTCACCGCCTGCTCGGCAGACTTCACCTTCGACACCCCGATGTTGGACGTCGTGTGGATGATCTGACGCTGCAGGTTCGACGCGTCGACGGTGTCGTTGTCCACGATGCCGATGGTGCCGACGCCGGCAGCGGCGAGGTAGAGCAGAACGGGTGAGCCGAGCCCCCCGGTGCCGACGACGAGGACCTTCGAGGCCTTGAGCCGTTCCTGCGCTGCCATGCCGACCTCGGGGATGATGAGGTGACGGCTGTAGCGGGCGATCTCGTCCTTGGTGAGCGGCTCACGGCGCTCGACGACGGGGATGGGCATGACATGGCCTTCAACGGGTTGGCGGCATCAACCACGCGGTGCGTGGTCGTCGCGTCACCAGTGGAACGTAGCCGCGCAGGATTTTCGTCCCGATGCCGTGGCAACGGTGCGATCCTCTCATCCCGGGCCCGACGTTCGCTCAGAGCCAGGCTGCGGGATCGTCCAGGTCGAGCGCGCCGACGATGCCGTCGCCGTCGAGGTCCGCCGCGCCCCAGACGCCAGTTCCGGGAGGCGGCAGGCCGTCGGCGCGTTCCGGATGGAACGTGTCCTCGGGCAGACCCTCACAGCCATCACCGGCCGAGGCCCCGCAGGCCGGGCAGTCGAGATCGTGTTCCATGGTGTGGCTCCGAACGTCGTTCACGAGCCCCGTCGGCCGATTCGACAGCCGGCACAGGAAACAGCCCGCTTTCCGATGCGCTCATGGGGCACACTCCCGGTGACACGCTCGCCGGGATGTGCGAACGTGCAAGGACGGCGGCACGAGGCGAGGAGCCTTCATGGACTGGTGGCAGTGGTTGATCGTGGCGATCGTGATCATCGGTCTGCTCGTGGCTGGCTTCGCGATGCTCCAGGCACGTCGCCGCCATGGCGGCGTCAAGACCACCAAGCGAGGCACGTGATGACCACCCTCGACGGCAGGCTGGTCCGCGCGGCAGACCTCGTCACCCGACCGGTGGTGACCATCGCTGGCGAGGACGTCGCCCAGATCAAGGACGTCGTCTACGACGCCGGATCGGGTGAGGTCGTCGCATTCACCCTCGCGGGCCGGGGCATGTTCGCCGGCCCGAAGCACGAGATCCTGCTGTGGGAGGGCGTCCACGGCGTCGGCCCGGACGCCGTCATCGTCCCGGACGTCGCATCGCTGGTCGCACGCGAGCAGCTCGACGAGCGCAGCATCGACCAACGCGACGTGATCGGAGCCCGCGTCATCACCGACGACGGCCGCGACCTCGGCGTGGTCACCGACCTCATCATCGACGTGCGGTCCGTCGTCGCCGATGCCGTGGGGTATGCGCTCTCACCGTCGGAGTCGTTCCGCGACAGCGGGAGCGAGATCCTGCTGCCGCTGCCCGACACCCTTGCGGTCTCCGGCGACAACCTGGTCGTGCCCCACGAGGCCATCGAGTACGTCCGCAACGACCTCGCCGGCTTCGGCGCAGCGGTCGAGCAGTTCCGTTCGACGCTCGGAGGCAGATCATGATGCGCTTCAGCGAAGTCCGTCACCGCGACGTCGTCGCCATCGACTCCGCCGAGACCATCGGCCGCGTCGAGGCGCTGCTCGTGGACCCAGAGTCCAGGACGATCGCCGCGATCCACGTCAGCAAGGTCGGCCGTGGCAACGCTGACTGGATCTCCTGGGACGATCTGAAGGCGTTCGGTCAGGACGCCGTCACGATCGGGTCCGCCGACCTGCTCCGCATGGAGCAGGGTGAGCGCGAGGCGGGCCTGAAGAAGATCAGCAACGTGCTCGGCAAGCGCGTGCTCGACGATGCCGGCTTCGCGCAGGGAGAGGTCAAGGACGTCGAGTTCGATCCGAAGACGGGCGCCATCACCACCATCATCACCGCCCGCACCCAGATCTCCGGTGACCGCCTGCGCGGAGTCGGCAGCTGGGCCGTGGTCGTCACGCACGAGCAGGACTGAGCCAAGATCAGGCGCCGAGACCCAGGGCGTCCTCGATCCGGGCCCGGCGTGCAGCCCTGATCGCCGCGAGCGCCGCGGCGACCGGCATGACCTCGGGCTCGGGGATGCAGTCGATCATGTCCCGCCCAGCAGTCCGGCGTCGCTCCGATCGTGGCGTCGGCCGACGGCGGTCGACGGCGGACCGGTCGACCGTTCCCGCCGAGATCATCCGGTCGATCTCTGCCAGCACTTCCTGTCCGACGGAGGTGAGGCGGTGCGCCGGCAGCGACGACGTCGCGATCTCCACGAGATGATCGAACGCGAACGCACGGCGGCAGTCACCCGGTACTGCGACGCAGAGGTCTCTGCCCGCCCGCTGCTTCGTGCTGATCGGGAGCGCCACGACGGTTCCCGCCCGGACCTCCACGATCACGACAGGTCGTGACTTGGCGACATGCCCGACCGGGCTGTGCGTCGTCGGCCGCACCTCAGCGCGCACGACGTCGCCCACCTCATGCGTCCTCCGGCCACCCTTGTGCTCGCTGATGCTCATCGCCGTCCCCTCGTCCGTCAATCCCCGAGGCCGTCGCGTCTGCGACGACCGGGGACCAGCGTGCGGGGAGGTGGGACATCGACGCCCGAGGCTGGCTCAGACGTTCATGCCCAGGGCACGCATCTCCTCACGGACCCAGTCAGCGATGAACGCGGTGGACCACGGCGGGGAGAAGGTGAACTCGACGTCGACCTCTTCGACGCCGGGCATGGCGCCGATGACCACCGAGCACTGCTGGTGGATGACCTCGGTGAGCGGGCAGCCCATGGACGTCAGGGTCATCAGCACGTGGACGCCGTGGTCCTCGTTCTTGGTCACGTCGTAGACGAGCCCGAGATCGACGATGTTGTAGCCGATCTCGGGGTCGATGACGGCCTTCAGGGCCATCTTGAGATCATCCTTGTGCGGCATCCCGTCGTCCTCGAGCGCGAGGTCCGAGAACGGGCCGGAGCGCTTGGGCTCCTGGTCCGCCGGGTGCAGGTCGACCGCGTGCTCGTGCGCGCTGTGGTCGTGACCGGCGTGGCCGTGACCGGCGTGGTCGTCGGTGGCCTGGCCGGCCATCGGGAGGGAGGTGTCGGTGGAGTCCATGGTGGTCTCGTTCGTTCGGTGACGGGTCAGCGGGTGACGGGTCAGTTCTCGTGGGTGACTGCGTGCTCGTGGGCACCCTGCTCGTAGGTCTGGATGGCGTCCTTCAGGGCCATCCATCCGAGGAGGGCGCACTTGACGCGGACGGGGAACTTCGCGACGCCCTGGAATGCGATCCCGTCGCCGAGGTCTTCCTCACGCGACGGAGCATCCCCGTGCATCATCAGGCGGAACTGCTCAGCGAGGTCCGTGACGTCGTCGAGCTTGCGGCCCGTCACCGCGAGCGTCATCGCGGAGGCGGAGGCCTGCGAGATCGAGCACCCCTCACCATCGAAGACGACGGCGTCGAGGTTGCCGTCGGCGACCCGGATCCGCAGGTCCATCTCGTCACCGCACAGCGGGTTCGAGTGGTGGACGTGGACATCCTCGTTCTCCAGCTCAGGAGCCCGGTTCTTGGGCTTCTTGTAGTGGTCGAGGATGATCTCCTGGTAGAGATCTTCGAACATCGTGATGCTCCTGCTCAGCGAGCGAAGAAGGTCTGGGCCTTGCGGATGCCGTCGACGAGCGGGGGGATGTCGTCGACGTCGTTGTAGACGTAGAGGCTCGCGCGAGCCGTCGACCCGACGCCGAGGCAGCGCATCAACGGCTTGGCACAATGGTGGCCGACGCGGATGCACACGCCGAACTGGTCGAGCATCGCCCCGATGTCGTGCGGGTGAACGCCGTCGACCGCGAACGACAGGGTGCCACCGCGGTGCTGCGGGTCCTGCGGGCCGTGGACGGTGACGCCGTCGATCTCGCCGAGCGCTGCGAGGAAGTGCCCCGTGAGCTCGATCTCATGCTGACGGATCGCGTCCATGCCGAGGGTCTCGAGCGCCTCGATGGCCGCGGTGAGGCCAGCGGCCTCGGCGATCATCGGGGTTCCGGCCTCGAACTTGTGCGGGATGTCGTTCCAGGTGGTCCGCGCGATCGAGACCTCACGGATCATCTCGCCACCGGCGAGGAAGGGCGGCATCTTCTCGAGCAGCTCCGGCTTCGCGACGAGCGCGCCGATGCCGGTGGGCCCGAGCATCTTGTGGCCGGAGAACACGATCGCGTCCACGTCGAGCGCGCGGAAGTCGACCGACATGTGCGGCACCGACTGACAGGTGTCCGCCAGGACGACACAGTCCGGGTTGGCTGCCTTCGCCTGGGCGGAGAGCGCGGCGACGTCGTTGATCGTCCCGAGCACGTTCGAGGCGTGGGTGACACCGAAGAACTTCACCTTGCCGTCCGCGATCAGCTCCGCGAACGCCTCGAGGTCCAGGAGCCCCTCACCGGTGACCGGCACGACGCGGAACTCGATGCCGAGGTCCGTGCACGCGTACTGGTACGGCACGAAGTTCGCGTGGTGCTCCATCTCGGTGACGAGGACGGCATCGCCCGGCCCGAGGAACCGTCGCACGAACGAGTAGGCGACGATGTTCGTCGCCTCCGTCGCGTTCTTGGTGAACACCACGCCACGCTCGTCGGCGTTGAGGAACGACGCGACCTTGCGGCGCGCGCCCTCGTAGAGATCCGTGGCTTCCTCGGCGAGCTGGTAGACGCCGCGGTGGACGTTCGAGCGCGAGCGCTCGTAGTAGCCCGCCATGGCGGCCAGCACGGAGTCCGGGGTCTGCGAGGACGCACCCGAATCCAGGAAGACGAGCCGTCCGCCGTTGCGCGCGGGGCGCTGGAGCGTGGGGAACTGCTCCCGCAACGCGACGGGGTCGAAGGTCGTCACGGTCGCGGAGTTCAGACCGACACCTCGGAGTACTCCTCGTAGCCCTGCGCCTCGAGCGTGTCGGCGAGCTCGGCTCCACCGGAGCGGACGAGCTTGCCCTTGACGAGGACGTGGACGTCATCGGGGGTGATGTAGTTCAGGATGCGGGTGTAGTGCGTGATGATGAGCACGCCCATGGAGTCGCCGCGGAGTCGGTTGACGCCCTCGGAGACGATGCGCAGCGCGTCGACGTCGAGGCCGGAATCGGTCTCGTCGAGGACGGCCAGCTTCGGCTGCATCAGCGCCATCTGGAGGATCTCGAAGCGCTTCTTCTCGCCACCGGAGAAGCCCTCGTTGATGGAGCGCTTCATGAAGCCCTCGTCGACCTCGAGGTCGGCCATCTGGGCCTTGAGCTCGGTCATGAACTGGCGGATCGGGACGTCCTCGCCGCGGCGGGCGTTGACGGCCGTGCGCAGGAAGTTCGTCACCGAGACACCGGGGATCTCGACCGGGTACTGCATGGCGAGGAAGACGCCGGCGCGAGCGCGCTCGTCGGGCGCCCAGCCGGTGATGTCGGTGCCGTCGTAGGTGATCGTCCCGCCGGTGACGGTGTACGCGGGGTGTCCGGCGATCGCGTAGGCGAGCGTGGACTTGCCCGAGCCGTTCGGCCCCATCAGGGCCACGGTGCGGTTGGTGTCGACGTCGAGGGAGACGCCGTCGAGGATCAGGGTGTCTTCGACCTGGACCTTGAGGTCACGGATCTCGAGGAGTGCCATGGGGAGGAGCCTTCAGTGGTTGGGCGCGTCAGCGCCGTTGAGAGCGGAGGAGGTGTCGACGAGCACCTGGCCGTCGGCGGAGACCGAGACGGCGTACGTCGGGACGGGCTTGGTGGCCGGCATGGCCGACGGCTGCCCGGTGGACAGGTCGAAGGTGGAGCCGTGCAGCGAGCACTCGATGCCGAGCGCGCCGTCGCTGTCGGCCCACACCATGCCCTCGCTCAGGTCGTACTCCTGATGCGAGCAGGTGTTGTGGACCGCGCGGACGGTGTCGCCGGACCGCACGAGGCAGACCGGGACGCCGTCGAACATCGCAGCGCGGGGCTGCAGGTCCTCGAGGTCGTCGAGGGACAGTTCGTCGCTCATCTCAGGCCTCCGGGATGACGATGTTGGTGACGCCCACACGTGAGAGGTCCGTCGAGCTGATCTCGGTCTCGAGGTGCTCGAGCGCGCGGTCTCGGACACCGGGGGCCTCGATCTGGTCGAGGACCTCGGTGAAGAACCCGAACACGATGAGGCGCAGGGCCTCGGCGCGGCTGATGCCTCGCGACTGCAGGTACCAGAGGTAGGAGCCCTCGACCTGTCCGGTCGCGGAGCCGTGACCGGCCTTGACGTCGTGGTTGAAGATCTCGAGGAACGGCGTCGAGTCGGCCTTGGCGCCCGGCGTGAGGATCAGCGACCGGTTGGTCTCGTCCGTGACGGTGCCGTTGGCGTGCTCACCGATGAGCACGTTGCCGCGGAAGACCGTGCGGCACTTGCCCTGGAGCGCACCCTTGAAGAGCGTGTCCGAGGTGGCATGCGACGCGATGTGGCGGACGTACGGCTGGAGGTCGAAGTGCTGGCCCTCATCCGCGAAGTAGATGCCGCGGATGAACGCGGAGCCGCCCTTGCCGACGAGGTCGGCCTCGGGGCGCAGGCGCACCGTGGTGCCACCGACGTTGACCGACATGTGGCGGAACGTGGCGTCACGACCGACCGCGGCCTTCTGCAGGCTGAGGTGGACGACGTCGCCCGACCACTCCTGCATCGAGACGACCGAGATCTGGGCGGCGTCGCCGATGACGATCTCGGCGACCTCGTCGACGAGCACGCCGGAGGTGTCCTCCGGGGAGGTGTGCTCGATGTAGAGCATCGCCTTCGCGTGGTGCTCCGCGACCGCGAGGACACGGGGCAGGTGCACTCCCGTGCGCGTCGCGTGGACGTGGATGCCGATCGGGCCTGCGATCTCGACGTTCGCCGGGACGTGGACGAACACGCCACCGTCCCAGGCTGCGTCGTTGGCCGCGATGGTGCGGTCCTCGGCGACGCCGGAGACCGACTCCCCGAGGGTCGTCAGCGACCCGAGGTGCTTCGCGACGAGGTCTTCGTGCGAGGAGGACGCGTCGGCCAGCGAGAGGACGACCAGTCCCTTCGCCGCGGCAGCTTCGGAGACGAAGACGCCGGAGACGACGCCGTCGATGATCGTGACGAGCGCCGCAGGCTCCTGCGAAGCAGCGAGCGACTCCGGCGCGGTGGCCGTGGGCTCGGTGCCGTCCGCGGCCAGCGGTGCGTCGGTCTTGACCAGCTTGTGGAACGGCGTCGAGCGCCAGAACTCGTCGAGGCGGCTGTTGGGCCAGGACCGGTCCGCGTACTGCTTGAGGGCAGCACCGCGGCGCTCGGTCAGCCACGATGCCTCGTCGGCGCGCGTCTGGAGCGCCTCCGACGAGATCGTGTCGAAGGTGAAGGTGGAGGTGGTCATCCCACGGCCCCTTCCATCTCGAGGTCGATGAGACGGTTGAGCTCGACGGCGTACTCCATCGGGAGCTCACGAGCGATCGGCTCGATGAACCCGCGGACGATCATGGCCGTGGCCTCGTCCTCGCCGATGCCGCGCGCCTGCATGTAGAAGAGCTGGTCGTCGCTGATCCGCGAGGCGGTGGCCTCGTGCTCGATCGTGGCGTCGTCCTGGTCGATCTGCATGTAGGGGTAGGTGTCCGTGCGGGACTCCTCGTCCAGCATCAGCGCGTCACACTTCACGGCCGAGCGAGCACCGGTGGCGCCCTCCTGGATGTGGACGAGACCGCGGTAGGACGTGCGACCCGAACCCTTGGAGACCGACTTCGACAGGATGTTCGAGGTGGTGTTCGGAGCGGCGTGCACCATCTTGGCGCCCGCGTCCTGGTGCTGACCGTCGGCGGCGTAGGCGACCGAGATGACCTCACCCTTCGCGCCCGGCTCCATGAGCCAGACCGCCGGGTACTTCATCGTCAGCTTCGAGCCGATGTTGCCGTCGATCCACTCCATCGTCGCGTTGCGGTAGGCCGCTGCACGCTTGGTGACGAGGTTGTAGACGTTGGTCGACCAGTTCTGGATCGTCGTGTAGCGGACGCGAGCGCCCTCCTTGACGATGATCTCGACGACCGCGGAGTGCAGCGAGTCGGAGGAGTACGTGGGCGCGGTGCAGCCCTCGACGTAGTGGATGTGCGAGCCCGGCTCCGCGATGATCAGCGTGCGCTCGAACTGGCCCATGTTCTCCTTGTTGATGCGGAAGTACGCCTGGAGCGGGATGTCGACCGAGACGCCCGGCGGCACCCAGATGAAGGATCCACCCGACCAGACGGCCGTGTTCAGCGCGGCGAACTTGTTGTCGTTCGGCGGGATGATCGTGGCGAAGTGCTTGCGGAAGAGCTCCTCGTGGTCACGCAGCGCGGAGTCGGTGTCGAGGAAGAGAACTCCCTGCTCCTCAAGGTCCTCACGCACCTTGTGGTAGACGACCTCGGACTCGTACTGGGCGGCGACGCCTGCGACGAGACGCTCCTGCTCAGCGGCGGGGATCCCGAGGCGGTCGTAGGTCTCCTTGATGTCCGCGGGCAGGTCCTCCCACGTGTTCGCCTGCTTCTCCGTCGCGCGGACGAAGTAGAAGATGTCGTCGAACTTGATGCCGTCGAGCGCGCCACCCCAGTTGGGCATGGGGCGACGGAGGAACGCGTCGTAGGACCGCATGCGGAGGTCCCGCATCCAGGCCGGCTCCTGCTTGATCTCGGAGATCTCGGCGACGGTCTCACGGGTCAGGCCACGCTTCGAGGTGAAGCTGTAGTCCTTCTCGGAGTCGTGCCAGCCGAACTTGTAGGACTCGAGGTCGTCAGCGATCTTCTGCTGGTTCGCGCGGGCGGTGCCGGCCTCGGGGGCGCTGGGGGTGGCGCTCATGTGGTGCTCCTGTGGAGAGTGTCTGTCGGGATGGTCAGGTGGTCAGGAAGTGGTGGCGGTGCCGGCGCCGCGCGTCTCGCGCAGCTGGACCTGGCAGACGCAGCTCTGGTCGCCGCCCGCGATCGTTCCCTTGCGGGAGACGGTGAGCTCGTGGCCGAGGACTCGCCTGAAGGCTGCGGCCTCGTAGGCGCAGAGCTCAGGGTGGTCGGCGGCGATCTCCTGGATGGCGCAGTGCTGCTGCACGAGCTCGATGCCGTCACCGGTCTCGGAGGCCGAGGCCTCGAAGCCGGCGTCGGAGAGCGCTGCAGCGAGCTGGGCGACGCGCTCGGCCGGGTCCTCGGAGGTGACGACGTCGGCGTAGGACGCGCTCTGCTTCTCGAGGCGCCACTTGAGGAAGGCGCGCATGCCGTTGCGGCCGTGCTCGTCGGAGATGAAGTCGATGAGCTCACGGGCCACGGTGGCGTAGCGCTGCGGGAACAGCGCCTGCGCGTGGTCAGTCAGGTGCCAGGCCCGCGATGGACGTCCCGGCCCGGAGGCCGCGGTCTCGACGTCGCGGACGAGACCGTCGTCGACGAGGCGGGAGAGATGCTTGCGGAGGGCAGCGTCGGAGATCCCCAGATGTGCTGCCAGCTCGCTCGCCGTCTGTGCTCCCTCGACGTGCAGCCGGTTCACGAGCGCAGCCCGCTGCTCACCGAGCAGCGAAACGAGCGACATGACGTCTGTGGGCACTTCTGGGGCACTTCCGGGAGTTCTACAACCATCTGGTTGTGAAACCATAGGGCCCGGTGGGTTGTTCCCGCAAGCACGTGCGGCCATGTCCATCGCGGTGCGCACACATGCCGTCAGCGCGACTCCACCAGAACTGGCGGCCGGCGGTGGCTCACGACGGAAATCGTCAGGCGCGGCGCACGTGACCTGGGGCACGCGGGCCATGTCGCCTGCGCCACTCGGCCCGTTCGCGCGCAGGACAGACACCGCCGAGCGTCCCATCAACACCCCATTGACGCCGAACCTCGCGCGCTCCTACTGTTGTCGGAACGGCGAGGGAGCAGGCCTTGCCGGCACCGACAACGACGACCGTCGCTTCACGCGACACACCTGTGACGTCAGGCGCGAACCGAAGGTGGAGAGGTCCACCACGTGACCAGGCCCACAAAGGTGCCTCCTCGTTGGGACGGTGCGGAGAACCCCGTGACAGGCAGTGGTACCGACGCGATCAGCCGCGTGTCGGGGTGAGACGACACCACGCCGGGCGGGGTTCTCCCCTGTTCCGGCTCAGACCGCCGCCCTCATGCGTCGAGGTGCTGGATGCGGACGCCGGTGACCAGCTCATGATCGGCCGGACCAGTCCACGACGTGCGCAGCGACGGGCAGTCCGTCGCGTCGCGGCCCATCGCGATGTCGACGTGGTCCTCCCCCGCGGCGACCCCGGTGAACGGGTCGAACGCGAACCAGCCGGAGCCGGGGACCGCGATCTCGATCCATGCCGTGACGTTGCCGAGTCCGTCCTCGTCGACGGAGTCGTCATCGGCGAGGAAGCCGGTGACGAGACGCGCGGGGATCCCGGCGACGCGCAGCGCCCCGATGACGGCGTGGACCGCTTCGGCGTCCGTCGCGGCACCGCTGGCGAGGATGACGCCAGCGAAGGTCCTCGACCCCTGCTCATCGTCAGCTGGCCCAAGGGTGAGCGCGCCGGTGACCGCCAGCGAGAGCGCTCGCGCCAGGCTCGCGACGTCATCGGCGCCGACTTCTGAGACCAGCGCCGCGACGGTCGGCAGGAACGCGGGCTTCCACCGCACCGCAGGGCTGTGCGCCAGGTACTCGGCGTGGTCGTCGCTGAACGCACGGTCCGTGAGCGCGTCGACCGGGGCGTCGCCGGCCGGCGGGCGTGGCCGGGTCTCGACGACGACGTCGAAGGTGACCTCGAGCTCCTCGTGTGCCTGCGTGACGCCGAAGGCGGTCACGCGGGTCCCGAAGTAGTCCGTCCACGAGTTGTCCCGCGACGGCGGGTGGGTCTCGAAGGTGCCCTGACGGACGATGCGTTGATGTGCGTCATGTCGTGGCTGCACCCGGGCGACGACCTGGGCCTCGACCACGGGAGAAGGGGACGTGCGGCGCGACGTCCAGCGGATCGACAGGAGACTCACTGCTGTGCTCCCTGCTCGGCCCACGACCCACCTGGCGTCACGAGGTCCCCCGCCGCGAACATCCCCGTGGAGGAGACCGCGAGCCGACGCGTCGGCTCGGACACGGTGTGCTGCCCACCCAGCGGGAGGTGCCGGAAGTACGCGCTGGCCACGCGCGACGAGACGTCCTGCATCGCAGCCTGGACGCTGTCGAGGAACTCGGAGAGCCCACCTTCGAGCAGCTCTTCGTACTCGCGGAACTCGATCGCGGAGCGGATCCGTCCGATCCGACGCACCGCAGCCGAGGACCGCTGGTCACCCGCCATCTTCTGCAGCATCGTCTCTGCTGAGCGCAGCGCCCACAGCAGGCTCCGCGGGAAGTCCGACTCGAAGAGCAGGAAGCTCGCGACCTTGGCGGGCTGCGGCGTGGAGCCGTGCACGCGCCGGTACGCCTCGAGCGCGGACGCTGAGCGCAACGTGGCCACACAGCGGTCGACCGACGGTTCCGGATCGAGACCGAAGGTCGCGTCGATGAGGCGCGACGTCATCTCGACCCGCTCGATCTGCCGGCCGAGCGTCAGGAAGCGCCAGCCCTCGTCGCGCTGCATGGTCTCGTTGGAGACGCCGATGGCGTAGAGGCAACGGTCGCGGACCAGACCGAGCAGCTCGTAGGGGCGCTCGTCGAACCCTGAGTCCCAGTGATCGGACCGCAGCGCGAGGTGGAGATCGTTGATGGCCTGCCAGAACTCCAGCGAGATGAGCTCGCGCAGCGAGCGGGCGTTCTCCCGAGCGTGGGTCACCGCGGCAAGCAGCGAGCCGGGGTTGTCACGGTCGAGCACGAGGAACCGACGCACATCGGCTGCGGTCAGCTCGTCATGGCTGGCGTCGTACTCCTCGGACAGGTGCAGGACGTCGAGCAGGGCTCGGTACGTCGTCGCCTCCTGCCGCGGGTCACCCTCCAGCTGCGCGTGGTAGGTGACGTCGATGATGCGGGCGGTGTCCTCGGCGCGCTCGAGGTACCGGCCGAGCCAGAACATGTTCTCTGCGAGGCGTGCCAGCATCAGCGGTTCCCCTCATCCGCGAGGACCCACGTGTCCTTCGACCCGCCGCCCTGCGACGAGTTGACGACGAGCGACCCGCGCTTGAGCGCAACCCGCGTCAGCCCGCCCGGGAAGACCTTCGGCTCCGCGCCGGTGACGATGAACGGACGCAGGTCGATGTGTCGACCTTCCAGCGTGTCGTCGACGAGCGTGGGATGCCGCGACAGCTGCACGACCTCCTGCGCGATCCAGTTGCGCGGGTCGTCCTCGATGTCCTCCCGCGCCTGGGCGAGCTCGGCGTCCGTGGCGGTCGGCCCGATCACGAGGCCGTACCCACCAGCCTCCGCGACCGGCTTGATGACGAGCTCGTCGAGGCGGTCGAGGACGGCAGCCCGCTGCTCCGGGTCCCAGAGGAGGTAGGTCGGGACGTTCTCGACGCCCGGCTCCTCGTTCAGGTAGTACCGGATCAGGTCACTCACGTAGGGGTAGAAGGCCTTGTCGTCGGCGACGCCGTTGCCGATCGCGTTGGCGAGGTTGACGGTCCCTGCCCGCACGGCGCTGAAGAGGCCGGGGACGCCGAGCATCGAGTCCGGACGGAAGTGCACGGGGTCGACGAAGTCGTCGTCGAGACGTCGGTAGATGACGTCGACGCGCTTCAGCCCGCGGCTCGTCCGCATGTAGACGACGTGGTCGTCGACGACGAGATCACGGCTCTCGACGAGCTCGACGCCCATCTGTCGGGCGAGGAACGCGTGCTCGAAGTAGGCGGAGTTGTAGGTGCCGGGGGTGAGCACCACGACGCACGGCGAGTCGCTCGCGGACGGCGGGGCGACCTCGATCAGCGCGTCGCGCAGCAGCCCGCCGTAGTGATCCACCGAGCGCACGCGGCCCTGCTCGAAGAGACGTGGCAGCAGCCGCTTCATCGCCGCGCGGTTCTCGACGACGTAGGAGATCCCCGACGGCACCCGCAGGTTGTCCTCGAGGACCCGGTAGGTGCCCTCCGCGTCACGGACGAGATCGATGCCCGCCACGATGCAGTGCGCGCCGAGGGGAACCTTGACCCCCATCGCCTCGCGGCGGAACCCCGACGCCGACGTGACGAGCCAGCGCGGAACGATCCCGTCGTTGATGGCTGCCTGCTCACCCTCGTAGAGGTCGGTGAGGAACATGTTCAGCGCCAGGACGCGCTGCTTCAGGCCGCGCTCGACGACGTCCCACTCCGAGGCGGGGATCACCCGCGGGAGCAGGTCCATCGGGAACGTCCGCTCGACGCCCTGCCCTTCGCCGTACACGGTGAAGGTGATGCCCTGCGAACGGAACAGGCCATCCCGTTGTCGCTCGCGATCCTGCAGATCAGTCGGGCTCACCTCAGCGAGTCGCCGTTGAACGGGCAGGTAGTGCTCACGCACGGACCCGTCGGCCGCGAACATCTCGTCGAAGAACCCGGCGTGGTCATAGCCGGTGAAGAGGTTGGTGGTCATGTGCGCCAACCTAGAGCCGGTCGGCGCGTCCTGCCGGTCAAGCGCGCCAGGCGTTGGTCCACGGCACGTCACGCAGCTCGCGGTGGATGTCGTCGGTGAGGAGGGTCTCCCAGCACCGCATGAACGCCTCGGCGGCATCCGGGCCGGGCAGCGCGGCGAGCGCCTGCATGCTGATGTCCCAGCCGAACTCGCTGACCAGCACGGCCACGCTGTCTGCGGGGCCGACGGTGGAGAGGAGTGCACGACCAACGCCCATGACGGACGACAGACGCGGGGCGATCGGGGAGGTTGGGGAGGTCATTCGTGGGCTCCGTGGGAGGGCGCGGGGCTGCTTCGTCGGACTCAACGAGCGTTGTCGCGTTGAGTGACGCGCCGACCACAGGATTCCCAGAATCCGTCGGTTCAGCCCTCAGCTGCGGCTTCCGAAGACCGGGAGTCCGACGTAGCCGATGTTGGCCGGGTACTCGCCGATCACCCGACGATCGATCGCGAGGGCAGCACCGAGCCGATCGACGTCCTCGAGCTCCAGGTCACCGGCGACATAGGCGCGCAGCGTCGCCAGGAACCCCGCGTCGTGCACGGGGATGACCACATCGATGACGCGGCCGTCCGCGACCGCCCACACGTGGTCGAGCTCGGCTCCGCCGACGTCGAGTCCGCCGCGGATCACCGTCGGGTCGAGCGACAGGCCACGCAGGACCTGCGTCACCCGCCGGGTTGCCTCCCGCACGTCGCGCAGATGGAAGGGCTGACGCGCATGCTCGGACGAGAGCGCGTTGCGGAGACGCTGGGCGAGCCGATCATCGAACGGTGCGGACGCGAAGCGTCTCGGCGCACGGCGGCTGAGGGCCATGCGTTCGGCGGGGGGATGCGCGCCCATGCTCCTGATGCCAATCCGACGGTGAACATGTCCATCATGTCGGCCTCGGGGGCGATCGCGCAACTGGTCAGTCGATCCGCTCGCACACCAGATGCCACGTGCTGCCCGTCATGTCGATCGGGTCCACGCCCGGGTTCGCGCCCCAGTGCTCGACGATCCGGAGCCCCGCACGGCGCAGCGAGGCGATCAGGTCGTCCGGATACAGCGCGACGACGTCGACGTCCTCCGCCACCCGGTCGTCATCCGCGAAGACGTAGACGAGCCGGAGGAAGTGGCGCTGAGCCCAGGGCCACACCTCCTTGCGCGCGATCCTGACGGGCACCTTGGACCCGTCGACCGACCTGAGCACGCCGTCCTCAGCCTCGACGTCGCGTGCGAGCCAGTACGGGTTGAGGATCTGGATGACGACCCGTCCCCGTCGTGACACGGCGCGCGATGCCAGCCGGAGCACGTTCAGCCGCACCTCCGGATCGTGGAGCTCGTTCAGCAGGTTGGAGGGCAGCAGGACCCGGCCGAAGTTGCCCGGCACGTCCGCCTCCTCAGCGGGTGCAACGATGACCTCGAGGTGAGACATCCCGGCAGCAGCCGCGCGCCGCGTCATGATCCCGGCGGCGGCGGCGCTGATCTCGACCGCGACGACGCGCTGACATCTCCGCGCGATCGGCACGGCGAGGCGCCCGGTGCCGGCCCCGAGATAGAGCACGCGCCCGTCGGGGCTCGCGGCAGCATGCTCGGCCCACCACCCGACATCAACCGTCGTGGGCAGACGTTCCCAGAGCATGGCCCTCGCGGCGCCCCCTGGGACGTAGGTCATGCAGGCTCCTGGTTCGGAACCGTTGCATCGACCACATCGCCCTGCGGGCTGAGGGTCAAAGCGGTCGCCGCACGCAGCCGTGCTGCCAGACCCGTGTGGCGGTTGCTCGGACGGTCGTGCACGGCGGCGCGTCGCAGCGCTGACGACTGGCCCACGAGGATCAGCCCCCGCTGCGCTCGTGTGAGTGCGGTGTAGACGAGGTTGCGCCAGAGCATCCCCTGATGGCTCGTGTCGCAGACGAGGACCACGACGGGCCACTCCCCTCCCTGCGACTTGTGCACCGTGATCGCCCAGGCGTGGGTGAGATCACGGGCCTGCTTCGGGTCGTAGTCAACGTGACCACGCGGGAACTTGACGACGAGGGAGCGCTGCTTGCCCGTGCGGACCTCGACGACCGTGCCGATGTCGCCGTTGGCCACGTCGAGGTCGGGGTCGTTGCGGGTCTGCAGGACCCGGTCCCCCACCCGCATGCCGGCGATCTCCGGCGCGTCGGTCGCGGGGTTGAGCGCCTCGCGCAGCGCCGCGTTCAGCGCGTCGACGCCGACAGGGCCGCGGTAGACCGGCGCGACGACCTGCACCTCGCTCGACTCGATGCCGAACCAGCCGGGAATGCGGTTCGCGACCGCCTCGACCACGCGCGCCACCACGCCGTTGCGCTCGCTCTCCGCAAGGAACACGTCGCCGTCGTTGCCCTTCAGCACCCCGACGTCGCCGGCGTTCACCTCGCGCGCCAACGAGACGATCCGGCTTCCGGCAGCCTGACGGTGGATCTCCGTCAGCCGCGTCGACACGATCGCGCTGGACCGCAGGATGTCGCGGAGCACGTCGCCCGGCCCCACCGACGGCAGCTGGTCGGCGTCACCCACGAGGATCACGTGGGCGTCCTGCTCGACCGCCCGGATGAGCGCCGACGCGAGCGCCGTGTCACACATGGACACCTCGTCGACGACGATCATGTCGAGCTCGAGGGGCTCGTCGGGGCCGTGCCGGAACGTGAAGCCACCGCCCCCCGTCGGGCGGGCCTGGAGCAGACGGTGGATCGTCGTGGCTGGGCGCCCGACGAGCTCCTCGAGTCGCTTCGCTGCACGTCCCGTGGGCGCACAGAGCGCCACGTCGAGCCCGAACGTCTCGGCGTTGCGCACGATCTCGGCGATGGTCCGTGTCTTGCCCGTTCCCGGCCCGCCGGTGAGGACGCTCACCGCGTGTTCGAAGGCCGCCACGACCGCTTCCTGCTGTCCGATCGTCAGCTCCGCCGGCAGGTCCACGTGGGTCGCCCGCGCCCTGGCCCGTGGCGTCGGCGCATCACGGAGTGCGAGCAGATGATCCGCGAGACCGGCCTCGTGCTCGATCCCGCGGGCGGTGTAGACCGCCTCGACAGGGCCGTCGACCTCATCGAGACGCTCGACCGCGAGGAGCCCGGATCCGACCGCGCCGTCGAGACCCTCGCGGGCGAGGATCGCGTCGACGTTCAGCAGGCGCTGCGTCGCCTGGATCGCGTCCGCCAGCGGGAGGTACTGGTGGCCGTCGCGGCGTTGCGCACCGCCGAGCGCCGCCCGCGCCCCGGCGACGAGGCGCGAGGTGTCGTCCAGCGGGACCCCGAGATGCTTCGCGAGGCTGTCCGCGTGCGCGAACCGACAGCGCGGGACCTCGACCAACCGGTACGGGTCCTCCTTGGCGATCGTCGCCGCGTCCGGTCCGAACCAGCCCACGATCGCCTGCACGACGTCCGTGGGCATCTTCACCGGCTCGACGAGACGGACGAGCTGCGCCATGACGCGGCCCTCCTCCCACGCTCGGGTCAGCTTCTCGACGTGGATCGGGTCGACGTCGGCCTCCGCGGAGATCCGCTCCGGCTGGCGCTCGATGATCCCGCCGGCAGCAGCGCCGAACGTCGTCAGGACGCGCGTGATCACCCGGGGCGGGACGTCGGCGAAGCGCTCGGACCGAAGGAACGTGCGCAGACCTGCCACCGTCGACGGGGTCACCTGCTCGTAGAACGTCGCCTCGAAGGTGCGGCCGTAGCGTGGATGGTCGACGTAGGACCCGACGAGGCGCAGCGCCTGTCCCTCGACGACGCGCGCGAGCGGTCCGGTGCACCGGACCGCCTCAGGCTCCTCGGGTTCGGCGTCCTCCGCGGCTCCGTCCGGGTCCTCGACGAGCAGCATCTCGATGACGCCGAAGCCGGAGTCCTCGTCCGCGTAGAAGGTCGACTGGACCTCACCGACGATCTCATCGCCCAGCAACGACGTGGCAGCCACACCCGTCTCCTGCTCGCGACCGTCACGTGGTTGGCGCACCGTAGCCGTGAGGTCCGACACGGCCGTACGATGCTGCGCGTGGAGACCTCACTGCGCCTGCTGATCGCCGCCTGGATCGTCGTGGCCCTCGTGCGGGCTGCGCGCTCGGCGTGGTCGCACCGTGCGCTGATCCGCGAGATCTGGCGTGGGGTGACGTGGCGCGTCGTCGGTGGCGCGCTCGGGCTGCTCGTCGTCGTCTCGGTGCTGCTCGTGGTCCTCGTGAGCGCCGCCCCGGTCACGGGGCGGGGCCTCGGAGACCTGGTCGGGTTCAGCGGCAACGCCGTGTTCGTGCCCCTCGAGGAAGCAGCGCGCGCAACCCCCGTCCCCGAGACGGGCGTCAACTGGCCGTGGCTCGCGCTCACCTCTGGGTTCCTCGGGCTGCTGGTGGTCCTGCTGCCGTGGCTGGCCTGGCTCGAGGAAGAGGTCTTCCGGGCCGGGCTCGAGGAGGCCACGCTCGGTCGACGAGTCCGCGCAGCCGCCGTCTTCGGGGCGGTCCACCTCGTGATGCTCGTCCCCGTGGCCGCGGCGATCGTCATCGGGCTGGCGGGCTTCGTCTATGGCGAGGTCTACCGCCATGCGCACGCCCAGGATCTGCAGCCGTCCGCCACGGTGGGCCGCGCCTTCCGGTCCTCGAAGCGGTCGCGGGCTGCTGCCGCCACGCAACGGTCGCGGGCAGCCGCCGAGCTTGCGCGGCAGGACTTCGACGCGGGATCGGTCGCGGTGGCGCTGGCCCGTACCCGTGCTCCGGAGCTTCGTCAGGCCGCGGCCCTGGTGCGCTCCACCGTGTGGCACACCACGTTCAACACGATCGTGGTCGTCACGGTGTGGCTGACCATCGTGCTGGCGGAGCTGCTCGACCCAGCGTCCGGGCTCGGCTGATCAGGGCATCTCCACGCGACCGACCCGGCCCCAGTGGATCCCCGCGAGCTCCCCGACGCCGTCGAGGATCGCGGCAGGATCGCCGAGCCCGCCAGGGCCGACGATTCCTTTCGGCGGGGCGTGTGAGGCACGAGCCGCCGCGATGACGAGCATCGCCGACGTGACGCCCACCGGGTCTCGCCCCGAGGCCCAGGTCCGCACGAGCGATCCGTCCTCGTCGACGACCTCGACGACGACCGCCCAGCGCAGCTGTCTGCGCGCCGCGTCGCCGACATCCTTGCGACGCCGGATGCGCTCAGCAATCCGCGCCCGTGCACGGTCGCTCGTGACCACGCGGCGACCGAGGAACTGGATGAGCTCTGAGGTCATCGAGCGCATCGCGACGCTGGTCCGGACATCCCGGAGCGCGGGGTGCCGTGCCCTGAGCAGCTCGGGCTCGAGACCGGGGACGCCGCCGACGTGCTGCGCGGACAGCGGGCGGGGGAACCACGCGAGCAGACGGGTCTCGGCCGGGTGCTCCTCGCGGCGCGCCCCGTCCTCCCATGCCACGACGGGGCGCGCGAGGTCGTCGGCGAGCACGCTTCGCTGTCCGGGCGTCATCAGTCGGAGCAGGCCGCCACGATCCGGGAACGCCCAGGCGACGTGCGCGACTGCCGGTCGCGCCGCATGCGCCAGGGCGTGCTCGGCGACGACGTCCCCGAGCCCGTGCAGCCCGCACGAAGCGACGCCGTGCGTGACGCCTTCGGCGGCGAGCTGATCGCTCCGCATGGTGGAGACCACCGTGACGTCGAGAGACCGACCAGCGCGCGCGCCCGGCCCGACGGCCGCAATCGTGCGTTCGCCGCCCCACTCGATTCGCTGGTCGCTCAGCATGTCGTGGACGCGCGCCGCGATCGCGCCGCGCCCTTCGACGGTGCAGATCGTCACGTGGGTCCACCTCTGGGCCGACTTGAGGTCCGTCGGACCACGCAGACGCTACGCCCGGGCAGGGCCTCCTGACACATCGCGACCGTCCGGGGTGCGTGACATGGAGGGTGTGACGGTGAGACCATCCGTGTCCCCCGCCACACCGCTCACGTCCCCGCCAGGAACACCATGGTGCGCCTCGACGAGACCCACGACACCACGCCGTGGCCGCCCCCCGGCGCGCTGCTCGTGCGGGTCCCGGTCGAGCCGGCCTCGCGGCTCCTGCGCCTCCCTCGGGTCCCCGAGGGACACACGGTCACCGTGACGGTCAACCTCACCGACCCGAACGCGCTCCCCGCAGCCACCCTTGCCCACCTCGGCTACCGGATCGTCGACCGGTTCGCGAACGTCCGCAGCCTGAACGAACCGTGCGCCGACCTGCTGGTCATGCCGGAGACACGCGCTGACGGCGACTGGCTGACCGAGCTCACCATGATGGCGGAGCGGGTGTTCGCCCTGGACCTCGGCCCCGTCCGCAAGGTGTTCGCCGAGGAGCTCGCGGTCCACCGGCTGGCACCGGTCAGCTGACCTGGCACGACCAGAGTGCTTGCATGTGCTCGCATCAGACTGCTCACGCCTGAACGCACCGAACTGCCGCGTGAGCGGCGCCACGGCGGAAAACCGGCGGCCAAGCGGCGTACTCCGCTTGCAATGATGAGCGTTACGTGCGCACATGTCCGTTCGGCCGAGTGCTCTGCTTGCAGTTGCAAGCGTGGGTGCCTATGTTGTCATCAGTCGCCCGCAACGGCGATCCCCCCGGGACCTGAGCGGTCCAGCGGGGGGACGGAGAACCAGAAACGCTTGCTCCCGCAGCTCTTCCGGCTCCCGCTCCGTCTCCCCTCTCGACCGCTCCGGCCGCCGACGACACGTCGCTCCCGGAGCACTTCCCCCACCCACAGCCACCACACACCAGCAGGATCGGAGCCACCATGGCAACCGCCACCAAGAAGACCACCAAGAAGACCACCACGCGTCTGCACGAGCGCGACCTCGCCGTCCTCGCGACTGAGGCCGGCTACGCCGTCGCCGCCGTCGCCAACGACACGGTTGAGTTCGTCAAGGCGCTCCCGACCAAGCTCGACGCTGAGGTCAAGGAGCTCCGCGAGGACGCCCCGAAGTTCGTCAAGGCGCTTCCGGAGAAGGCCAAGGACCAGGCGACCGAGCTCCAGGGCGACGTCAAGGGCCGCTTCGACTCCATCGTCGAGCAGCTCAAGGGCCTCAAGGGCAAGGCCGTCTCCGAGCTCGACGAGAAGGCCACCACCTTCGAGAAGGAGTTCGACTCCCGCGCCAAGGCCGGCAAGAAGCTGGTCGAGGAGTTCACGTCGCGTGACTCCGTCAAGAAGCTCCTGGACCAGGCCATCTCGGCCAAGGGCCAGATCAAGGGCGCGGTGACCTCCATCCGCAAGACCGCCGACGAGGCCATCGAGGCCGGCGTCGAGCAGGGCAAGACCGCCACCACCAAGGTCAAGTCGGCCACCACGTCGGTCAAGAAGACCGCCGAGGCTGCCGTCGACGCCGCCACGGACCTCGCTTCCTGAGCGTCCACACCTCGAGATCGATCGGCAGCAGTCGAACCAGTCTCTCCCGTCTTGTTCGACGATGCGGTGCTCATCTCTCCCGCTGAGCCCGCCGTGGCGCCCCACACCCGCTCGGGGCAGCCCGCCGATCATCGCCCCCCCGCACTCGTTGCGGGGGGGCGTCCTCGTTGTCCGGCCGCACGGCATCCGGCATGCTCTCGGTTCACGATCAACAACGGAACCCTCGCATGAGCCTGCAGCAGCAGATCCAGGACGACATGAAGGCCGCCATGAAGGCGCGCGACACGATGACGCGTGACTCGCTCCGCCTCGCCATCTCGTCGCTGAAGAACCGCGCCGTGCAGGAGGGCCTGGGACCACAGGGCGAGCTCTCCGACGAGATCGTCATCGGCGTGCTCACCACCGAGGTCAAGCGCCGTCGTGAGGCTGCAGAGGGCTTCGAGGCCGGCGGACGTCCCGAGTCCGCCGAGCAGGAGCGCGCCGAGCAGGCCGTCTATGAGCGCTACCTCCCCGCCCAGCTCACCGACGACGAGCTCGCCACCATCGTCGACGCCGCCGTCGCCGAGGTCGGCGCCACCTCCCCCAAGGAGATGGGCCTCGTCATGAAGGCCGCGATGGCCCAGGTCGGCAAGCAGGCCGATGGTTCCCGTGTCCAAGCCCTCGCCAAGGCCCGCCTCATCGGCTGACCCCGCAAGCACGCTCGGCGGATCGATCGGAGCGGATCGGCGGTATCTCGCCGAAACGCTCCGATGGATGACGGCTGCCGATCGATCGGAGCAGAACGGCGGTATCTCGCCGAACGGCTCCGATCGACGCACGATCCGGTTCTCCACAGATCTCGGCGACCCCGTCACAGATCCGGGATCGTCGCCCAGACTGGTGCGATGAGATGGACCGAGCTGACCGAGATCGCCCGCCGACGGGGCAACGTCGTCCTGCTCGCTGACGCCGACCGCGTCGGCATCCCCCGACGAACCCTCCGGGAACACGCGAAGCGGCACGGGTGGCGCAAGCTCCACGCTGGGGTCTGGCTCCTCCCCGGGGCGCCGATGGATCATCCGACGCTGCTGACCGCCGCGTTGGCGTCGGCGGGACCACCGGCGCTCGGGGCCCGTCGATCGGTGCTGCACCGGCATGGACTGATCAGCGCCCCGCCCCGGCCCGAGATCGTGGTCCCCGATGACCGTCGCCTCTCGAGCCCCCGCATCGAGGTGCTGAGGACGTCACACCGCGAAGTGCTGGATGCCAACCGCGACGGGAAGCTCTGCGGCCCGGAGGTCGCGTTGATCCAGGCGGTTCGTGTCTTCGAGGATGACCCGTTCCGATCCCTCCTGATCGACGCACGACAACGCCGGGTCGCCGACCTTGGTCGGGTGTCGGACCTTCTGGAGTTGCTGACCGGCATCCCTGGTCGTTGCCGCCTGCTCGGCCTGCTCGGTGACCTCCGGGTCGATGGGAGCGACTCCACGCTGGAGTCTCGTTTCCGGGAGGAGGCGCGTCGACGCGGGTTCGCCCCGTCCGACGCCCCGGTGAGGATCGAGACCAGGACCGGCCCGGTGCACGTCGACGTCGTCTTCCCGTGGAAGGTCGCCGTGGAGTGTGTTGGGTTCGGTGGGCACTCACGCCGTGAACACCTCGACGTCGACGCTCGCCGCGCCAACTCCGTCGCGCTGCTCGACGAATGGCTCGTGCTCCAGCTCACATGGGATCGCTGGCAGAACGACCGCGACGGCTTCTTCGCCGAGCTCGCCGCCGCCCTCGCGCAGCGACGAGGCCGCTGATCGATGGGAGCCGTTCGGCGGTATCTCGCCGATTCACTCCGGTTGATTGCGAGTCAGGATCGTTCGGAGCAGAACGGCGGTATCTCGCCGATTCACGCCGATCGATGATCGGCGACGGGCGAGGTCACATGCGGAAGACGCCCCAGTCGGGGCGGGCGAACGGCGCGTTCATGGCGGCGGAGAGCCCAAGGCCGAGGACGGTGCGGGTGTCCTGCGGGGCGATGACCCCGTCGTCCCAGATGCGGGCGGTGGCGTAGTAGGGGTGGCCCTGGGTCTCGTACTGCTCGCGGAGCGGAGCGCGGAAGGCCTCCTCGTCCTCAGCGGACCACTCCTGGCCGCGGGCCTCCATGCCGTCTCGCTTGACGGTGGCGAGGACCGTGGCGGCCTGCTCGCCGCCCATGACCGAGATCCGGGCGTTGGGCCACGTGAACATGAGCCGCGGCGAGTAGGCGCGGCCGCACATCGCGTAGTTCCCCGCCCCGAAGGAACCGCCGATGATGACGGTGAACTTCGGGACCGTGGAGCAGGCGACGGCCGTCACCATCTTGGCGCCGTCCTTCGCGATGCCGCCGGCCTCGTACTCGCGGCCGACCATGAAGCCGGTGATGTTCTGGAGGAACACGAGCGGGATGCCGCGCTGGTTGCACAGCTCGATGAAGTGCGCGCCCTTGAGCGCGGACTCACGGAAGAGGATCCCGTTGTTCGCGACGATGCCGACAGGGTGGCCGTGGATGCGGGCGAACCCGGTGACCAGCGTCTCGCCGTAGAGCGGCTTGAACTCGTGGAAGCGTGAGCCGTCGACGACGCGGGCGATGACCTCGCGGACGTCGAACGACGTCCGTGAGTCCGGCGGGACGATGCCGGCGAGCTCCGACGGGTCGTGCAGTGGCTCCTCGAGAGCGGCGCGGAAGCGACCTTGGGCAACCACGACGACCTCATGCGGATGTGGATC
>CBDTYW010000017.1:0-24819 GCA_965364735.1 uncultured Nitriliruptoria bacterium
AGCTCAACGTCACCGGTTCCTCCCTCGCTGCCGAGGACGAGCGTCGCCCCGCGACGCACGCGTCCACGGTCCAGCATGCCGGCTCCGCCGAGGCGCTGAGCGAGCTCGCGACGAACGCTCGACACCGGCCCGAAGCGCAGCAGCAGCGGCAGCGCGACGGCGCCCGCGACACCCTCACCGACGAAGACGAGCCCGACCGGCAGGTCGACGCCGACGAGCAGCAGCCGCATCGCCGCGATCACGGCGCCGACACCAGCCGCGGTGACCAGCGCGGGGACGTAGGCGCGGACGACCTCGCCCGCCGTCATCCCGATCGTGCGGTTGAGCAGGATCAGGTACCCGACGTGACG
Source organism: uncultured Nitriliruptoria bacterium (assembly GCA_965364735.1). Lineage (GTDB taxonomy): Bacteria > Actinomycetota > Nitriliruptoria > Nitriliruptorales > Nitriliruptoraceae > CBDTYW01. The sequence goes on from CBDTYW010000017.1 coordinate 351, forward strand.
CAGGCCTTCGCCGAGCGTCAGCACCGCGGCGTAGTACCAGAGCGGCCCGCCGGCGACGGAGATCATCCCGGCCGCCAGCGCGATCACGTAGACGAGCTCGAACCCCAGCTGCCTGCTGAGCTCCGCGCGTGCCTGGACCGCGGTGATCGCGAAGCGCGACATGATCCTGAAGGAGCTCGCCGCAGCCATCCACGGGACGAGCGTCGCGGCGATCCCCCACTGGTCACCGAGCACGGTGAAGACGAGCTCGTTCGCCGCCACGGCGACCCCGACGGTGACGGGGACGAGGAACGTCGCAGCCACCGAGATCATCGACACGTACACCCGACGGAGCCGTTCGACATCCGCCTGGATGCGGCTGAGGCTCGGGAAGAGCACGCGGCTGAGCGCGTCCGTCATCAGGTTCATCGGCAGGTTGACGAGGTAGAACGCGCGGTTGTACTGACCGAGCAGGGTGTCCGAGACGTTGGCGGTGACGGCGAACGTGTCCGTCTGGTTGGTGAAGAAGTTGAGCAGCTGGATCCCCGAGATCCGGGCACCGAACTTGTAGAGCGGCCGGTAGACGGGCCAGGAGAAGATCGGCCGCTTGGGGTGGCGCACGGCGCGGATCCGCAGGGTGGTGGAGATCGTCGCAGCCCCGACGTTGGCTCCGACGAGGGCCCAGACGCCGGCGCCGGCGAACGCCATGCCGAGGCCGATCACAATGAAGCCGCCGAAGAACGCGGTCGTCTCGATGATGGCGAGCTCACGGAACCGGAGCTGACGACGCAGCAATGCGTAGGCGGTGTTGCCGAACCCGAGGACGATGATGCTCGCGCTCATGGCGCGCAGGACGCCGATCGCGAGCGTGCGGTCGAGGTCCTCGTTGCCGAGCAGGTCGACGATCGCCGGGGCGAACGCGATGATCGCCCCGCCGACGAACAGGCCGAGACCGAGGCTGGAGGTGTAGCCCGCGCGGATCTCGTCGTCGTCGAGCGTCTCCTTCTGGATGAGCGCGGGGCCGATGCCCATCTCGGCCACGAACCGGGTCAGCCCGATCGTGAGCGTCCCGACCGTGAAGATCCCGAACGCAGACGGCGTGAGGAGACGGCCCATGAGCGCGCTGAAGATGATCTGCATCCCGGCGGACAGCCCGCTCTGGAGCAGCGTCCAGCGCATGCCGGAGACCGTGTCGCGTGACAGGTCGGCGTCGGCGCGCGCGTCGGGCGTCTCGGTCGCCGGGTCCAGATCGGTCACCGGACGGGACGGGGCGCGGAGCGTCGCTGGTCCACCAGCTGCTTCGCCAACGCGGCCACGAACGCGGGGTTCGTCTTCGCGTAGCGCTTCCAGAGCCGCTTGGGCTCCTGCTTCAGCCGGTAGGCCCACTCGAGGCCACGCTCCTGGATCCAGTCCGGTGCCTGCGGGACGTTGCCGGACAACAGGTCGAAGGCTGCGCCGACGGCCATGATCGCGACGCCGGGCAGCTCCTCGCGGATCCGGTCCACCCACAGCTCCTGCTTCGGCATCCCGAGACCGACCCAGAGGATGTCGGCGCCGGACGCGCGGACGTCGTCGAGGACGGCCTGCTGCTCGTCGTCGGTGAGCGGTCGGAACGGCGGTGCGTTGCGACCGACGATCTGGACGCCGGGCGCGAGGGTCTCGGCTGCCTCGACGAGCAGGTCCAGCGTCTCGTCGGTGGCGCCGAAGAGGTAGTGCTTCCAGCCGAGCTCGACGCCGTGTGGGAGCGCCAGCTCCATCAGGTCCGGCCCGTAGACCCGCTCCTGGTCGGGGTTGGCGGTCTTGCGCAGCGCCCAGACCAACGGCATGCCGTCGGGCGTGGCGACGTCGACGCGGGCGATCGCGGCCGCCAGCGTGGCGTCCTCGCGCGCGGTCATCACGGAGTGGACGTTGCAGAAGAAGAACGTCAGCGAGCGGTCCGCGGGGCGGTCTGCGACGAGGTCGAGCACCTCGGCGTACGAGGTCATCGAGATCTGCGAGCCGACGATGTCGGCCCGCTCCGGCAGCGTGAAGGCCATGGCCTCCTCGGCCATCAGCGGTTCCGCTCGGCGCCGACGCTCGCGGCGCGACGCGGCGTGATCGACGGGACGGCCCCGTTCGAGGAGCTGCTGCTGCCCTTGCCGCGGCCCGCCAGCGACATGGGGCCGGGCGCGGAGTCGTTGATGTAGAGGTATCCCAGCAGCGGCGCAGACACGAAGGCCAGGCGTTCACGGACCTCGATCAGCTGCTGGACCGGCGCCCCGCGCTCGATGACGAGCACGAGGCCGTCGACCTGGCCCGCGATGACCGACGTGTCGGCGACCGACAGCAGCGGTGCGGCGTCGACGACGATCAGCTCGGCCTCCTCCTTCAGCTCCAGCATCGCCTTGCGGAAGCCGGTCGTCCGGACGAACGACTGGGTGTCCGTCGCGCCACGCCCTGCGGCGACGACGGGAAGGCTGAGGTCTTCGGCGACGTAGTAGTTGTAGATGCACTCCTCGACGGAGCGTTCGCCGGACGCGAGCTCGGTCAGCCCGTTCAGCTTGTCGATCTCGATGGCGCGCGAGAGCGCGCGGTGACGGATGTCGCCGTCGACGAGGATCGTCTCACGACCGTCGCGTGCGCCGGCGGCGCTCAGGTGCAGCGCCGACTCGGTCTTGTTGGTCGACGCGACGGGGCTCGTGATCAGCACGGACTTGCCGCGGATCCGCTGGAGCGCGAACTCCACCGACGAGAGCACGAAGAGGAACGCCTCCGCGACGCGCGCGTCCGGGACGCCCTGCAGGTCCGGGACCTCGCCGAGCAGCGGGGCGCCGAGGATCGAGGCCGGGTCGTCCGCGGTGAGGACCCGGTCGAAGCGGCCCGCACGCCAGTACGCGATCGCGACCGCGACCAGCGCGGAGAGGAGCAGGCCGATGAGCGCGGCGCTCTCGGGGTTCGGGGCGCTCGGCTGCTGGGTGGGCTCAGCACCCTCGAAGCGCTCGACGCCGTCGCCGAAGAGGGCGATGTAGGTGTCGATGGTGACGATCTGGCCCTCGAGCGCGGCCTTGCGGTTCACGAGCGCCTGGGTCTCGATGGCCTGCTGGTTCAGCACGGCCCCACCGAGGAGGCGGATCTCGTCGTTGATGTCGTCGATGGCGAGGCGCAGCTGGGTCTTGGCAGCGTCGGCGCGCGCCGTCTCCTCGATCTTGCGCTGGGTGCGGTAGACGGTGGCCACGGTGTTCGCGAGCTCGGCGGCGAGCTCGCCGCTCGGGCCGCTGGCCCCGATGATGATGGTGCGGGTCTCGGGCGCCGCGGTGACGGACACGCGGTCACGCACCTCGACGGGGGCGAGCCCGAGGCTGTTGGCGACGAGCTCACGCAGGCCACGGCCGCTGATCGTCTGGGCCTCACCGCGGACGATGTCGGCCGGGTCGGTCTTCTGCTGCGGCGCGAGGACGCTGTCGTCGAGGTCGGTCAGGACGAGGCGTGCGCTCGTGTCGAAGCGTTCAGGCTCGAGGCCACCGAGGACGTACGCGAGGATCGTGCCCGTGAGCGTGATCGCCACGACCAGCCATTTGTGACGCAGCACGCTCGCGACGAGGCCGGGCCCCTCGCGATGATCCAGTGTCGTGGGCTCCATCGGCTGTCCTTGGTACGGAGCGTGGGCTCCGTGGTGGTGCGGAAGTCGTTGCGGTCAGAGGCCGCGTGCGGTGTCGATGTTCTCGAGGAACCAGGCATAGGTGGCGGCGACGCCCTCGCGAAGGTCGACTTGGGCCTTCCAGCCGGTCTCGGCCAGCTTCGTCACGTCGAGCAGCTTCTGCATCGTGCCGTCGGGCATCTCGGTGTTGAAGACGAACTCGCCGTCCCAGCCGACGACGTCGGCGATGAGCTGAGCGAGCTCACCGATCGAGATGTCCTCGCCGACGCCGACGTTGAGGTGCTCCTCACCGACGTAGTGCTTGAGCGCGTGGATGGTCGCATCCGCGAGGTCGTCGTTGTAGAGGAACTCGCGGCGCGGTCGCCCGGTTCCCCAGACCTCGACGGTCGCCGCGCCCTCTTCCTTCGCGGTGTGCAGCTTGCGCAGCAGCGCCGGCAGGACGTGGGAGTTCTTCAGGTCGAAGTTGTCGCCGGGGCCGTACATGTTCGTCGGCATCAGCGAGATCATGTCCGCGCCGTACTGGCGGCGGTACATCTTCGTGAGCTCGAGCGCCGCGATCTTCGCGATCGCGTAGCCCTCGTTGGTCGGCTCCAGCGGCCCGGTGAGGAGGTGCTCCTCCTTCATCGGCTGCGGCGCCTGCTTCGGGTAGATGCACGACGAGCCGAGCACGACGACCTTCTCGACGCCGGCACGATGGCTGGCGTCGACGGTGTTGGCCGAGATCATCAGGTTGTCGTACAGGAACTCGGCCTGCGCCGACCGGTTCGCGTGGATGCCGCCGACCTTCGCCGCGGCGATGATCGAGACGTGGGGCTTCGTCCGGGCGACGAACGCCTCGGTGTCGGCCTGGCGCGTCAGGTCGAGCTCGCTCGACGTGGCGGTGATGAGGTCGCCGATGTTCTCGGACTCAAGGCGCCGCACGATGGCGGAGCCGACGAGGCCGCGGTGTCCGGCGACCCAGACACGCTTGCCGGTCAGGTCGTAGGGGTCTGCTGCGATGCTCACGTCGTCTCCGTCAGGCCGTCGGCGGGATCTTGCGCAGGTGCGCCGGGAGATCCTCCGGGTTGACGTCGAGGTCGTCGGCGCCCTTGAGCAGCATCTCCGCGTCGCCGCGGACGTCCTCGGCGAACTTCGCCGACACGATCGCGCGGGCACCGGCGATGCCGTCGACGCCGTGGTCGCGCAGGTCGCTCTCCATCATCTCCTCGACGAGCTGCGAGAAGGTCGTCTTCGGCTCCCAGCCGAGGATCTCCTTGGCGCGCGTCGGGTCGGAGTGGAGGTGCTCGACCTCGGTCGGACGGAAGTAGCGCGGGTCGACCTCGACGAACGGGTCCCACTTGAGGCCCACGTGCCCGAAGGCCAGCGCGCAGAACTTGCGGACGGAGTGCGTCTCGCCCATGCCGAGGATGAAGTCGCCCGGCACGTCGTGCTGGAGCATCATCCACATGGCCTCGACGTAGTCGCGGGCGTGGCCCCAGTCGCGCTTGGCGTCCAGGTTGCCCAGGTACAGCTTCTCCTGCTGCCCGGCGACGATCGCGGCGACCGCGCGGGTGATCTTGCGGGTGACGAAGGTCGGGCCACGACGCGGCGACTCGTGGTTGAACAGGATCCCGTTGGTGGCGAACATGTCGTACGCCTCCCGGTAGTTCTTCACCAGGTGGTAGGCGTAGACCTTCGCGCAGGCGTACGGCGACCGCGGCTGGAACGGCGAGCTCTCGCTCTGCGGCGGCGGGGCGTCACCGAACATCTCGGAGGTGCCTGCCTGGTAGAACCGCGTGTCGACCTCGGTGTCGCGGATCGCTTCGAGGATGCGCGTGACGCCGAGCCCGTCGACGTCAGCGGTGTACTCCGGCTGCTGGAAGCTGACCGCGACGTGGCTCTGGGCGCCGAGGTTGTAGATCTCGTCGGGCTCGGTCGTGCGGATGAGCCGCGCGATCTGGGAGCCGTCGCTGAGGTCGCCGTAGTGCAGGACCATCCGCACGTCGTCCTCGTGCTGGTCCTGGTAGATGTGGTCGATGCGCTGGGTGTTGAAGTGCGAGGCACGACGCATGATGCCGTGGACCTCGTAGCCCTTCTCGAGCAGCAGCTCCGCCAGGTACGAGCCGTCCTGGCCGGTGATGCCGGTGATCAACGCTTTCTTCAACGCACGTCCTTCATGACAACGTCTGGGAGCAACCGGCCGGCACAGAGAAGCGCGCGTGAGCAGCCCCGGAGAGAGCTCAACGCGGTGAGAGGTTGTCTCGGCACTCTGCGCGACAGATCAGGTCATCGAAGGGTACGCGAGGCGCGCCGTCCCCTCCACCGGCTCACCGGCCAACTGGTCGCAGGCTGCACGCCGACGCGGTCAGATCATGACACCGGGGCATAGACCTGGGCGACGATCTCCTCGATCGTCGGGGTGTTCGACGGGTCGAGCGCGAACGCGCGGACGGCGGCGGAGGCGGACTCCCAGGCAGCTCGGTCGTGGGTGAGCATCCTCAGCCCCTCGGCGAGGTCGCGGATGGCCTGCTCCGGCGAGATCGGCGCGACCTTCACGCCGCCGTCCGAGGGGACCATCGCGCCCGGACCACCGACGTCGAGGCAGACGACCGGCAGGCCGGCCGCCATCGCTTCGAGGATGACGTAGCCGGACGAGTCGTGAAGGCTCGGGAAGAGGAAGACGTGGTGCGCGGCGTAGGCCTTCAGGACGTCTTCGCGGGGCACCCGGCCGTGCAGCGTCACCCTGTCGGCGACGCCGAGCTCGACGGCCAGGTCGCGGAGGTGGTCCTCCATGACGCCGCGGCCGTACACGTCGAACGTCGCGGCGGGGTGGTCCTTCGCGTACTCGGCGAAGGCGCGCAGGGCATAGGAGGAGCCCTTCCAGCCCAGCAGACGGCCGACGTACAAGCAGGCGAGCCCGGTCTCGGGGCCGGCCTCCGCGCGCAGCTCCGCGATGCGGGCGAGCTCCCCGCGCTCCATCGTGCTCTTCTGCACGATCATCGCGTGGTCGTGGGCATCGGCCGGGTAGGCGTCAAGGGTCTGCTGGGTGCTGACCGCGAGGACGGCCGCGTTGCGCGCGCAGGCCTGCAGCCTCGGGTCGCGCTTGGCCATGCGGTTGCTGAGCTCACGGGTCAGCTCACGCCCCGCCTGGTGCCAGCCCAGCCACTTCGGGGCGTAGAAGGCCACCGGGACGGTCTCGCCGCCCCCGACCGGGCCCCAGATGAACGGGACGCCGAGCCGCCACAGCTCGCTCGGGACGCGGTGCGCGCCGGTCGTGCACTGGTGGACGACGTCGAACGGCTCCGCGGCGTGCAGCTCCTGCCCTCGCTCCAGCGCCGCCTGCTGCCACCGGCGGTAGTGCATCCAGCGCTTGAGGCGGCCGCCGGACATCTCCGTGCCGACGTACTCGAAGCGCAGGTTCTCGCGCGGGTTCGCGGCGAGCTCCGCCTCGATGTCGTCGCGGAAGTAGTGGTCGGTCAGCGCGACGACCTCGTGGTCGCGCGCCAGCGTCGTCGCCCACTTCCAGCCGTTGCCGCGCTCGGAGCCAGCGCCGGGCTGGCAGTCGAACACGGCGAGCAGGATCTTCATCAGATGCGGTTCCGGGCTGAGAGCAGGGGCATCAGTATCGCTGACCCGTCGCCCGAACGACCACACTGTGACTCGCGCGAACCTCTCGAAGCGGTCACCATGCAGCACCGCCCGACCTCAGGAGCGACGTGACCGGCAGACGCATCAGCACCATCGTCGCGGTCATCGTCGCGCTCGCGCTCCTGATCGGCCTGGCGGTCGCGCTCGGCGGCCCCGACCCCGACGACGGCCCCGGGACGACGCAGACCCCGCTCCCCGGGGTCACCCCGTCGACGCCGCGTGGCACCCCGACGAGCGACGTGCCGGCAACCGTCCGGCTCGAGGTCGGCGACGACTTCCAGGCAGCCGTCGACGCCAACGCCCCGGGCTCGACCTTCATCATCGCGTCGGGCCTGCACCGCGAGCAGAAGGTCATCCCCCGCGACCGCGACACCTTCATCGGCGAGCCGGGCGCGATCATGTCCGGCGCGCGCGACGTCACCGACGCCGACTGGAAGCTCGAGGAAGGCTTCTGGGTCATCGACGGCCAGACCCAGCAGTTCGACGTCGTCGGCCAGCAGAACGGCGGCCGCGCCCGCGACTGGTACCCAGAGGAGCTGTTCGTCGACGGCGAGCGGGTCCTGCACGTCAGCGCGTTCAAGAACCTCCGCCCCGGCACCTGGTTCTTCGAGCGCGGCAAGGATCGCATCTGGATCGGTGACGACCCCGCCACGCTCGGGCTGATCGAGACCTCCGCCCAGGACTTCGCGTTCGAAGGTGAGTACGTCGCCGACGTCACCATCGCGAACCTCGTCGTGGAGCGCTACGCCAACCGCACCAGCCGTGGGGCGATCAACGGCCACAACACCACCCGGTGGACGATCCGCTTCTGCGAGACCCGCTACAACCACGGCGGCGGGATCGGCATGGGTCCCGGGATGGTCGTCGAGCACTGCGACACCCACCACAACGGCCAGATCGGCGTCGTCGGGCAGGCCGCCTACCGGCAGGGTCCGTCCGAGGGTGAGTCCATCCCGTACACGATGCGCACCACCAACATCCACGACAACCGCGAGCTCACGATCCCGTGGGCGTTCGAGGGTGGCGGCACGAAGTTCACCAACTGCTTCACCGGCATGCTGTTCGAGCAGAACTGGGTCCACGACAACAACGGACCCGGCCAGTGGGTCGACGTCGACTGCATCGGTGCGGTCATCCGTGGGAACCTCGTCGAGAACAACACCGTCTTCGGGATCTTCTACGAGATCTCGTTCGGGCCGGCGCTCATCGAGAACAACATCGTCCGCGCCAACGGCTCACCGTCGGAGGACGCTCCCGGAGCCGGGATCTTCGTCTCGAACTCGCCCGACACCACCGTGCGCGACAACTGGGTGGTCGACCAGGACCACGCGATCCTCGCGATCGACCGCGACCGCGGCGCCTCCGCCGTCGGTGGGCCTCGCGTCGTGCAGAACCTGCTGGTCGAGAACAACGTGCTCGAATCGCGGACCTCGACAGGGATCCTCGTGCCCGACGGCGTACACGTCGAGGCGTTCGACGTCACGAGCAACCGCTTCGTCGCCAACCGCTACGTGACCGTCCCGGGCCCGCCGCGCTTCGCGTGGGAGGACCGTGAGCTGAGCTTCGCCGACTGGCAGGCGCTCGGCCAGGACGTCGACGCAGTCCTGCTGGACGAACGCCCCGAGCAGCCGACCGGCCCCCAGTGGTTCCGCTTCCAGCACTACGGCCCGCTCGACGACATCACCACGCTGCTCGACGACCCACGCGGGGCGCCGGCCCCGAGCTGAACGAGGGTGCGGCCACGTCAGTCGGCGGGGACGCCGTCTTCCCACTCCTGCCAGGTCGAGCCCTCCTCGAACTCGGCCTCGGGGGCTTCGGTGATGATCGCGTCGAGCGCGACACGGTCGTCGTCGAGCTCGATCACGGCGATCGCACCGTCCTCGATGTCGAAGTAGATCGGCGCGACGCGCCACCAAGCGCCGCCCTCGCCGATCTCCCACATGACGCTGACGACCCGGTCGTCGAGCTCACCACGCGTCAGCATCACGTTCGGCCGGCGCTCCCACAGCTGCTCGAGCGACGCGCACAGCCCCTTCGCGTCCCCCGCGAGGCCGGGAGCCTCCACGTCCTCGGCGCAGGCCTCGAGCACGGCGTCGACGTCGCGGGCGTTGAACGCCTCGTTGAAGCCGTCGATCACCGCCTCCGCGCCGTCGTAGGAGACGTGCGGGGTGTCCGGATCGTCGTCGACGTCGGCGTCGGCCGCCTCCTCGACGTGGAAGCCGTCGCCGCTGAACTCACGGGTGACCGTGCGGTCATAGACCGGGGTCCGGGACTCGCGCTCCGAGGTGAGCTCGTCCAGTCGGTCGAGCTGGGCCTCGGCCCGAGCGAGTCCGACGTCGGGGTGCTCGTTGGCCATGTCGTACTCCTCGTTCGAGGACGGACATCCGGAGGGGCTGACGTCCCGAAGGTTCGCCGAGGCACCATCTTGGGGTCAGGACGACGCCACCGCAACCGATCTGGAAGAGTTGATCTCCGGCACGGCGGGCACGGCTGCGTCACCATCACCTGCGCCAGCACCCGCAACCGCACCTCCCCCGCCATCCAGCAGAGGCACCCGCATGCCCTCGGTCCCCACGGACGCGACCCACGACCACGTTCTCCCCAACGGGACGACCATCCACCTGCGCCGGATCCGGCGCGACGACGAGGACCGCCTCCTCGAGATGTGGGGCCGGGTCTCTGCGCACTCCCGACGCCTGCGCTTCCACGGCCACTTCGAGCTGACGAAGGGCAACGTCAAGAAGTTCACGGACCTCCACCCGGATGAGCAGTACGCCCTGGTCGCGACCATGGGGCGTGGCGACGACGAGCAGATCGTCGGCGTCGCCCGCTGGGAGCGCGACGTCGACGACGCCACCCGGGCCGAGTACGCCGCGCTCATCGAGGACCAGTTCCAGGGTCGCGGGATCGGCACCGCCCTGCTGCGCCACGTCGCGCAGGCCGCGATGGAGGCCGGCGTGAAACGGCTGACCGGCGACATCCTCGCCGAGAACAGCCGCATGCTGGCGCTCGTGCGCGACCTCGGGCTCGAGCACCAGGCGTCGCGCCACGACACCGTCGTCACCGCCGACTTCGAGCTCGAGATGACCGAGGAGTTCCTCCGCGTCGTCGCCGAGGACGAGCGCATCGCTGCGTCCGCCGCCCTGCACCGGTTCTTCAACCCGGAGCGTGTGGCCGTCGTCGGGGCCTCCCGGGACAAGACGTCGATCGGCGGGCTCGTCTTCGACAACCTGCTGCAGGCCGGGTTCAGCGGCGTCGTCTACCCAGTGAACGTCTCGGCGGCCTACGTCCAGGGCGTCGCGGCCTACGCGTCGCTGACGGACTGCCCGGCGGTGCCGGACATGGTGCTCGTGTGCGTGCCGGCGAAGTACGTCGCCGGCGTGCTCGAGGAAGCGGGCCAGCTGGGCGTGAAGGCCGTCTGCATCATCTCGGCCGGCTTCGGCGAGACCGACGACGCGGGTCGCGCCGCGCAGGACGAGCTGCTCGCGATCGCCCGGTCGTACGGGACGCGCATCATCGGTCCGAACTGCATGGGGCTGCTGAACGGGCGTGAGGACCTGCGGATGAACGGCACGTTCTCCACGATCCTGCCGCCCCCCGGCCGCCTCGCCTTCTCGTCGCAGTCCGGGGCGCTCGGCCTCGCCGTCCTGGAGCACGCGGACGCTCTCGGGCTGGGCATCTCGACGTTCGTCTCCATCGGCAACAAGGCCGACATCTCCGGCAACGACCTGCTCCTGTACTGGGAGAACGACCCCGAGACCGACGTCGTCCTGATGTACATGGAGTCGTTCGGCAACCCGCGCAAGTTCTCCCGGATCGCCCGTCGTGTCTCGCGCAAGAAGCCGATCGTGGTGGTGAAGTCGGGGCGCACGTCCGCGGGCGTGCGGGCTGCGTCGTCGCACACCGGCGCCCTCGCGGCCGGGGATGTGGCGGTCGATGCCCTGTTCCGACAGACCGGCGTGATCCGCACCGACACCCTCGAGGAGCTGTTCGACGTCGCCACGCTGCTGTCGACGCAGGCCGCCCCGAAGGGACCGAACGTCGCGATCCTCACCAACGCCGGCGGGCCGGGGATCCTGGCCGCCGACGCGCTCGAGTCCAACGGACTGTCCGCGCCGGCCCTCTCCGAGGCGACGATGGCGAAGCTCCGTGAGGTGCTGCCGCCCGCGGCGGGGATCGGCAACCCCGTCGACATGATCGCCTCAGCCAGCGCCGAGGCGTACGAACGGTGCCTCGAGATCCTCGGCCGCGCCGACGAGATCGACGCGGTCTTCGTCATCTTCATCCCCGCCGGCACGACCGAGCCGGCCGACGTCGCCGCGGGGATCGTGCGCGGCAAGGAGGCGCTCGGCCCGGACGTCCCCGTGATCTCGGTGTTCATGAACGCGCGCGACCTGCCGGGCGGGCTGGCCTCCGCCGGCATCCCGACGTTCGGCTTCCCGGAGGACGCGGCGCGCGCGCTCGGACGCGTCGCCGAGTACGGCCAGTGGGTCCAGCGCCCCGTCGGCCACGTCGTGCGACCCGACGACATCGACGAAGATCTCGGCCGCTCCGTCGTCGAGGCCGCCCTGACGGCGGCCACCGCCGACGGCGCCACGAAGGTGCTCGGCAGCACGCACACGACTGACGCGCTCGGTGACCAGGAGGACCGCTCGCACAGCGCACCGGAGCGCACCGAGGTGTGGCTGTCGAACGCCGACGCCGAGGCGATCTTGCGCGCGTACGGCGTCCCGCTCGCGAAGTCGCGCATCGTCACGTCCGCGAAGGCCGGCGCGAAGGCGCAGGAGTGGATCGACGCGAAGGTCGCCGTGAAGGTCGCCGCACCGATCCACAAGGCCGACGTCGGTGGTCTGCGTCTCGGGCTGGACTCCCCCAAGGCCGTCGCGAAGGCGATCGAGGAGATCCGCGAGTCGCTGATCGCCCACGACCTCGCCGAGCACGCCGACGCCTACGTCGTCCAGGAGATGGTCGACGACGGCATCGAGATGGTCGTCGGCGTCAGCCACGACCCGTCGTTCGGACCGATCGTCATGACCGGCATGGGTGGCACGCTCGTGGAGCTGCTGAAGGACGTGTCGGTGCGGATCACCCCGCTGACCGACGTCGACGTCGACGACATGCTCGACGGCCTCCGGATGAAGCCGCTGCTCGACGGCTACCGCGGCGACACGCCGAAGGACATCGAGGGGCTCAAGGATCTCCTGCACCGCATCAACGCGATGGTCGAGGATCTGCCGGAGATCGCGGAGCTCGACCTCAACCCGGTCTTCATCCGCGACGACAGCGTCGTCTGCGTCGACCTCCGCATGAAGCTCGCCCGCTGACGGTCAGACGGCGACGGTGGCCCGGGGCTCGGACGGGGCCGGCGGGCTCCAGCCGGGACCACGCAGGAGCACGCCGACGCGGTCACGGAAGCGCAGCTCCGGGAGGGTGACGGCCTGCCAGATCGCCGCGTACTCGTGGGTTGCGACCCGAGCGGGGTTGTAGGTGTCGATGTTGGTCGTCAGCCCGTAACGAACTGGCTCGACCTCGGGCTCGAAGGTCCCGAACCAGCGGTCCCACACGATGAGGATCCCGCCGTAGTTCTTGTCGAGGTAGACGTCGTTCGAGCCGTGGTGGGCACGGTGGTGGCTCGGGGTGTTGAAGACCAGCTCGACGACGGGGGCGAGCTTGTCGATGCGCTCGGTGTGGATCCAGAACTGGTAGATCAGGTTCCCGGCCTGCAGCGTCAGGATCATCACGGGGTGGAACCCGATGAGGACCATCGGCAGCCAGAACAGGAAGGCGTGGAACGGCGACCAGGTCTGGCGCAGCGCGGTGGAGAGGTTGTACTGCTGGCTCGAGTGGTGCACGACGTGGGAGGCCCACAGGATCCGGACCTCGTGGCTGAGCCGGTGGTACCAGTAGTAGGAGAGGTCGTCGGCGAACGCGGCGATGATCCAGACCGGCCACGTCCAGCCGAGGTCGAAGAGCGCGACGTGCTCGTGGATCCACAGGTATCCGCCGAGCACGAGGGCCTTCCAGAAGATCCCCTCGATCGCGAGGTAGCCGAGGCCCATGATCAGCGACGTGCGGGTGTCGGCGCGGTCGGGGTGCGCGACCTCCCCGTCACGGATCATGTCGACGATCTCGACGACGACGGCGAGGACGAACAGCGGGATCGCCCAGATCAGGATCGGTGGGACGTCGGTGAGCATGAGGTGCCTTGCGGTTGCGTGGTCGGACGTTTCAGATGACGGTGACGGCGAGCTGGGCGATGACGACGAGCGCCTCACGTTCCTGCGCGAGCAGCTCCGGGTCGCCGCCCGCGACGGCGCGGATGGCCGCGCCCTGGATGGCGTCGATGACGAGGCGGATGGTCGGACGGAACGCCTCGCGGTCCGCGAGGTCGGGCAGGGTCTCAGCAGCGAGCGCGAGGATGCGCTCGTTGTGCGCGAGCTCGAGCTCGCGCATGGCCGGGGCGAGGTCCGCGTCCGTCCGCGCGGCCACGTAGAGCTCGAGCGCGGCGAGGGTGTCCGGCCGCTGGAAGAGGTCCCAGAGCGCATCGACGGCGGAGCGGATCCGGTCCTCGCGCTCGGCGAGGAGCGCGAACTCGCCGGCGAAGGTCACGTACAGGCGCTCGAACAGCTCGCGCAGCGCGGCGACGAGCAGATCAGCCTTGGTCTCGTGGTAGCGGAACAGCGCGCCCTGCGAGACCCCGGCGCGTGCGCAGATCGCCGTCGTCGTGGTGTTCGCGAACCCGTCGGCCACCAGGACCTCGAGGGTCGCGTCGAGCAGGGCCCGCTGGGTGCGGGCTCGACGCTCGGCCTGCGTCATGGGGGTGTCGGTGGTGGTCATGGAGTGAGCATGCCCCAGAACTTAGATAGTGACAAGTCACTATCTAAGTCTGTGCGCTCCTCGCCCTCGACACCGCCCGCCGTCCGGCGGTTGGCGGCGAACCACACCCCGATAACCTGCACCCAGCAGTCAGCCGCGAGCCCGCCCCCTGACGGCAACCCCGCGACGTCAGTCGACGTCCGGGTGCAGCGCCCCTCAGGAGCACTTCCCATGGCCCGCATCGCTGACCTCCTCGCCGGAGCACCGACCGCATCGTTCGAGTTCTTCCCGCCGCAGACCGAGGACGGGGACGCGAACCTCCGTCGTGCCATCAACGAGCTGCAGCCCCTCGGCGCCGACTTCGTGTCGGTCACCTACGGCGCCGGCGGCTCCACCCGCGAGCGCACGCACCAGATCGTCGTCGACCTCGGCGAGCGCACGTCGATGTCCGCGATGGCGCACCTGACCGCCGTCGGCCACACCCGCGCGGAGCTCGCGACGATCCTCGCGCACTACCGCGACGCCGGGGTCGAGAACATCATGGCGCTGCGCGGCGACCCGCCGCGCGAGAACCCCGAGGCCGGCTGGCCGGACATCCAGTTCGCCTCCGAGCTCGTCGAGCTCGCGCGCGAGGTCGGCGGCGACCAGTTCTCGATCGGCGTCGCCGCCCACCCGTACGTGCACCCGCTCTCCCCCGACCGCGCGCACGACCGCAAGTGGCTCGCGCACAAGCTCGAGGTCGCCGACTTCGCGGTCACGCAGTTCGTGTTCGAGGTCGCCGACTGGCAGGGCCTTGTGGACGATCTCGCCGATCTCGGATGCACGAAGCCGATCGTCCCCGGGATCATGCCGATCACCAACGTCAGCTCGATCCGGCGCATGGCGGAGCTCTCCGGAGCCGCCGTCCCGGAGTGGCTGTCCGAGCGGCTGAGCGCGGTCGAGGACGACCCTGCCGAGGTCCGTCGACTCGGCGTCGAGCTCGCGACGCAGCTCTGCCAGGACCTCCTCGACGCCGGCGCCCCGGGCCTGCACTTCTACACCCTGAACCGCAGCCAGGCGACGCGCGAGATCCACGCGAACCTCACCTGGCCCGACCGCAGCTGAGCTCGGCTGTTGCTCAGTCGACGCGCCAGACGCGTCTGTTGCTCACTTCCCCTGTGATGCACGGGGAAAGTGAGCAACAGGCATGCATGTGCGACGCGTCAGAAGACGAGGCTGACCATCGTCAACGTCACGGCGAAGCTGATCAGCGAGATCGGCAGGCCGAACTTCCAGTAGTCGGTGTACTTGTAGCCACCGATCCCGTAGACGATCGTGTTGGTCTGGTAGCCGACCGGGGTCAGGAACGACGCCGACGCCATCAGCGCCACCGCGATCGCCGCGCCCCTGGGGTCGATGCCGGTCGCGGCGGCGACGGGCAGGGCGATCTGGATCATGATCGAGGCTGCCGCGGCGTTCGAGATCAGCTCGGTCATCAGGACCGTGCCGAGCATGACGATGGCGAGCGCGACGACCTGGTTCGACCCACCGGCCAGCTCCGCGATGGACTCGGCGGCCAACGCCGCCAGACCGCTGGCCTCGACGGCCGCGCCGATCCCGAGCGCAGCGGCGACGATCAGGATGACGTCGAGGTCGATCGAGTCGCGCGCGTCGGAGAGCCGGATCGTCTTCGTGACCGCGAGCACCATGACGGCGAGCAGCGAGGCCTGGAGGATCGACAGGATCCCGGTCCCGGCGATCAGGACCATCCCGACGATCGTCGCGAAGATCAACGCGGCCCGACGGGGCTCGACCTTGGGGCGGTCGAACACCGAGTTGACGAGCAGGAAGTCGTGGCCGGCCTCCCACTCGGGCTGGGCACCGGGCGGGCCGACGAGCAGCAGGACGTCGCCGCTGCGCAGCGGGACCTGCCCGAGCTTGGTGTCGAGGCGCTCCCCCGCGCGGTGGATCGCCATGACGGCCGCGCCGTACCGGGCTCGGAAGCCGATCTCCTTGAGCGTGCGCCCCGCCAGCGACGAGCGTGGCCCGACGACCGCCTCGTAGAACCGGAAGGCGCGCTTCGTCTCGACCGTCTCGTAGTGCTCCTCCTCGGCGGAGACGAGCCCCGCGATCTGCTCGAGGTCACGGACGTTGCTGACGCGGCCGGCGAAGGTGAGCTGGTCACCTCCGCGCAGGACCTGGGTCGGCGCGACCGGGGCGATGGTCTCCGCGCCGCGGTCGAGGCGCACCAGGTAGACGCCGGCGAGGTTGCGCAGCCCCGCGTCCTCGACGATCGTGCCGTCGAGGGCGCCGCCCGCCTCGACCCGCATCTGGAACGCGTACTCGCGGCTGTTCTGCACCCCGTCTGACGGCGCCACGCGGTCCGGCAGCAGCTTCGGGGCGAGCATGACGACGGCGAGCCCACCGAGGATCGCCACGGGGATGCCGACCGCGCTGACCTCGAACAGGGAGAACGGCTTCATCGCGAAGGTGGCCGGGTTCGAGATCGCACCGCTCACGACGAGCGTCGTCGACGTCCCGATCGACGTCATGGTCCCGCCGAGGATCGCCGCGAACGACAGCGGCATGAGGTAGCGCGACGGTGCCTTGTCGCGTGCTTCCGCCCAGTCGCGGATCAGCGGGGCGAGGGTCGCGACGATCGGGGTGTTGTTCAGGAACGCGCTGGACACCGCGACCGGCCCGACGACGCGGGCGAGGAGCCGACGGTCACCGACGCCGCCGCCGAGGATCTTCAGCAGCATCCGGTCGACGACGCCGGTCGAGCGCACCGCCCACGCCACGACGTAGAGCGCCGCGATCGTGATCGTCGCCTTCGATGCGAACCCGGCGAACGCGAGCTCAGCCGGGAAGAACTCGTCGAGCAACGGCGTCGATCCGCCGAGGAACAGCACGGCCAGGCCGCCAGCCATCGCAGATGCCGGCGAGTAGATCTCACGGACGAGGGCCACGAAGATCGCGACGACGACGGCAAGCGTGAACCACGCTTCTGGACTCACAGGGGCCTCAGGGGAAGACGGGGACAGCGCAGCCTACGCGGCGGCAGAAGCCGCCCACGACGTGATCTCCCCCGTCGGCGGGCCGACAGAACACACGAGACTTCTCCAGGACTGTGACGATGACCGCACTCGACGTGATGACGCCCGACCTCGTGGAGCCGGAGCTCCCGCCGAGGGCACCGATCGGCGACATGCGTCGTCAGCTCACCGACCGAGCAGGCGACGTCGTCGCGGCGGTCGGCATCGTCCTCGCGCTCGCCGGGTTCTCTGAGTTCGACGGCGCCCGCGACTACCCCGCCGCCGCTGCCCTCGCGCTGCTGCTCGTCCTCGCGGCCCCGGTCGTGTTCGAGGAGCTGCGCGTCTCAGACCGCATCACGCGCTGGATCGCCGGCAGCTGGGCCGCCGGCTGGGCCCTGTCGTTGGCCTTCGCGCAGGACCGGTCGGGCTTCGTCGTGCCGGTCGTCGTCGCCGGCACCGTGGCCTTCGTCATGCTCCTCACCCGGCGCCTGATGCGCCGGACCGCCGGACCCGCCATCGTCGTCGCCGCCATCCTGGCCACGCTCGGCGTCTACGCGAGCCGTGGGCTCCTCCAGTGGTGGGGCAGCGCCCTGAACGGCGACAGCCCCGTGTGGCTGCTGTTGTCGTGGCACAACCCGTCTGGCGCGCTCTCCGGGGCGCTCGCGCTGCTGCTCCTCGGCGTCGGCCTGTCGCTGCGTCGTCACGTGGTTGCCGGCGCGGGGCTCATGGCCGCCGCCGTCGGCTTCGCCGGCGTGTTCCTGTCGACGTCGCGCGGGGCGCTGATCACGACGGCCCTCGGGCTGGTCGTGATCGCCGCGATCGCCGTCCGCCGGCATGGGATCCGCCGCTCCGGGATCCGACTCGTCGTGACCGCGGCGATCGCGGCGATCGTCGTCGTGCTGCTCCAGTCGATGGTTCCGACGGGCGCCTCGACGTCCAGCCGCGACGCCACCGACGCCGGTGCGGACGCCCACTTCGCCCTGCGTCTCGAGCACATGGAGGCGGGCGTCGAGCTCGCCGCGTCCCGGGCGGTGATCGGGACCGGCCCCGGCTCCTACGCCGGCCTCGCGCTCAGCCACACCGACAGCGGCGCCAACCTCACCTCGCACAGCCACAGCCAGTACGTCGAGGCCTGGGTCGACGGTGGCGTCCTCGGCGCCGGGGCGTTCATCGCGATCGGCCTGGCCAGCCTCGTCGGCCTCGGCGCCACGTGGCGCCGTCGCCCCGTGGTCCTGCGCTCTGAGCGCACGGCGTCGGCGATCGTCCTGGACGACCTCCGCGCCGGTCTCGTCCTCGGCGCTGCGGGCACCGTCGTGCACCTGAGCGCCCATCAGGCCTTCGACACGGACTGGACCTACCCCGTCGTGCCGTTCGTGCTCGCCGTCGCGACCGCCGCCCTCACCACCCGCGTCACGGCGACTCCCCCGACCCCGTCACGCAGCGCCGGACTCGCCGCGGTCGGGATCACCGTCGTGCTCGGCATGTTGCTGGTCACCGCCGGCGTCGCCGGCCAGTACCAGCGTGAGGTCAGCATCGCCCGCGACGACGTCCAGGCCTCGCAGCTCATCGACGCCACCGCCCCGTGGGACGCCGCACGTCAGGTCGGGTTCGCCCGGCTGCTCCTCGACGACGGCCGCCTGGACCTCGCCGACGACCTGCTCACCCGCGCGCGGCGCTGGTCGCCCGGACACACCGGGATCACCTCGCTGCAGACCGAGCTTGCCTATCGACGCGGCGAGATCACGTCGACGTTCGCCCGCTCCGAGCTCCCGCCGATGCCGACCTGGCTCGACGGCCACGCGGGCGCCGCAGCAGCCATGGTCGAGCGCGGCGACCTCGAGGACGCCGCGCTCCTGCTCGCCGATCTCCGCGCCGTCGGCGAGGACTGGGCCAGCTTCGGGATCGGTCGGGTCGTGGGGGACGCGTGGCTGTTGTCGCTCGACCTCGCCCACGAGACCGGCGGCTGCTCCCGCGTCCGCGGGACCCTCCGCGACCTCGCGGCGTCGAGCTGGGCCACGGGCCGTGACGGCTTCGTCACGCTCGCCGGCCAGCACGTCAGGGCCTGCACCCCCTGACGCCCCGCCTCCCCGGGCCCCCGCTCCCCGCCGAGCGACGGCGAAACCTGCACCACGCAGACAATTCCATCGCTCACCGAAACAGCACTTCGCCGAGCGATGCCGAAACCTGCACCACGCAGACAATTCCATCGCTCGGCGGGGCGGGGCGGGTGGGGTCGGGGGTGACTCCGGTCACCAGGCTCCGTCGCGGGAGAGGACCGCGCGGAAGGTCTTGGCGAGGAGGAACAGGTCGTACGAGAGCGACCAGTTCTCGATGTAGAACAGGTCCATGCGGACCGCTTCCTCGAAGTTGATGTCGGAGCGACCGGACGTCTGCCAGACACCGGTGATCCCGGGCTTCACCCGCAGACGGCGCAGGTGCCAGGCCTCGTACTTCTCGACCTCACGCGGGACCGGCGGGCGGGGGCCGACCAGGGAGAGCTCGCCGCGCAGGACGTTGAGCAGCTGCGGGAGCTCGTCGAGCGACCAGCGTCGCAGACGTGCCCCGACGCGCGTCACCCGTGGGTCCTCGCGGAGCTTGAAGAAGCCGTCGCCGGCCTCGTTCATCTCGAGCAGGGCCGGGAGCTGGGCCTCGGCGTCCTCGACCATCGTGCGGAACTTGAACAGCGTGAACGTCGTGCCGTCGCGGCCGACGCGGGTCTGACGGAAGACGACGGGTCCCGGTGAGTCGAGGCGAACGGCGATCGCCGAGCCGATCAGCACGGGCAGCGCGACGAGGAGCGCGACGGTCCCCGCGACCACGTCGAGGGTGCGCTTCGCGATCGTCTTGACGGCGCTGAGGCGGATCTGGTCGACGTGCATGATCGGCAGCGAGCCGACCGCCTCGACCGTGACGCGGCGCATCGCGGTCTCGTAGACGCCGGGCGACACGGCGAGGTCGACGTCCGAGCCTTCCAGCGCCAGGGTGAGCGCGCGCAGCGTCCCGGGTCGCACGCCCGACGGTGAGACGACGACGAGCCCGGAACGGGTGTCGAAGGCGAGGTCGAGGATGTCGGCGGGGCGTCCGAGCACCGGCAGCCCGCAGACGTCGGCGCCGATCTCGGCCTCGTCGTCGACGAACCCGACCGCGCGGTAGCCCGCAGCCTCGGTGCCGGTCATGACGCCGGCGAGATGGCCACCGTCCTCGTTCGCCCCGACGATGAGGACGTTCTGCTGGAAGCGCCCGCCGTCACGGGCACGACGGAGGTAGGTCCGCACGAGCGTGCGGTTCACCGTGCCGAGCACCAACGACAACGCGGCGAGCACGAGCACGTAGAGGCGTGAGACCTGGAGGTTCAGCGCGAACGACGCGAACCCGATCGAGAGCACGGCGGTCGCCGAGCCCGCGAGGAACCGGCGATAGCCCTCGCCGCCGGCGTTGAAGTACTGGGGTCGGTAGCAGCCGAACGCCTGGAGGATGGCGATCCACATCGGCAGGACGGCAAGCGCGACGGGGATCTGTCCGGCGAAGCCCTGGACGAGCCCGAGATCGCCGAGCTGCCCGCGGGCGACGTACGCCCCGAAGCTGGCGACCGCGATCGACGCGACGTCGCCAGCGACGAGCACCCGGCCCAGACGCCGCCCCCACCGGTGCGGGGCGGTGAGCAGCTCACGCTCGGTGGGCTCGGCCTGCGGGGTGAGCTCGTGGCTCTGACCGATGAGGCGAGCGGCGCTCGCGGGGCCTTGGACGAGGTAGCGACGCGCCAGGCGCTTCGGGTCCTTGATGAGCCGGTACGCCCACTCCATGCCGAGCTGACGCCACCGCTCCGGAGCGCGCTCGACGGTGCCGGCCATGAAGTCGGCGGCGGCCCCGAACGCGAGCGCCACCTTGGCGCCGGTCGCCTCGCCGTGACGCAGCAGCCAGTCCTCCTGGCGCGGCTTGCCGAGCCCGACGACGAGCAGGTCGACGCGGGACTGCGCGATCTCCTCGGCGACGATCGCCGACGCCTCCGGGTCGTTGACGACCTCGCGCGATGGTGACCAGAACCCGGCGAGGTCGAGGTCCGGGTACTTCGACGGCAGGGTCGTTGCGAGGATCTCGTGCTGACGTGGCGAGCCGCCGAGGAAGCCGACGCGGGAACGTTCGCGGGCGGCGACGCGCAGGACGTCCGGCAGCAGGTCGGAGCCTGCGAGCTGCTGCCACTCACCGCCGGTCATGCGGCGTGCGGCCCAGACGAGCGGCATGCCGTCGAGCAGCATCAGCCAGTCGGCGTCGTCGTTGTCGAAGCAGCCCTCGCGGCCGGAGTCAATGCCGAAGTGGTGCAGGTGGTCGAGGTTGGCGGACGCGACGTTGAGCAGGCGCGGGGCGGGCTCGCGGAGGCGATCACGCACACTGGCGAGGACCTGCTCCCGCGAGAACAGGTCGACTTCGCTGCCGCCGAGCATGATGCGCACGGGTCGGTTCCACTTTCGATGCGTGGACAACCTGTCGACGGCCAGCGCCACGGCTTCAGGCTGCGCGTCTCCGCAGCCGTCGACCCACGTCGAGGGCGCGCAGCAGCCGACGTCGTGCGACGTCGTCGAGGTGCTTCGTCGCGAACGTGTCGGCCCCGTCGCGGTACCAGCGCCACCGCTGCTCCGACCCGATGCCGGCGCTGGAGGTGCCGGCGGCGTGGACCATCGGCGCGACGTCGACGACGGCGACCCTCCAGCCGGCGTCGCGGGCGCGTGCGCAGAGGTCGGCGTCCTCCCAGTACAGGAAGAAGTCCTCGTCGAAGCCGTCGATCTCTGCGAAGCAGCCGGCGTCGACGACCATCGCCCCGCCCAGGACGTGCCCGTCGACCTCGGCGATCTCGCCGGCCATGCTCGCCGACGACGTGGCGAGCCCGGAGCTCAGGACGCGGCCGACCACGCGGCGCAGGCGCGGCAGCTGCAGTCCGGAGGCGAACCACGCAGCGCGCACGACGGAGGTCGGCCCCCACGCGTTCGCCTGCGGCGAGCCGTCGGGGTGGGTGATCGGACCGGTGACGACGCCCAGCCGTTCCCCGTCGGCGACGTGGCCCGCGAGCGCGGTGAGGCTGGCCGCGTGCAACGTGACGTCGGGGTTGAGGAACGCGATCGCGTCAACGGGGCCGGTCGCGTGCAGCCATGCGGCGCCAGCGTTGCAGGCGGCACCGAACCCGCGGTTCTCCGGCTGGACGACCAGGTGGCCGCCCTGCGGGAGGGTGGGCGGTCCGGACGGGCTCGCGTCGTCCACGACGACGATCGTCGCGTCCGGCTCATGATGTGCGAGCGCGCGCAGGCAGGCGTCGACGACGTCGGCGGACTCGTGGGTGACGACCACGATGCCGAGGCGTGGAGCGATCATCGGCGTGCCCCTTCTCGCAGGCCGCGCTGGAACGCGGACGACCCGGCGAGCCGTCGCGTCGCGCGACCTCGGGCGTGGGACAGCAGCGATGCCGGAGCGTGTCCGAGGATGCGGCGAACGACGCCGCCGACCCCGCCACCATCGACGACGTTCGCGACGAGGGCGGCAGCGTCGCGGGCGGCAGCGTCGCGGTCCGAGAGCGTCGGGTCGAGCAGGCTCCCGAGCCGTCGGCCCTCGGCGGTCATGCGGTCAACCCACTGCTCCCACGTCGGCACGTAGTCGTGCACGCCCGTGACGTCCTCGGCGAGGACGGCGACCGGGTCGTGTCCGGCGGCGGACAGCGCGATGCCGAGCAGGACGTCCTCCCAGCGGCCCATCGCCGGCTCGGGGAACCCCCCGGCCGCCTCGAGCGCGGCGCGGTCAGCGACGACCAGCCCGGAGGTGACCTCGGCCGGAGCGATGTGCGCGGGCCGACGGAGGTCGTTCACCGACGTCATGATCCCGCGCGCGTACAGGTCGACGAGCCACGGGGGCGCGTGGACGGGGGCACGCAGCAGGCCCTGAGCGAGCGGCACCCCGGAGCGGACGAGGTCGGCGCCGACCCGCACGGCCGCGGCGATGGCGCCGTCGTCGAGGAAGACGTCGTCGTCGCAGAACAGCAGCGTCGTACCGCTGCTCGCGGCGATCCCGAGGTTGCGTGCCGGCCCGGGCCCACGGCCTTCGCCGACGATGCGGCGGATGCCGAGCCGCGCGCAGGCGGCCCTGACCGTCGGTCGCGTCGGGAGGTCATCGACCAGCACGATCGCGCCCGGCACCAGGCCATCGGCCCGGGCAACGAGCGCGAGTCGCTCCAGCATGCGCACGACAGCGTCCGCGGGCCCCGCTGAGGGGATCGCGACGGAGAGGGGCGAGGTCGGTTCAGCCATCGTGCACCTCGACGCCGCAACCACGTTCGTCGCCGCGGAGCCGCGACCGGGCGGCGGGAGCATGCTCAACTGCCACCAACGTCTGACGCGGACCGGGAGCAGCGCTGCGATGGCATCGACCACGACCAGCGCCACCGACGGCGACCTGCCGACGATCACGGTCGTCGTGCCGACGCTCGAACCGGACCCCGGGGACCTGTCCCGCTGCCTGACGAGCATCCTCACGCACCTGCCGGGCAGCGAGATCATCGTCGTCGACGGTGGTTCCGAAGACGACGTGCTCGTACCCGCGCGCGACCACGGGGCGTCGGTCATCGCCGACGAGCGGCGCGGCCAGGCGGCGGCGATCAACGTCGGTGTCGCCGCCAGCTCGGGCGAGGTCATCACCTGGCTCGGGGCCGACGACCGGCTCGAGGGCGGGATCCGCGACGCCGCGAAACGCATGGCGCTGACCGACGTCGCATGGGTCGTCGGCACCTGCGCGGTCGAGGCCCCCGCCGACGGCGCGGTCGAGGCGCACCCGATCGTCGCCCCTGACGTGCTGGACGAGGCGGCGTTCACGTGGGGCACACCCGTCGGCCAGCCCGGCGTGCTGATCCGCAGGACGGCTTGGGACGCCGTCGGGGGTCTCGACGAGACGCTGGACCTCGCGATGGACACCGACCTCTGGGCCCGTCTCGTGACGTCGGGCGCCGTGGTGGCGCGGTCGGACGAGACGCTCGCGACGTTCGTCGTGCACGCGGCGTCGAAGAGCGGGAGCCGACCGCCCCAGGACTTCCTCGTCGAGGAAGCGCGCGGCTACGCGCGCGTCGGCTGGACGATCGCGGCCGCCTGCGTCGCCGGGCGCGCGCTGCGTCTGCAGCTCGACTCCGAGGGCACCGGGACGACCTTGCTGGACGATCGTGCCCGGGCGACCGCCGCGGCCCGTGCCCTCGCTGACGCGGTCGGGGGTGATGTCGCGATCGACGCGGGCCTGCTCGAGCAGGCTGCGCGGCTCGATCTGCTGCTGCTGCTCGGCCGGACGGACCCGCGCAAGCTCGCTGCGGCCATGCGCATCGCGGTCGACCATCCGGTTCAGCCCGATGAGCGCGCCTCGGTGCGCAACG
>CBDTYW010000018.1:0-24677 GCA_965364735.1 uncultured Nitriliruptoria bacterium
GCGTTCGTCGCGTGAAGTGTCAGGCGGTGATCAGCGGTCGGACATGTCCGCGTAGTCGCGCTCGTCGGCGCCGACGAACAGCTGACGCGGACGGGCGATGGCCTGCTCGTCATCGAGCAGGTTCTCTTCCCACTGCGCAAGCCAGCCGGGGATGCGACCGATGGCGAAGAGCACCGGGAACATGTCGACGGGGAACTGGAGCGCCTCGTAGATGATGCCGGAGTAGAAGTCGACGTTCGGGTAGAGCTTGCGCTTGACGAAGTACTCGTCCTCGAGCGCAACCTTCTCCAGCTCGGTCGCGATCTCGATCAGCGGGTTGTAGCCCGTGACCTCGAAGACGTCGTGGGCGAGCTTGGAGATGATCTTCGCCCGTGGGTCGTGGTTCTTGTAGACCCGGTGACCGAAGCCCATGAGCCGGAACTCCCCGCGCTTCGCGGCTTCGACCGCCTCGCCGACCTTGTCCTTGGACCCGATCTCCTTGAGCATCCGCAGGCACGCCTCGTTGGCGCCGCCGTGCTTCGGCCCGTACAGGGCTGACACCGCGCCGGCTGCCGCCGAGTACGGGTCGGCGTCGGAGGAGCCGATGACGCGCATCGTCGTCGCCGAGCAGTTCTGCTCGTGGTCGGCGTGGAGGATCAGCAGCGTGTCCATCGCCTTCTCGATGATGGGGTTGGGCTCGTACTTGAGCTCCGTGGTCTTGCGCATCATGTTGAGGAAGTTGCCGGCGAACGACAGGTCGTTGTCCGGGTAGGCGTAGCGCATGCCGATCGAGTGGCGATACGCGAACGCGGCCAGCGTCGGGAACTTCGCGATGAGCCGCACGATCTGGCGCTGCCGGTTCTCGGGGTCCTCGATGTCCTTGGCTTCGGGGTAGAACGTCGAGAGCGCGCCGACGGTCGAGACCAGGATCCCCATGGGGTGGGCGTCGTGGTGGAAGCCGTCGATGAACTTCTTGATGTTCTCGTGGATGAACGTGTGGTGGGTGATCTCGTACACCCAGTTCTCGTACTCGGACTCCGTCGGCAGCTCACCGTGGATGAGCAGATACGCGACCTCGAGGAAGCTCGACTTCTCGGCGAGCTGCTCGATCGGGTAGCCGCGGTAGCGGAGGATGCCCTCCGCGCCGTCGATGAACGTGACCTTCGAGCGGCACGACGCCGTGTTCTTGAACCCGGGGTCGTAGCTCATCAGCCCGAAGTCCGTCTCCTTGACCTTGATCTGGCGCAGGTCCATCGCGGTGATCGCGCCGTCCTGCACGGGGATCTCGTACGTCTTGCCGGTCCGGTTGTCCGTGACCGTCAAGGTCTCCGTGGCGTCCGTCATCTGCGGGTGGCTCCCTGGGTGAAATGGCACGTGTGCATCGGGCCCCGCAACGGTAGCGACGGACTCGCCTGCTCGCCCCGCGTCGCACTCAAGGCGTTCGACGCGTCCGCGTCAGCTCTGCGGGTTCGGCCGCAGGCCCGCGCGGATCCGGTCGAACGCGGCGAGCATGGGGGCGACCTCGTCATCGGTGACCACGTCGGTGAACGTGTTCGCGACGGTGGCAGCGTGGCTCGGGTGGGCCTGCCTCAGGCGTGCCAGCCCTTCCTCGGTGAGCGCCGCCCAGGTCCCACGCTTGTCGTCGTCGCACGGCTGACGCTCCACGAGCGCAGCCTCGACCATGCGGTCGACGAGCCGCGAGAGCCCAGACCGCGACAGCAGCACCTTGTCGGCGAGCTCGCGCATGCGGAGACGCAGGTCGTCGGCCTCCGAGAGGTGGACCATGACGTCGTACCAGCCGAGCGGCAGGTCGCAGTCGCGCTGCAGGTCGATCTCCATCCGTTCCGTGAGGCCCGCATGGGCCTCGAGGAACGCTCGCCAGAGCGCCAGACGGCGGGCTTCGATGGTCACAGCGGTCTCACGGAGAAGCGGGTGCGAAGGCCGGCATCCTACTGGCTCTCGGTGCCACGTTGTCGCGATCCAGCCGCGTCGATCTGGACGCAGGTGCGCGCTTCGTCGGGTTCGTGACGCTGCTCGCCTAGCCTCACCGCCAACCTGGCACGGGTCCGTCGTGCCCGGCCGCTCTGCGTCGCTTGCCAAGGGATCCTGTCGTGCGAACTCCTGACTCGTCTCCTCGTCCGCGTTGGTCGCGGACCTTCTCGCTCACCGGGGTGGCCGTCATCGCCACGCTCGTCGGGGCCGCCGTCTCGACCTCGGCACCGGAGCCGCTGAGCGCTCCGGCAGCGGTCGCGGCTGAGGATGGCATCTGCCCTCCCGGGTACCTGACCTACGGCGACTTCCTCGCCAGGGAACGGGCCATCGCCGGAGTCCGCACCGACGCCGCCTCAGATCTGCGTGGCGGGGCGCTCGCCCTCCTCGGCGACGCCATCGACCGCGGCGTGGTCCCGGCCCCCGACGGCTGCGTCGCGGAACGACACCCCGAGCCGTACGCGGAGCTGCTGCTCCGAGCCCAGGACTGGGCGATCCCGCGGCTCGCGCCGACCGGGTCGGTGAGCGCGGACGCCTTCCCGGCGGCGGTCGCGCAGCGCGACGCGATGGTGGAGCGTGCAGCCTCTGACCCGCCGGCTGGCGTCGCGGGTGTCGCGACGAAGTACGGCGAGGGACCGCTCCGCGCCGATGACCCCCGCTTCGGGACGTCGTCCCTCGGACTCGTGGACAACGCAGGTCGCGTGGACGATCTCGATCTGGACCCGGCGACCGGGCGGCTGTTCGCGGCCGTCGGGACCGGCGGGGTCTGGATGAGCGAGGACCGGGGTGACACCTGGAGCTCGATCGGCGACAACCTCCCCACCACCGTCGTCGCGTCGGTCGCTTGGTCGAGCGCTGCTGGCGGCACCCTGACCGCGATCACCGGTGACCCGACCTTCGGCGGGATCAGCGGCACACCCGGCCTCGGCGCCTACTACACCCGCGATTTCGGGGCGACGTGGACCAGGTCGGCCGGCGTGCCGAACGGTGGACTCGGCTTCCGTGTGGCCGTCGATCCGTCCGACCCGACGATCGTCTACGTCGCGACGCAGTTCGGTCTCTTTCGTTCGGCCGACGCGTCCGAAACCTTCACCAACGTGGTGCTGCCGACCGGTGACTGCGCCGGCGTGACCGACACGCAGGCTCGCCCCGACTGCCAGCTCGCGAACATCGTGACCGACGTCGTCGTGCAGGAGCTCGGCGGGACCAGCAACGTCACGGAGCCCAAGGTCGTCGCCGCGGTCGGTTGGCGAGGCGGCAACCGCGCCAACTCGGACGGCACCATCCAGTCGCCGAACAACGGCATCTACACCTCGACGCGTGGTGAGCCGGGTACGTGGGCCAAGACTGGGTCGGGCTTCACCCCGCAGAACCAGATCGGGCGCATCGAGCTCGGCGCGGCGGGCGGGCCGGACCAGAACCACGGCTACCTCTACGCGATGGTCCAGGACGCTGCTGCGCTGAACGACGCGTCCTGCGCCGTGCTGGACGCGCCCGGAGACTGCTCGACCCTCGTCTCCGGCGACAACCCCGCCGGCGTCGGGACCGGGATCAACACCGTCCTCGACGGGATCTTCGTCTCCTCGAACTTCGGTGAGTCATGGACCAAGATCGCTGGTGTCGAGGAGTTCCAGTCGCCGACCTCCGGTTCCGCGCTCAACGGCACGGCCTCCGCTCTGGGGTATCAGCCCGGAGTACAGACTTGGTACAACCAGTTCGTCGGCGTCGACCCCACGCGGGCGGACCCGATCACCGGCGCCCCGACCCGTCTGATCCTCGGCATGGAGGAGGTCTGGCAGAACGAGGTGCCGAACGCACCGGTCACCCAGCCCAACACCACGTTCAAGGTCATCGGCCGTTACTTCTCCGGCTCGACGTGCCTGTTCCTGAACCTCGGGACGCCTGTGTGCCCGGTCTCACGGCCCGACGACGAGGTCCAGACGAACACGACGACGACCCACCCCGACCAGCAGTCGGTGTTGCTCGTCCCGTCCGATGACGGCGTCACGCTCTACGTCGGCAACGACGGCGGCGTCTACAAGCAGGCGGTCGCCAACGGTGAGGAGTTCGACAACGGCGGCTGGGGCGACGGCATCAACCAGGGCTTCCAGACCCTCCTCCCGTACCACGCGGTGATGGCGCGCGACGGTCGCGCCTGGTTCGGCCTCCAGGACAACGGCTCGGGCTACGTCGACCCGACGGACGCCTTCCAGCAGTTCCAGGCCTTCGGTGGCGACGGGTTCTTCGTCGCGGTCGACCCCGACAACTCCAACGTCGCCTACTACGAGACGCCGGGCGCGAACATGAGCGTCACGTCAGACGGCGGACTGTCCTCGGCTGGCGTCCGGCCGCCTCCGGAAGGCGGGCCGTACAACTTCTCGAACCAGTTCGACATGGACAACACCGCCGCGCTGCACTTGGTGACGGCTGGGTCGCGCGTGTACGAGACGGTCTTCGGGCCCGGCACGACGACCGACACGTGGGCCGAGGTCTTCGGTCTCGGGACCGCCAACAACCCCGGCGACGTCGAGGCATCCGGCGAGGCCGGCGACCCCCTCAACAAGATGTCGTCGATCGCCGTCGAGCGTGACGCGGTCTACGTCGCGTACTGCGGTGTGTGCGACATCCTGAACTCGAGCGAGAAGTTCAAGAGCGGCCTTGCGACGAACGTCCGGTTCGGCAAGCCGCAGCACCGCGCGACGTCGGACGGCTGGCACGTGGCGTCCGCGAACGGGCTCCCGAATCGCTACGTCACCAACATCGAGATCGATCCGCGCGACGTCGACACCGTCTACGTCACCATGGGTGGCTACTCCCGCAAGTGGGCGAGCCCCGGGACCCTCCAGGACGACAACGACGACATCGGCGTCGGCCACGTCTTCAAGTCCGTCGACGCCGGCGAGAACTTCGTCGACATCTCCGGTGAGCTGCCGGACGCACCCTTCACGTGGGTGGAGCTCCGCGGCAGCCAGCTGATCGTCGGGTCAGACCTCGGGGTGTTCATCTCGGCACCGGATGGCTCTCCCAGCTGGACCCCGATGCCGGGCCTGCCCAACGTGCCGATCGCGACCATCGAGCAGAAGCCGGGTGACCCGGACACGCTCGTCATCGCGACGTTCGGCCGCGGCGTCTGGACCTACACCTTCACCGACGCCGCCCCGTTCCAGGACGAGGTCCGCATCGCCGGAGCAGACCGCATCGCCACGGCGGTGCAGACCTCCCGGTTCCAGTGGAAGGCCGGCGAAGCGCGCTCGGTCACGATCGCCACCGCCGACGACTACGCCGACGCGCTGGCTGGTGTTCCGCTGGCATGGCAGGAGGACGGGCCCATTCTGCTCGCTCGGAAGGGTGGGGTGCCGTCGGCAACCCTCGGCGAGATCGTCCGGCTCGGCGTCGTCCGCGTCCAGATCCTCGGCGGTGAGACCGCGCTGACCGCAGCGGTCGAGCAGGATCTGCGCAACATCGGGGTGACCGACATCACCCGGATCGGCGGACGCGACCGCTTCGAGACGGCCCAGAAGATCGCCGCGAAGCTTCCGAACCGCGACATCGCCTACATCGTCGAGGGGCGCGACGCGGATCCGAGCCGTGGGTGGCCGGACGCGCTGTCCGTCGCACCGCTCGCCGCCTACCAGGGACGCCCGATCCTGCTGGTGACGACGGAGTCGGTGCCGCAGGCCACGAGGGATGCCCTCGGCACCTTCGGGTTCGAGGGAGTCACCGTCATCGGAGGCGAGGTCGCCGTGTCCGCCGAGGTCCGTCAGGAGATCGAAGACATGGGGCTGGCGGTCAAGGGGATCGCCGGCGCCGACCGCTACGAGACCTCCACGCTGCTGGCCGACACCGCGATCGCCGCCGGGCTCACCGAGCAGCGCATCTGGCTGGCGACCGGGGCGAACTACCCGGACGCGCTTGCCGCAGGACCGTCCATCGTCGCGAACGGCGGCCTGTTGCTGCTCTCGCGGCCGAGCGGGCTCGCGCCGGTCACGAAGGAGTTCATCGGCCTCAACTCGCTGCACATCGAGCACAGCTACTTCCTCGGAGGGACCGCAGTGCTGGCCGACCAGGTCATGGCCGACGTCGATGCCACGATCACCGCAGGTCCGCCGCCACCTCCCGTGCTCAACCCGATCGTCGGCGAAACCCTCGCGGAGTTCGGCTTCGAGACCGGCGACGACGGATGGGTCGTGAGCGGTGGCGGTGACGCGGTCACGGGCTGGCGGGTCGCTGCTCCCGGCGACGCGAGCGGTCAGTCGTTCCAGGTCGCGCCGTACAACAACGAGGCGACCTACGTCCTGACGTCGCCAGCGGTTGCCCATCCGGGTGGCACGGTCCGTCTGACGTTCTCGGAGAAGTACAACACCGAGGAGTGCTGTGACTTCTTCGTGGTCGAGTGGTCGAGCGACGGGCAGATCTTCAGCGGGCTGAAGGGCATCGACGGGCTCAACCCGTCATACCCGGCCTTCGACCAGGCAGTGCTCGAGTTCGTCGCGCCGCCCGGAGACGTGTACGTCCGGTTCAAGGTGAGCGCGGATCAGCTCGTCAACGGTGAGGGTGCGTACGTCGACAACGTCAAGCTGGAGCGCTGAGGTGATCTACGTCGTCGTCTTCGTCGTCGTGGTGGTCGTCGTGCTGCTCGTGATCGTCTCGATGGTCCAGGAGCAGCAGCGTCAGGACGCGGTTCAGGCCGTCGCGCAGCAGCACGGTCTGACGTACAGCGAGGGTGATCCGGAGCGCGTCCTCGACCTGCCGTTCAGGCTGCTGCGGCAGGGCGACCGCCAGAAGGTGATGGAGACGCTGTACGGCACGATGGACGACGAGCTGCTCACGGTGTTCCGCTTGCGCATCACCGAGGAGTCGACGGACTCCGATGGGGACACGTCGGAGACGCACACCTACTTCACGGGGGCCATCGTCCACGTCCCGCTCGGCGGGTTCCCGCCGATCCGTGTGCAGCCCGAGAACTTCTTGACCCGCGCCAAGGACCTTGCCGGGTTCCGAGACATCGAGTTCGAGTCGGAGGAGTTCAACCGCCAGTACGAGATCAACTCCAAGGACCGCCGCGCCGCGCACGCGGTGATCGACGCACAGATGATGGAGTGGCTGCTCGGGCTCGGCGGCGGCTACGAGTTCGAGGTGGTCGGCAACATGATCCTTGCGCTGACCAGGGCGGTCGACCCACCACGGACGCTGCTGCCGTTCGAGATCGGCCGGAGGTTCCGCGCCCACATCCCGGAGGTCGCGATGTCGCTCTACCCGTCGACGGGCGGACGATGACCGGTTCGGACCCGCTGCTCCTCGTCTTCGGTGTCGTCGCCGTGGCGCTGCTCGCGCTCGCGGTCTCGTACAACCGGTTCGTGCAGCAGCGACAGCTCGTCGCGAACTCGTGGTCGAACATCGACACCGAGCTGCGTCGACGGCACGACCTGATCCCCAGTCTGGTCGCCACCGTGCAGGGCTACGCCGACCACGAGCAGGGCGTCTTCGAGGCCGTGACCGCTGCACGGGCCGCGGCGGTTGCGGGCCCGCGCGACGACATCGCGGTGCAGGCCCGTCAGGAGGGCGCCCTGTCCTCCGCGCTGCGGCAGGTGTTCGCCGTGGCCGAGGGCTACCCGCAGCTCCAGGCGTCCGCGAACTTCCTCCAGCTGCAGCGCGAGCTGGTCAGCACCGAGGACCGGATCCAGGCTGCACGTCGGTTCCACAACGCGAACGTGCGCGACCTGAACCGTCGGGTCGAGTCGTTCCCGTCGAACCTCGTTGCCGGCTGGTTCGGGGTGACGCGGGCGGCGTACTTCGAGGTTGAGTCGTCCGTCCGGGACACCGTTCCGGAGGTCTGAGGCTCAGCGCGGCTGGCAGGTCGGGCAGTAGTAGCGGTATCGCGCGTCACGCCCGGCCCGGTCGAGCACGATCGGCGTGGCGCACACCCGGCACGGGCGATCGCCACGTCCGTGGACGAACAGGCCGTCGTCGCGACGCGAGCCGGTGAGCCCCGGGACCGTGATGCGGGTGTGGTTCGGAAGCGAGAGGTTCCACTGCAGCAGCATCGCGGCGTCGTCGAACATGAGCATCGCCAGCTCCTGGCCGACCTCACCGAGGGACCTCGACGGGTGGATCCGCGCGCGGAACAACACCTCGCAGCGGTAGACGTTGCCGATGCCTCCGGCGATCCGTTGGTCCAGCAGCACATCGCCGATGACGGTGTCGGGATGCACGCGTAGGAGGCGTTCGGCGATCGCGTCGCGGTCCACCGGCGGGACGCACAGGTCAGGGCCGATCGACATCAGCTGTGGATCGCGGTGCACGCGGCCCGCGTCGAGCAGGCGGACGACCGGCGCGCCGAGACAGAACGCCTCCCCGTTGCGCGTGGCGATCCGCGCACGGAGATCGCGTCGCGGCCCGGGCCACGGGCCGCCCGGAGGCGTCGTGCGCCACGAACCCGTCATGCGCAGGTGGGTGTGCAGCACCCGCCCGTCGGAGAACCACACGAGCAGGTGCTTGCCCTTGGCCTCGGCGCGATCGACGGTCGCACCGATGGCCGGGAAGCCCCCGACGAGGCGGGGCGCCTCGAACGCCGTCAGCTCGTGGCCGACGACGGCGTCGGTCACCGCGCGAGCGGCCCGATGCAGGGTGTCACCCTCTGGCATGCGTCAGCGCCTCCTGAACGCGCGAACGACGCGAACCCGTGGGCGCCGAAGCGCCGCGGGGTGTCGCGTCGTTGTGCGTGTCGGGCGACCAAGGGCCGCCCGATCATCGATCAGAGGTCGTGCGGCCGCAGGGTTCCACGGTTGTTCGCCTTCGCACGCGTGGCGGCGTCCGCCAGCATCGCGTGGACCTTGTCGTTGATCGCATCCGGGAGCGTGCCATCCATGCGAAGTTCGAGGCCCTTGACTGCAGCCTTGAGCTTGCTGGCAACGACCACGTTCTCTTTGTCCGCCACCGCAATCTCCTTGTTCGTGGGGAAGTACTGGATGCGGACTGTAGGCACATCTGCGCACGGAATGGGGGAGGTTGTGCCCCGCACGGTGGATCTGACCCTCGTCCGTCATGTCTGCAGCGTCAGTCCGCGGTGTCCGTCGCGGAAGCCCGCGGCCCGGAGCGCGTCGACGAACGGCGACGCGAACGCGTCCTCCCCGTCGATGGTCGTGAGCTCCAGCTTCCGCAGACGGCGCCGCGCGACGAGGTGGGTCAGCGCCTCGATCCAGCGATGTGACTCGTGTGCCGCGGGGAAGGTGACCAGGGTCTTGGCGCCGCGTTCGAGGAACGCCGCAGCACGCCCATCGTCGATCACGACGAACGCACCGGCCGCGCGCGCAGGCCGTCCCGCGGACTCCGGCCACGACAGCGCTGCGCCGTACGGCTGGGCGGGGTCGGTCGCTGCGACGACGACCGCGACCGCGTCACGGTCGCGAACGTCGCGATGGTCGCGAAGGCGATCGACGGCTCCTGGCGTCGCGAACTGCGCCGCCCCGAGACCTTCGACGAAGTAGCCACGCCGGATGCGGCCGGTCTCCTCCATGACCTTGAGCACCGGGTAGACGCCCGCAAACCCTCCGCGCACGTTCTCCGCGAGCGTTGCCTCCCGCGTCAGGACGCCGTAGCGCTCGAGGAGCGTTTCCGCGCGGGCCCGGTGCACGAACGTCGGGGCCACGTCCTCGAACGTCAGGTCCGACACCAACGACCATCGGCCGGCCGCCGTCGGAGGTCCCGCGACCCGCAGCTGTCCGGGGCGCGGGCGACCGCGCTTGGTCGCGCGCCCGCTGTTGCGCCCTCCGGTGGCGAGCGCCCGCACGGCGGCGAAGGTGTCGTTGGTGACCTCGCCGGCCCAGACGAGGTCCCAGAGCGCATCGAGGACGACCGTCTGGTCCGTCACGCCGGACGCGCGGAGCAGGTCCGGCCAGAACGAGGCCCCGCGGCTGCGGAGGTGCTCGCGGAGCGCTTCATGGACGTCATCCGCGGGCGGCTCTTCGACCGGCGCCGGAGCCAGCAGCGGCACTTGATCGCGGAAGCAGAGCACGACGCGCCCGTCCTTCGCGCCGACGCCGCCAGCGCCGAGCCACGCAACCTCGCCCGCAGCCAGGAGCGCGTCCAGATGCGCCGGCTCATAGCCCTCGACCCTGGCCGGGAAGACGTCGGTCTCCAGCACGCTGGCCGGGATCGCCGCGCCCTGGAGCTTGGCGATCGCGTCCAGCAGCGCGTCCGTGCCGCGCTGGCGTGGCCCGGTGATGTGGTGCCAGGCCAGCTGGAAGCGCGCGAGCGCTCGGCCGTCGACCGGCTCGACCTCGTGACGGAGGCGGGCGAGCGAGCGGCGGCGGAGACGACGCAGGACCTCGGGGTCGATCCACTCGCGCTCGACACCGCCGGGCCGGAACTCCCCGGTGATGACGCGGTCGCTCGCGCCGAGCGCGGTCAGCGCCCCGCGGACGCGCTCTGCAGGGATGCCGAGGCGCCGTGCGACCTGACCGGGAAGGAACGGCCCGTGGGTGCGCGCATGGCGAGCGACGAGATCCTCGAGCGGGCGAGCGACCGGGTCGGTGAAGGCGGTCGGCAAGCCCATGGGCAGCGCGACACCGAGCCCGTCGCGCAGCCGCGCGGCGTCCTCGGCCGCGGCGATGCGGACGTCGCCGTCGATCTGGATCTCGATCGCGCGGCGATCGGCCACCAGCTCCTCCGCCCACGAGACGCCGTCTGCGCCGTCACAGCGAGCGTCGAGCTCTTCGCGCGTCAGCGGACCGAGGCGACGGAGGACGTCGTGCAGCTCGTCAGCGTCGCGCGCGCGATAGCCGTCGGCGAGGTGCTGCAGCTCGAGCTCGAGGTCGGCCAGCACGCCCGGGTCGATGAGCTCGCGCAGCTCGTCGCCACCGAGGAGCTCGTTGAGCAGGTCTCGGTCCAGGCTCAGGGCAGCAGCGCGACGCTCGGCCAGCGGCGCGTCGTACTCGTACATGTAGGTGCCGACCCACGTGAACATCAGCGACGCGGCGAACGGTGAGGCGCGTTCGGACTGGACCGTCCGGATGCGGATCTTGCGTGAATGCACGTCGCGGAGGACCTGCTGGAGCGCCGGGAGGTCGAAGTTGTCCTGCAGGCACTCGCGGGTGGCCTCGAGCAGGATGGGGAACGTGGGGTGTCGCGAGGCGACCTGGAGGAGGCTGGCCGCCTTCTGGCGTTGCTGCCAGAGGGCACGGCGTTGGTCGGGGCGACGCTTCGGGAGGAGCAGCGCGCGGCCGGCGGCCTCGCGGAAGGTCGTGGAGAACATCGCCGTACCGGTCACCTGTTCGGTGACGATCCGCTCGACGTCGTCGGGGTCGACCTGCAGCATGCTGACGATGAGGTCGTCGATGGGCTGGCCGTCGCGACCCTTCGGGGCGTCGTCGAAGATGTCGCTCGACCACTCCGGTGACGGGGCGTTGGCGAACTGACCGGAGAACCCGTCGCCGGGGGACTCGCCGAACGCCGGCATGGACGCGCCGCCGTAGGCCTCTTGGAGGCGGAGGACGATCCCGTCGTCGGCCCAGAGGATCTCGGTCTCGACGCCCTGCTCAGCGAGACGGGCCTCGAGCGCCATCGCCCACGGGGCGTGGACCTGCGAGCCGAACGGCGAGAGGATGCAGATCCGCCAGTCGCCGATCTCGTCACGGAAGCGCTCGATGACGATCGTGCGATCATCCGGGAGGTGGCCGGTGATCTCCGCCTGCTCCTCCAGGTAGCCGAGGAGGTTGTCGGCGGCCCAGGCGTCGAGCGCGTTCGTCGTCTGGAGATGGCGCTGTGCGGCCTCGCGGTCCCCGGCGGCGAGCTCACGGGTCTCGCGGACGAACTTGCCGATGCCGGCGCCCAGCTCGTACGGGCGGCCGGGGCCGTCGCCGTGCCAGAACGGCAGCTTCCCGGGCTCGCCGGGCGCGGGCGTCACGATGACGCGCTCGTAGGTGATGTCCTCGATGCGCCACGTGGACGCGCCGAGCACGAACGTCTCACCGACCCGCGACTCGTGGACCATCTCCTCGTCGAGCTCACCGACCCGGGCACCGTCGGGGAGGAACACGCCGAACAGGCCGCGGTCGGGGATGGTCCCGGGGTTCGTGACCGCGAGTCGCTGGGCGCCCTTGCGGCCACGGATGGAGCCGGCCACGCGGTCCCAGACGATACGAGGGCGCAGCTCGGCGAACTCGTCGGACGGGTAGCGGCCGGCGAGCAGATCGAGCACGTTGTCGATGGTCTCGTCGCCGATCTCGGCGAAGTTGGCGGCGCCGCGGACAAGTGCGCGCAGCTCGGTGACGTCCAGCTCGTCCATCGCGGCCATCGCGACGATGTGCTGCGCAAGGACGTCGATGGGGTTGCGGATGTAGCGGCTCGACTCGATGTCGCCGGCCTCCATCCGCTCGACCACCACCGCGGACTCGAGGAGGTCGCCGCGGAACTTCGGGAAGATGCGGCCGCGCGAGGCCTGG
Organism: uncultured Nitriliruptoria bacterium; assembly: GCA_965364735.1. Taxonomy (GTDB): domain Bacteria; phylum Actinomycetota; class Nitriliruptoria; order Nitriliruptorales; family Nitriliruptoraceae; genus CBDTYW01. Next base: position 12,411 of record CBDTYW010000018.1, read on the forward strand.
CCGACCTGGTGTCCGGCGCGACCGACGCGCTGCAGGCCACGGCTGACCGACCCGGGAGAGGCAACCTGGATGACAAGGTCGACCGCGCCCATGTCGATGCCGAGCTCCAGGCTGGAGGTGGCGACGAGGCCCCGGAGCTTCCCGGCCTTGAGCCGGTCCTCGATGTCCAGACGGCGCTCGCGCGAGAGCGATCCGTGGTGCGCCATCACGAGCTCTGGCACCGGGATGGCTGCGGCCTCCGGGGACTCGGGGTCGATGTCCTGCTCGCGGAGGATGCGCAGGTGTTCGAGCTCGTTGAGCCGTGCGGCGAGGCGCTCGGCGAGACGCCGGGCGTTGACGAAGATCAGCGTCGAGCGGTGTTCGTTGACGAGCTCCAGCAGGCGTGGGTGGATCGCCGGCCAGATCGACTTGCGCTGCGGCGCTGCGGCGCCGTGACCGAACGGCTCGTCGGCGATCTCGCCGAGGTCCGACATGTCCTCGAGCGGGATGACGACCTCGAGGTCGAGCTGCTTGCGGACGCCGGCGTCGACGATGGTCACGGGGCGCGGCCGCTGGACGATCTCGCCGGTCTCGGTGTCGAGCAGACGGTGGTGGCCGCCGAGGAAGCGTGCGATCTCGTCGAGCGGACGCTGCGTGGCGCTCAGCCCGATGCGCTGCGGTGGCGTGTCCGTGATCTGCTCGAGGCGCTCGAGCGTCAGCGCCATGTGTGCCCCGCGCTTCGTCGTCGCGAGCGCGTGGATCTCGTCGATGATGATCGTCTCGACGCCTTGGAGCGTCTCCCGTGCTCGGCTGGTCAGGTAGAGGTAGAGCGACTCCGGCGTGGTGATGAGGATGTCGGGCGGGTGTGTCTGGAGCCGTCGTCGCTGCTTCGGGTCCGTGTCGCCGGTGCGGACGCCGACCTCGACGTCACGCGTGGACATGCCGAGTCGCTCCGCGGCGAGCTGGATCCCGAGCAGCGGGGCGCGCAGGTTCTTGTCGACGTCGACCGCGAGCGCGCGCAGCGGCGACAGGTAGATGACGCGCGTCCGGTGCTCCCGGTCGTCGATCTTCGGTGGGGTCGTGGTGAGCTGGTTGATCGCCCACATGAACGCGGTGAGGGTCTTGCCAGAACCCGTCGGGGCCAGGATCAGCGTGTGATCGCCCTCCGAGATCGCCGGCCATCCCTGCTGCTGCGCTGTCGTCGGCTCCGGGAACGATGTCCGGAACCATTCCCGGACAGGCTCGGAGAACCGCCCCATCAGGGCAGCATGATCCGGGTTCGGCGTGAGCAGCTCGGTCATCTCGCACAGGGTTCGACATCGGCCCCTCAAGGTATGGGGCACCCCTGACACGCTGCCCCGAACCTGCGCCCCGCACACCCCAGACCACCGCGTCTGTTGCTCACTTTCCCCGTGCATCACGGGGAAAGTGAGCAACATCGGGGTGCAGCGCGTCGAGTGAGCTCCGTGCGGAGGAACACGTCGAACTCGGTGACCTCTCCGGTACGGAGCCTCACGATCGGGTTGAGCTCCGCGTGCTGGGCGCGCGGGACCCGCCGGACGATCTCCTGGAACCGTGCTTCCTGAGCGCTCCGAGCGGGGCGTTCGACACCCAGCGACTCCAGCACTCGTCTCAGCCTCGGCATCCCTGGTCGGCAGGGTCGGATGGCAGCGGCGATGTCGAGCGCGTCGACGCCGTTCCGACGACATGCGTCGGCTGCGATCGCCAGCAGACGTCCCTCGCTCCGGACCACCGGAGCCAGGTCCGCGATGGTCGCCTCGACCGTCGTCACCCGGAGGCCGCGCACCGAGGTGGTCGCGGGGAGCTCATCGCGGCGGTGGATGCGGACCCAGGGACGTCGGACGTCCGTCAAGGTGTCTCGTGTCAGGTGAGCCCTGGCGGGGAGATCGACGAAGCCCAGCAGCCGATGCCATGCGGCCGCGCTCTCGTGCGAGACGACGCCCGAAGGGAACTTCAGCGCCGCCGCGCGGAGACGCAGCTCGGTGGTGACGGGAGTTCCCGCCATCGCGTAGACGCCGGCCACGACGGACACCAGTCGCCCATCGCGGACCTGCTGGTCGATCGCCCCGATGCTGTACCCCGCGTCGATGAGCTGGGCGCGGGTCAGCAAGGCGTGCTGGCGTTCGGCAAGGTTCCTCGCGATGCGTCGCCGAGCGTCGCCGTCGGTCGTCGTGGTGCGCTTCGTCATGGGCGCACGTTGCCGTCGTTCGGCGAAGCGCGCCAGCGGTCGTCGCCGCGCCTGTGGAGAACTCGAGACGTCTGTTGCTCAACCCACGCGTCGACGACGGGTTGGGGCACACTGGCGTTCCGAGGACATGGAGCAGCGGGTGGCGAGGAAGTCGCGTGAGGAGCGGGAGCAGGAAGCGCTCGACGAGGTCGTCCAGCTCGGACAGTTCACCGATGAGAACGCGGAGACGATCGTCGGGCTGCTCCAGGACGCGAAGATCCCGGTCCGCGTGAAGGTGCCCAACAAGTTCACGCGCATCGCGTTCGCGGGGGACTGGGGCACGCGGCTCTACGTGAAGCGCGGCGACCGTCCCTCGGCGCGCGACATCGCCGAGAAGGTCAGCGGGCCGCTGCCCGGGCGACGATGACCGGCATCCGTTGACGGCCGTGGTCCGAACCGACCACGACCCCTGTTGCCGACCTCGACAGGACCTCTGCCGTGGGGCCCCACATCGTTCTGTTCACCCGCGATCTCCGGGTGCACGACCATCCAGCCCTGCGCGCTGCCGCGGCCACCGGCAGCCCGGTCGTGCCGGTGTTCGTGCTCGACGACGCGATCGTCGACGGGGGCTTCCTCGTCGCGAACCGCGGCGCGTACCTGCACGATGCGCTCGTGGACCTCGACACGAGGCTGACCGACCTCGGCGCCCCGCTGGTCATCCGACGCGGCGACGTCGTCCAGGAGATGGCAGCGCTCGCCGATGAGACGGGCGCCGAACACGTCCACCTCAGCGCCGACGTGAGCCGACACGCCGCCCGACGGCTGGAGATGCTCCGCGACGCAGGCGAGGCCGGCGACTTCGCGGTCACCGCGCACCCCGGCGTCACGATCGCGCCGCCGCTCGAGATCACCCCGACCTCCGGTGGGCCGTTCCAGGTCTTCACGCCGTACTGGCGTCGTTGGTCGGATGCCCGTGACGGCTGGCGCGACGTCCTCGCCGCGCCCACCAGTCTCGGCCCACACCTGGACGTCGAGCTCGGCGATCGCCTCACGCGTCATGATCTCGTCCACGGAGATGTCGCGCCGGACCTGATCGCCGGCGGAGAGACCGCGGCCCGCGAACGTCTCGACCACTGGCTCGACAAGCGACGCACCCACAACATCGCGGACTACGAGGACGGACGCGACGACCTGTCGATCGACGGAACGTCGAACCTCTCCGCGGACCTGCACTTCGGGACGCTCAGCCCGATGGAGGTCGCGCAGCGTCTCGATCTCCGCGAGCGCGGCAACGAGGCCTTCATGCGCCAGCTCTGCTGGCGCGACTTCCACCACCAGCTGACCGCCGCGCACGGCGACATCACCGGCACGGACTTCCGCACGAAGGACGACCAGTGGCGCGATGACCCCGAGGCCCTGCAAGCATGGAAGGACGGCCGTACCGGCTATCCGATCGTCGACGCCGGGATGCGTCAGCTCCGCGAGACCGGCTGGATGCACAACCGCGTCCGCATGATCGTGGCGTCGTTCCTCTGCAAGGACCTCTACATCGACTGGCGCCACGGGGCGCAGCACTTCTTCGATCACCTCGTCGACGGCGACGTCGCCAACAACGGCGCGAACTGGCAGTGGGTCGCGGGCACGGGCACGGACTCACGCCCCAACCGGGTCTACAACCCCACGACGCAGTCGAAGCGCTACGACAAGGACGGCGACTACATCCGTCGCTTCGTGCCGGAGCTCGCCGACCTCGACGCCAAGCAGATCCACGAGCCGTGGACGGTCGGCGACCTGCTCACCGAAATCCCGGACTACCCGAAGCCGATCGTGGATCACGCCGAGGCGCGCGACCGGTTCCTCGAGGCGCGCGGCAAGCGCTGATGCGCAGGACGGGCCCGGGCTGCTGAGCAGGCAGCTTCAGCCGAGCGTGTCGAGCGCACGCTGGATGCGGTCACGCGCGTCGCAGGCGAGCTCGGACAGCTCACCGGACGCGATCGAGAGCATCGCGGTCGGGTCGACGGCGACGACGTCGGTGCCGCCGTCACGGTTCTCGCGGATCACGACGTTGCACGGCAGCAGGGCCCCGATGTCAGCGTCCTGAGTGATGGCCTGGTGGGCCATCGGCGGGTTGCAGGCACCCAGGATCTTGTAGACCCCGATGTCCTCGCCGATCTTGGTCCGGAGCGCTGCCTGCACGTCGATCTCGCTGAGGATCCCGAAGCCTTCGGCCGCGAGGGCGTCGCGGATGGCTTCCTCGGCCTCGGCCGGGCCGGACTCGACCGTGACGGTCATCGTGTAGTCGCTCATGAGGATTCCTCTGTGCTGTCGGGAGGGAAGGTGTGCTGTCGGCAAGGGATGTTCGCGAGTGGAGCACAGCACGTCGGGAGGTGCAGCGCGCCACCTGTCGGTTGGGAGCGTGCCCGTCTGCTCGGCTTGTCTGACCAGTACGCGCGGTGGATGAGGGAGTGGGCATGGAGCACGGGTTCGAGACGATCACGTGGGAGGTCGTCGACCACGTCGGCACGGTCACGCTGGATCGTCCCCAGAAGTTCAACGCCTTCAACCAGCAGATGTGCGACGAGTTCCGCCGCCTCTGGACGGCGGTCCAGGCAGACGACGACGTCCACGTGGTGGTGCTGCGCGCCAACGGCGACCGCGCGTTCTGCACCGGCGTCGACGTCGTCGAGGGCGTCGACTGGTCGGACAACCCGTTCGGCGTGACGGACCCCGGGGAGTTCCTCAGCCCCAAGGCGAACGGGTGCTGGACGCCGGTGATCGCGGCGGTCCACGGCATGGCCGCAGGCGGTGCGTTCTACTGGCTGAACGAGGCCGACATCATCATCTGCTCGGACGACACGACGTTCTTCGACCCGCACGTCACCTACGGGATGATCTCCGCCCTCGAGCCCATCGGCCTGGCCCGCCGCGTGAACCTCGGCGACGTCCTGCGGTGGACGCTGCTCGGGCTCGACGAGCGGATGTCGGCGGACCGGGCGCTGCAGATCGGCCTCGTCACCGAGATCACGACGCGCGACGAGCTCTGGTCGCGCGCGCAGCAGCTCGCCGAGAAGATCGCGGCCAAGCCGCCGATCGCGATGCAGGGGACCCTGAAGGCGATCTGGGAGTCACTCGACCTGCCCCGGACGGCGGCGCTGAAGATGGGCATCATGTACCCGCAGCTCGGCAACGCCCAGGCGATGGCCCAGGTCGACCGTGCCGCCGCCAAGCCCAGCGGTCACGACGTCCGCTGAGCCCGACCGACCAGCGAGGAACCGCCGATGCAGCGCACGATCATGGGCGAGGACCACGAGCTCTTCCGCGCGTCCGTCAAGGAGTTCTTCGCCCGCGAAGTCATCCCGCACCACGATGGCTGGGAAGACGCGGGTCTCGTCCCGCGCGAGCTCTTCACCAAGGCGGGGGCTGCCGGCCTGATCGGGATGCAGATCCCCGAGGCGTTCGGCGGAGGCGGCGTCGATGACTTCCGCTTCAACGCGATCGTCGGCGAGGAGGCCGCCGCGGCCGGGGTCGCCTCGGCAGGCCTGAGCATCACGCTGCACAACGACATCTGTCTGCCGTACTTCCTCGACTTCACCAGCGACGAGTAGAAGCAGCGCTGGCTTCCCGGCATCGCCTCGGGTGAGCTGATCACCGCGGTCGCGATGACCGAGCCCGGCGCAGGATCGGACCTCGCCGGCATCGCCACGACGGCCGTCCGCGACGGCGATCACTACGTCGTCAACGGCTCCAAGACGTTCATCACCAACGGCATCAACGCCGACCTCGTCGTCACCGCGGTCAAGACCGACCCGTCCCAGCGCCACGCCGGCGTGAGCCTGCTCGTCATCGAGCGAGACATGGAGGGCTTCGAGCGGGGACGGAACCTGAAGAAGATCGGCCTGAAGGCACAGGACACGGCGGAGCTCTCCTTCACCGACGTCCGCGTGCCGGTCGAGAACCTCCTCGGGGAGGAGGGGCAGGGCTTCCGGATCCTGACCTCCAACCTCGCGCAGGAGCGGCTGTCCATCGCGATCACCGGTGTCGCGGCGGCCCGCGCCGCGATCAGCTGGACGCTCGACTACGTCGGCGAGCGGACCGCGTTCGGCACGCCCGTGGGCTCGTTCCAGAACACCAAGTTCGAGCTCGCTGAGTGCGACGCCCAGGTGACGGTCGCGCAGGAGTTCGTCGACCGCTGCGTCGTCGACCTCAACGCCGGCACGCTCGCCGTGGCCGACGCCGCGCGCGCCAAGCTCGTCTGTACGCGGCTGCAGAACGACGTCATCGACCGGTGCCTGCAGCTCTTCGGCGGCTACGGATACATGCTCGAGTACCCGATCGCGAAGGCCTTCGCGGATGCCCGGATCTCGACGATCTACGGCGGCACCAGCGAGGTCATGAAGCTCATCATCGCGAAGGACCTCGGGCTCTGAGGCGCCCTCGTCCGGGACCGCTGCTGGAGTAGGGTCCGCGCCAGCCCGCGCACCCGACCAGGACGCCTCTGACATGGACATCGCAGGACGCACGGCACTCGTCACCGGGGGAGCCTCGGGGCTCGGCAACGCGACGGCCCGCGGGATCGTCGCGGCCGGCGGCCACGTCGTCATGCTCGACCTTCCGGGCTCCGACGGGCCCGCTCAGGCCGAGGAGCTGGGGGCGAACGCTCGCTTCGCGCCGGCCGACGTCACCGACGCGCACCAGGTCGCCGACGCGGTCGCGCTGGCCGTCAGCGCGTTCGGGGGCCTGCACGTCGCGGTCAACTGCGCCGGCATCGCCCCGGCCCAGCGCACCGTCGGGCGCAAGGGTCCGCACGATCTCGACGTGTTCCGCCGCGTTGTCGAGATCAACCTGATCGGCACGTTCAACGTCGTCCGGCTGGCGGCCGAGCAGATGGCGCTGCAGGAGCCCGACGAGGGTGGCGAGCGCGGCGTGATCGTCAACACCGCGTCCATCGCGGCGTTCGACGGCCAGGTCGGCCAGGCCGCCTACGCGGCGTCCAAGGGCGGTGTCGTCGGCCTCACCCTGCCGGTTGCCCGCGACCTCGCCCGCAACGCGATCCGGGTCGTCACGATCGCTCCCGGAACGTTCGACACCCCGATGCTCGCCGGCCTGCCCGACGAGGCACGGGAGGGACTCGCCGTGGACATCCCGCACCCGCACCGACTCGGCGACCCCGCGGAGTTCGGGCTGCTGGTGCGTCAGATCGTCGCCAACCCGTACCTCAACGGTGAGGTCATCCGCCTCGACGGAGCTTTGCGGATGCAGGCACGATGATCCGCGACGGTGACTCCAGAGGCCGCGATGGACGGGCCCACGCGGCGAGCCCGGAAGAGCTGCCGCGTCAGGTCCAGCGCCGTCTGGCCGAGGCGGTCGTCCTCCCGACGGCCGTCGAGGATCAGCTCGACGTCGTCGACGCGCTCGTCGAGCTCGGCCTTGACCGGGTGGCGGCGATGGCCGCCGTGGAGCAGGACCGGGTTCCGTTGGTCCTCCTCGACGAGCTGCTCGGCGCCAGCGACGAATCCCTGACGTTGGAGCAGATGGCCGACGCCGTCGGCGTGCCGTTCTCGGTGCTGTCCGAGATCCGTCAGGCGATGGGCTTCGCCGCCGGGCTCGGTTTGACGCAGGACGATCGTCGTTGGGCAGAGCTCACCGCCTCGCTGCTCAGCCAGTTCACTCCCGAGAGCGTGATCCGGGCCACCCGAGGCCGGGCGACCGGGCTCTCCGCGGTCGTTGCCAGCGATCTCATGTTGCTGAGGGAGGAGATCGTGCTGCCGTTGCGTCAGCGGGGTGTGGGTGACCTCACCGTGGCGGTGGCGCTGGCCGAGGCTGCCGCTCCGCTCGAGGCCGTCGCTCGAGAGATGGTGGGGATCGGCTACGTCCAGACGCTGCGCCACGTGCTGGGCTCGGAGCTCGCGGCCACGATCGTCCGTAGCCGGGTCACGGAGGTGACCCTCGCGGTCGGGTTCGTCGACCTCGTCGGCTACACCGCCATGTCCGCGCGGATCGGTCAGGACGATCTCCAGGACGTGCTCGACGCGTTCGAGTCGCGAGCCGTCGAGCTGGTCTCCGCGAACAAGGAGGTCGCGATCGTCAAGTTCCTCGGCGACGCCGTGATGCTGATCTCGGCGGATCCGCTGGAGCTCGCGCGCGTCATGCTCGACTTCACCACGGAGGTCGAGGCGCTCGCGGACTCACCGGTGCGCGGCGGGATGTCCCACGGACCCGTGCTGGTCCGTGAAGGTGACTACTACGGCAGCCCGGTGAACACCGCGGCGCGGCTGACGGACCTCGCACGCACCTGGGGGCTGCTCGCGGACGAGTCCCTCGACGTCACCCTCGGGGCGCGGTTCACGACCCGCAGGATGCGTTCGACGCGCCTGCGTGGGCTTCCGACGCAACGGCCGGTCGCGCTGCTCGGCCTGCGGGAGGACGTGTGGGCCGATGGGTGACCGCATCGGTCAGCAGAGGCCCCAGATGCCCACGCCCGCATCCTTCGCGGCTGCTTCGCGTGCCCGGATCTGGACCTCGTAGCCGTCGTTGGGCTCGAACAGGACGACGCGCGCCATGCCTTGGTCGACGAGGGCTCCGTTGATCCAGATGCCGTCGGTCGTCCAGAGGTGGACGAGGTCGCGCCCGAAGCGGTCGATGTGCTCCACGTCATGACGCGCCCACAGCGTGGAGCCGCGGGGCGCGAGGGCGAGCAGCGCCTCCGTGGCCTGATCCGCAAGACACTCGCCGACCTGGCCTTCCTTCGACGTCTCCGGCGTGTCGATGCGCAGCAGGCGCAGCGAGATGTCGTCGCCCTGCTCGAGCGATGAGTCGGGAACCGAGAGCACCTTCGCCTGGATGGTGTCGCCGTCGGTGACCCAGCGAACCTCGACGCGGAAGGCGTCGAACGGAACGCCCGGATCGATGTCCTCGATGGTCGCTTGACCGAGATCTTGCCGGTCAAGGACCGTGCAGCCGCCCAACGTCACGCCTGCGGCCACCGCGACGAGTCGTCGGAGCAGCAGAGAACGCGCGGTGCGCGCGCTCACCGGGTCTCGTGGTGATCGAGCGCCGCAGCAGGGATGGGGGTCATGCGACGGACCGCGGTCGTGGCATCGTCCGATGACGTGCCGATGGCCCCAAGCAGCAGGAACAGGGCTCCGATGACCAACATGACCTTGGCGGCGGTCTTGACCATCTTCAGGGCAAGCCACAGCGCCACGCCGGCCCCGATGACGAGGAACAGCGTGGGGATCCCCTCGAGGAGGTCGGCGATGGGGTCCACGTGGGGCTCCGGGTCTGGTGCTCATCTATTCTAGTGGTCCGCCCGCGGGGGCTGTCACGTGACAGACGTCCTGTTGGCCACCGACCACGCCGCGCTCCCTGCTCGCGCGACGCACCGGACCGAAGAGGCCTCCATGCCCCCCGTTTCCGTCGCGCCCACGCGCACGCCATCCCATCTGCGCGCCTTGGTCGCGCTCGTGGCGATGGTCGCGTCGGTCCTGCTCGGGGGCGCACGCCCCGCCGCCGCCGATGCCGTCCAGCAGTCGCCGCCGGAGACCATCACGATCTGCCGCTCCTCGGGTGCCGTCGAGACCGTCGCGTTCAAGGACTACGTCAAGACGGTGCTGCCGCGCGAGTTCACCTCGTCGTGGGGCGACGAGGCGCTGAAGGCGGGGGCGATCGCCATCCGCAGCTACGCGTGGTACTGGCTGGACAACCCGGACCGTCGTCTCTCCGGCCGCTGCGACATCGGTGACACCCAGCGCTACCAAGTCTACAAGCCCGAGGACCGGAAGAACCCGCCGACCGCGCGGACCGATGCCGCGGTCGAGGCCATCTGGCATGTGCGCCTCGAGAACGTCGCGACGGACGAGCCGCTCTTCTCCCAGTACTGCAACTGCTCGTCGCACCCGTCCGGGCGTTCGATGCACCAGATCGACGCGCGCAACCGGGCCGCCCGGGGTGAGACGTGGCGTCAGATCATCACGTACGCGTACCGCGGGATGAACTACCGGATCGAGGACTGGCGGGACCCGTTCAGCCTCAGCTTCCCAGCTTGGACCCAGCCGACCGACGGCCAGCACGTCCGGGTCGACGTTGCCGGGGTCGCCGATGGCGACGGGCGAGTCTCCGGCCGCCTCTACGCGTACTGCTCGATCGGTGGTCGTGCGACGTGGCACGAGGTCGGCGACTCGAACGTCAACGGGGGCCAGCTGAGCTTCCCGACCGCCCAGCTGCAGGCATGTGCCGAGGACGAGATCCGCGTCGATGCGCATCTGCTCGTGCGTGGCACCGTCACCCGCATCGAGGTCGGTCGTGTGTGGCGTCCCTGGACCAGCGACGCCGAACGTGACGTCGACCGCATCGCGGACACCGACGACGCGATCAAGGGCGCGATCCAGGTCAGCCAGGCGATCTTCGACGACGGTGACGCGCGGACCCTCGTCGAGCCGTTCGAGATCGCGGTGGACACCACCGCCACGGGCACCTATGCCCGCACCGCGATCATCGCGCGCAGCGACGTCTTCGCCGATGCGCTCAGCGCGACCGGCCTGGCAGGCGCCACCGCCCCGATCCTGCTCAACCGCGGGGGAGCGGACCAGCCGCTCGACGCGCGCGTTCGCATCGAGCTCGAGCGGCTCCTCCCGTCCGGAGCTGGCGTGCACGTCGTCGGCGGCCCAAGCGCCATCGGTGAGCAGGTCGTCGCGGACCTCGAGGAGGCCGGCTTCACCGTGCTGCGACACGCCGGCAGCTCCCGGATCGAGACCTCGCTGATCATCGCGGACCAGATCGTCGCGGAGTTCGGCGCGCCCGACGCGGTGCTGGTCGCTCGCGCCTACCCGGACGGTTCCGCTGGCTGGGCCGACGCGACGACCGGCGGTGCCTTCGCGGCGACGCAGCACTGGCCGGTCCTGCTGACCCCGCCCGACGCCATGTCCGCTGAGGTCGTCGCCTGGGCCGAGACCGCCGGCGTCGGGGAAGCCATCCTGCTCGGCGGGACCGCTGCGGTCCCCGCCGACGCCGAGGACGCCTTCGCCATGACCGTCACGCGCGTCGCGGGCGAGAACCGGTCCGGGACCGCGGTTGCGATCGCCGAGCAGCTGTGGTCGCGCGACGTCGCGCCGAAGATCACGGCGACCATTCTCGTGGACCTGTACGACACTCGGGACTGGACGTTCGCGCTCACGGGTGCGGTGTACGCCGCGCACGTCGGCGCCCCACAGGTCGCGACGCGCAGCCTGGTTCCTGCCGCCACCACGGGTGCGTTCCTCGACTCCCAGCCGGGCCTGCCGGTGGTGCTGCTCGGCGGCTCCGGCGTCATCCCGAGGCGCATCGATGACGACGTTGCCGGCTGACCCGCCCAGGACTCCCCGAAGGACCCATCGTGACGACTGACCTCGTGCACTCCCCGACCGATCACCGACATGGTGACCGGCTCTCGAGCACGCAGACCGCGCTGCTGGAGATGGAGGGGCCCAACCGCCACATGCACGTCGGAGGGGTGTTCATCTTCGAGCCCGGGCCTGACGGGTTCACGTTCGCGAGCCTCGACCGGCTCATCCGGGCCCGGCTGCACCGCGTGCCCCGGCACCGGCAGCGTCTCGCGGCCGCCCCGTTCGGCCTCGGTCACCCCATCTGGGTCGACGACGGCGACTTCGACCTCTCCTACCACGTCCGTCACACCGCCCTGCCAGCACCTGGCGGCATGCCGGAGCTGCTCGACTTCGCGGCCCGGATGTTCTCGCGACCCCTCGACCGACGGCGCCCGCTGTTCCAGCTGTATCTCGTCGACGGGCTCGAGGGCGGCCGGACCGCGCTCATCACCAAGACCCATCAGTCCCTGATCGAGGCCATCGAGGGGCGCGACCTCGTGGCGGAGCTCCTCGACGTCGACGTCGACGGCTGGCGGGCGGACACGACGGCACGCCCCCACGTGGCGAAGCCGATCCCCTCGACGCTCGCGCTGACCTCGCAGGCGTTGCTCGACGTCGTCTCGTCGCCCACAGAGCTCGTGTCCGTGGCGGGACGCGTCGCTCGAGCGCCCGGTCGCGCCGCCCTGTCGGCGGTGCGGGTCACCCGTGGGATCGCGTCGCTCGCGACGTCCGGGCGGCGTG
>CBDTYW010000019.1:0-24523 GCA_965364735.1 uncultured Nitriliruptoria bacterium
GGTCGACCTCGACCACGCCGAGGTCCGCGAGGCGATCCGCGCCGCCGAGGAAGCCGCCACGCGCAAGCCCGCCTGACCGCTCGCGTCCGGTCCGTGCACGGTCGGGTCGCGCCGGAGTGTTGTGCGAGCGCGCGGGCAGGTACGGTGCGCCCACGCCGTCACCCCCGGTGCCGCTTCTGCTGCATCCGTCGGGTGCCCCGTGACGGGCAGGCCGGAGAAGTTCGGGTTCCCCCCGTGCTCTCCGACTGCCTCGTGGCTGTCCGGCTCACCGCCAGACCGCGCACCCCAAGATCCCGCACATCCCTGTGCTGCACACCATCCGACGCGACAGACCTGGAGCATCGTGAGCGACGAGCCCACCACCATCACGGAGGCCGAAGAGGCCCCCGCCCCCGTCGAGGCCCCAGAGGCCGTCGCCGAAGCCACTGAGCCCGTCGCTGACGCGCCCGTCGCTGAGGCGTCTTCCGACGAGGCCCCCGCGGCCACCGAGAACGGCCCGGTCCGTCCCGGCGCCATCGTCGAGGGCACCGTCGTGCGCCTTGTCGACTTCGGCGCGTTCGTCGACGTCGTCTCCGGCGGCACGACGGTCACCGGCCTCGTCCACGTCTCCGAGATCGACGCTGGCTTCGTGGAGAACATCTACGCCCACCTCGCCGTCGGCGACACCGTCGAGGTGAAGGTCCTGTCGATCGGTGATGACGGCAAGGTCGGTCTCTCAATCAAGCAGGCGTCCCCGGACTGGCAGGAGTCGGCCGGCAGCGACCGTCCGCGTCGCTCCACCATCGACAAGGACTTCGACCGCAAGCTGCGCAAGTTCATGCACGGCTCGCAGTCGATCCAGGGTGAGGTCCGGCGCCAGCGTCGTGCCCGTCTCGGCATCAAGAAGCGCTGAGCGCAGCCACAACGTGAACGACCCCCGGCCAACGGCCGGGGGTCGTCGCGTTCGCAGGCCTCAGCCGGCCTCGGTCTTCGAGCTCTGGCTGTATCGACGGAACCACACCGCGCCACCGATGGCGACGGCCAGCGCGACCATCCCGTTGCGGGAGAGGCCGAGCAACCGGAACGTCGTGTCCGTGCGGATCAGCTCGAGCAGGAACCGCATCAGGCCGTACATCGCCAGGTACGCAAGCACCAGGCTGCCTCGGCGAAGGTCGCGCTTGTCGAGGAACAGCAGGACCGGGACGACGATCAGCAGGTTCCAGAGCGACTCGTACAGGAAGGCGGGATGGAACGTCGAGAATCCGGGGTATCCGGCGGCGGCGGCCGGGCCCGGGGCGATCTGGACCGCCCACGGCAACGTCGTCGGGGTCCCGAAGAGCTCCTGGTTGAAGTAGTTGCCCCAGCGGCCGATGCCCTGGGCCAGCGGGAGCCCGATGGCGACCGAGTCCCAGAACGCAGGAAGGTCCATGTTCCACCTGCGCGTGAGGACGTAGACCGCCCCGGCGCCGAACGTCAGCCCGCCGAACAACGCGATCCCGCCCTCCCAGATGGCGATGACCTGCCACGGCTCCAGCGTCGCGTCCGCGCCGAAGAAGCGACCCGTGTGGGTCGAGACGTAGGCGAGGCGAGCCCCGAGGAAGCCGATGAAGACCGCCCAGAGCATGAGGCGGTCGACCTCCTCGTCGTCACCGCCGAAGGCGACGTAGCGGCGTCGGGTGATGCTGAACGCGGCGGCGACGCCCAGCGCGATCGCGATCCCGTAGTAGCGCACCTCGAGCGGCCCGATGCTGAGGCTGTTCGAGGACGGGGACGGGAATGACGCCAGCAGCGTGGCGAGGGGCATCGAGGTCTCCTGGGGAAGCACGGTGCGTCGCGGACGGCACGTGGTGCGGGCAGGCTACGGTCGCCGCCGGTCGGTGACCCTCCCGACCGTGGACGATGGGGCGGTCGTGCCGGCGCAGATCCCTGGTGGGGACGACCTCAGCGACCTGACGCCGTACACGTGCGACGTGGCGCGGACGGTCCTGGCGATCCCCGCGGGCGCCGTGTCCACCTACGCCGAGGTCGCGGCCGAGGCCGGTCACCCCGGTGCTGCGCGTGGTGTCGGGCGGGTGCTCAGGACGGTCCCGGGTCTGCCGTGGTGGCGGGTCGTGAACGCGGACGGTCGCCCGGCGCCGGGATCAGAACGACAACAGCTGCGCATGCTGGCCGAAGAAGGTGTAGAACTCAGGGGTCGGCGTGTCCGTCTGGACCGTTGAACCCGACCGTCGTGCGGTCACGCACCGATGGCCGGTGTGATCTGATGCCTCGTGGGCATCTCTGACGCACACTGATTTCTTCAGTCGCCCCCCATCCGCACCGATACTCCCAAGAGTGAGACCGTGCGGTCTCCGCCCATCAACAGGAACAAGCCCGACCCGCAGGACGTTTTCCAGACGTCCTCTCCCCCCTTTCTGCGCTCCATGCACGCCACACGCACGGATGCTCGCGATCGGGCAACGATCCGCACGCTCGTGCGTTGACCCAGGAAGCAGGGTGCACGGCATCGAAAGGACTCCCGGATGGTGACCACTCCCGACATCGCCTCGGCCGAGGTTGCGCTCGAGGAGCTCTTCGAGCGCTCTCAGGAGCGCGGCTACGTGCTGCAGTCCGAGATCACTGAGCTCTACCGCCCCGAGCTGCACCTCGACACCTGGATCGATGACGCCATCGCCCAGGCCCGCGAGGAGGAGCTCACGGTCGTCGACGACGTCGAGGACGACGCGCCCGATGACGTGGTCGACCACACCGCAGCGCTCACGACGGACCTCGTCCGCCAGTACCTCAACGACGCTGGTCGACACGCCCTCCTCACGAAGGAGGACGAGGCGGACCTCGCCAAGCGCTACCAGGCCGGTCTGCACTCGGACACGCTGCTCGCGAGCGGCATGAAGCTCTCGCCGACCAAGCGCGGGATGCTCCGTGCGATCTCGGCGGACGGTGCTCGTGCCAAGGACCGGATGGTCCAGGCGAACCTCCGGCTGGTCGTGCCTCAGGCTCGCAAGTTCTCTGGCCGTGACCTCGACTTCATCGAGCTCATCCAGGAGGGCAACCTCGGTCTGCTGCGTGCGGTCGAGAAGTTCGACCACACCAAGGGCTACAAGTTCTCGACCTACGCCGTCTGGTGGATCCGTCAGGCGCTGCAGCGCGGCGTCGCGTCCAAGGCGCGCACGATCCGTGTCCCGGCCCACGTCTGGGAGCTCTACGGCAAGCTGCGCTCCGCGGAGGTGCGGCTGCGCCAGCAGTTCGGCCGCGACCCGTCCGAGGCGGAGATCGCCGAGGAGGTCGACCTCACCGTCGAGCGTGTGCGCGAGGTCCGCGACGCGATGCAGGACCTCGTCTCGCTCGACAAGCCCATCGGCGAGGACGGCGACGCCACCCTCGGCGACCTGATCCAGGACGGCCAGTCGGTCGACCCGGCGGCCACCGCTCAGGAGCAGGACGCGATCAGCCAGATCGAGGCGGCGCTCGAGGCGCTCGACGACCGTGAGCGCATCATCCTGATCCTGCGCTTCGGGCTCAACGGCGAGGAGCCGCAGACGCTCGAGGAGATCGGCCAGCGCTTCGACCTCACGCGCGAGCGGATCCGGCAGATGCAGAACCGTGCGCTTGCCAAGCTGCGCCACCCGAGCCGCGCCCACAGCCTCCAAGGGCTGCTCGGCGTGCTCGAGAGCGCTGCCTGACCCTCCACATCATCCGACGGCGGGCCCTCGCGGGCCCGTCGTTCGCGTTACCGTTCGCATGACCTGCAGCGCATGACGCCGACCATCCCGGAGCGCCGTTTGTTCGCCGATCTGACCGCCACGCTCGTGCCTGTCCTCGCCGCTGCGGCAGATGGTGAGGCGAGCGCTGCCGCTTCGCATCAGGGGTTGCTGCTGATCGCGGTCCTCGGGACCGCTGCGTTCGTCGTCGGCCACATCACGCGGCGATTCCTTTCCGAGGTGATCGTCTTCCTCGCGATCGGCATCGTCGTGGGCCCGGAGGTCCTCGACCTCGTCACGACCGCCAACCTGGCGTCGCTCGAGGTGGTGACCGCGCTCGCCCTCGGAGCGATCGTCTTCGGGATCGGCGAGCGGCTGGAGATCCCGGTCCTGGCCAAGCTCAGGACGCGGCTGCTGCCGATCGCCGTCCTCGACACCGTCTTGACCTTCGGGCTGGTGTTCGCGGGGCTCCTGATGGTCGGGCTCAGCGTCTCGCTCTCCTACCTGCTGGCCGCGATCGCCTTGTCGACCTCACCCACGACCCTGGTCGCGGTGATCGCCGAGCGGCGCGCCAAAGGCGCGTTCACGGACCACGTGATGGCCGCCACCGCGGTCAACAACGTGACGTCGGCGATCCTGTTCGGGCTGGGGCTGCCCGTCGTGCTCGCCGCCGAAGCAGGCGAGGCCGGACAGGGCATCATCGCGTTCATCCAGCTGGTGGTCGTCTCCGCGCTGATCGGTGGGGTCGCGGCGTGGACGGTCCGTCGCTTCATGGCACACGTGCATCGTGGACCAGACCGGCTGCTCTTCATGCTCGTCACGCTCATCAGCGTCGTCGCGGTGTCGCGGTTCGCGGGAGCCCCCGTCGTGATCTCCACCTTGGTCGCGGGTGCCCTCACCGCCAACGACCCGCGTGACACGCGCCCGCTCTTCGACTCGCTGCGGGTCCTCGACGCGCCCATCTTCCTCGTCTTCTTCATCGTCGCGGGTGCCGGGGTTCACGTGAAGGAGCTGACCGGCATCGGCGTCACGGGCGCGGTGCTCGTCGCCACCCGGCTCGGCGGCAAGATGCTCGCCGGCTTCCTCGGCACCAACCTGAGCCGCTCGGGGAAGCGCTCGGGGTGGGGCTGGAGCTTCGGGTTGGCGCTGCAACCGTTCGCCGGCATGGCCATCGGCCTGGCCGCGTTCACGATCGAGGTCGCGAACAACGCCGGCGCGGCCGAGCTCGGTCGCGATGTCTCCGCGCTGGTCCTTGGATCGGTCGTGCTGTTCGAGCTGATCGGGCCGGTCACCGTGGGACGTGCGCTCGACGCGGTCGGGGACTCCGGCAAGCAGCCCGACGAGGAGTCTGGCGCCGAAGCTGAGGCGCCACACATGATCCGCCACATCCTCATGCCCATCTCGTCGCTCGAGATGGCGCACGCGAAGGCCCCGCAGGTCGTCGACCTCGCGGCCTCGACCGGTGCGGTCCTGACCTCGCTGCACGTCGTCAGTCCCGGGCAGGACCTGGACCCGACCAGGGGCAGCCCGGCGATCTCCTATGTCCGGCAGGTTGCGCTCAGCCGCAACGTCCAGTTCGAACCGGTCGTGCGGACCGCCGACTCGGTCGTCGACGCGATCGTCGAGGAGTCGTTGCGCGGTGCCGTCGACGTCGTCGTGCTCGGTGAGCCGGCGCCTCGCCGCCTCGATCGCGGTGGCGGACGACGCATCGTCCACGAGGTTCTGGAGCGTCTCGAGCCCGGAATCCGGGTTCTGGTCGTTCCCACAGTGTTGGGTGGGCGCCAAACTGTCGTCCCGGCCGTTGCGCCGGCTCCCGTGGAAGTTGTCGCACCTGCGCTGGACGTCTGAGCGACGAGCGCTCCGCCCTGTCCGATCGAACAGCGTGCGCATCCGAATGGCCCATGCCGGATTCTGGCCCGTTCTGGCCATGTTCGCGGGACATCTGGACGTTGGGTGGTGAGGTGAGGTGTTGGTGCGCGATCTTGACCCAAACGTTGGGTTCGCCTCCTCGACTTCACGATCTGACGCCGTAGCCTCGCGCCGAGTGCGTTGGCGGAGCGGTGGGTCCCAGGTGAATGCTGAGATGCACCGGCAGCCGGAGACACCGCCACGCGCGGTAGGGAGAAGGCGTACAGATGAATGACGGGGACACGATCATCGCAGAGGTCGGGACGGTCAAGGAGCTGTTCGAGCGCGGCGCGAGCCGCGGCTACGTACTGCTCTCGGAGCTCCAGGAGCTCTACGACTCACTGGTCCACCAGGAGTCGTGGGTCGACGACATGGCTCAGAAGGCCCGCGACCTGAACCTCCAGGTCCTGGACGATCTTGTCGGCGACGCCGACCGTCCCGAGGCGCAGCCCATCTCCGCGTCCTCGGACTCGGTCCGGCAGTACCTGAACGAGATCGGTCGCACGGAGCTGCTGACCGCGGAGCTCGAGGTCGACCTGGCGAAGCGCTACCAGGCCGGGCTGGCCGCCGAGCTGCTGCTCGCGGACTCCACGCGCAGCGGTGAGCGGCTCGCGCCACGCCGCCGCGCGCAGCTGAACCTGATCCGCCGGATGGGCGAGCGATCCAAGGACCACATGATCCGGGCCAACCTGCGGCTCGTGGTCTCCGTGGCCCGCAAGTTCCGTGGCCGCGGCGTCGACCTCCTCTCGCTGATCCAGGAGGGCAACCTCGGGCTCATCCGCGGTGTGGAGAAGTTCGATCACACCAAGGGCTACAAGTTCTCGACCTACGCCACCTGGTGGATCCGTCAGGCCCTGCAGCGTGGCCTGGCGAACACCGGCCGCACCGTCCGCCTGCCCGTCCATGTGCACGAGCTCATGGGCAAGATCCGCTACGCCGAGTTCGCGCTGCTCCAGCAGTTGGGTCGCGAGCCCTCCGAGGCAGAGATCGCCGCGGAGCTCGACCTGCCGCTCGAGCGGCTCCGTGAGGTCAAGCTGGCCGCGCAGGACGTCGCGTCGCTCGACAAGCCGATCGGCGAGGACGGCGACGCCACCATGGGAGAGCTCGTCGCCGATGATGACGCCATCGATCCGGCGGGCGCCGCCACCGCGGTCCTCGCCCAGCGCGAGGTCGGGCGCGCCCTCTCCGCTCTGACGGACCGCGAGCGCACCGTGCTGATGCTGCGCTACGGGCTCGTCGACGGCGAGGAGCACACCCTCGAGGACATCGGCGCGCAGTTCGGCCTCACCCGAGAGCGCATCCGCCAGATCGAGAAGAAGACGCTGACGAAGCTCCGTCACCCGTCGCGCGGCTTCCAGCTCCGTGGTCTGCTCGACTCGGTGGACGCCGCCCAGCCGTGATGCGGTGATCTGGGACCTCCTCGTCGTCGGCTCCGGGCCGGCGGGTTCGGCCGCAGCCGTCAACGCGCTGCGGCTCGATCCGAGCGCCCGCGTCGGGTTGATCGACCGGGCCGAGTTCCCACGCGACAAGACCTGCGGCGACGGCGTTGGTCCGGAGGCCGTCGCCGTGCTCGAGCGGCTCCGGATCCTCCATGTCCTCGACGGCCACCCCGCGCTGCACGGCGTGCGCGTCCGCGCCCCGAGCGGACAGGAAGCTCGTGGCCGTGCACCGCGCGCCGGTCACGTCATCGCGCGCAAGGTCTTCGACGCTCGGCTCCACGAGGCGGCCGTCGCTCACGGGGCGGAGCCGATCCGGGCTCGCGTCCGTGGCGTCACCGCTGACGGTCGCGTCGAGACGTCGGCCGGTGAGCTGCGCGCTCGGACCGTCGTCGCCGCGGACGGGGCGAACTCGATCTGCCGCCGTGCGCTGGGCCTCGGCAGCCAGCCGGACCGGCACACGGGGCTGGCGATGCGTGGGTACGGGCGCGCTCCTGAGGGGGCCGACGAGCTGTTCATCGGCTTCGTCGCGGAGGGCTGGCCGGCCTACGTGTGGGCCTTCCCTGACGGCCGCGGTCGCGTGAACGTCGGCTACGGGCCCTTCAACCGACGTCGGGCAGGATCGCGCCAAGCGCTCGTCGACGGTCTGCGCGCCCACCTCGACCCACAGACCATCGTCGCGGGAAGCCTCGACGAATCCTCGTTGCGGGCGCACGCCCTCCCGCTGAGCACGCATCGGCCCACGCCCGCTCATGGACGAGTCCTGCTCGTCGGTGACGCGGCGAGCCTGGTCCACCCTCTGACCGGCGAAGGCATCTACTACGCGCTGCTGAGCGGTGCGATGGCCGGGGGCGCGGCGGTGCGCTTCACCGACGAGCCCGCGCGGGCGTACCGTCGCGCGCTTCGCGACCGCCTCGCCCGCCATCTGCGTCACACGTCGGCAGCGGCGCTGATGTTTCGCTCCAAGATCCCGGTCGAGGTGTCCGTCACCGCGGCCGCGTCTTCGCCGTCCACGTTGGACGACCTCTCGGAGTTCGCGCTCGGGACCGGGCTCATCACGCCCCGCATGGTCGCCGGACTCACCCGGGCGACGCTGCGCCGCTAGCGTCGCGCGCATGGATCACGCCGCATCGACGCCGCCCGCCATCGCCACCCTCGGAGCGCTCCGCTCTGCCGGGTGGCCCGACCGCTCCGTCAAGGAGGAGGTACGCGGCAATCTGGTTGAACGCCTTCGGGCTGGGCGACCGCTGATGTCCGGTGTCGTCGGCTACGACGACACCGTCATGCCGGACCTCGAGCGTGCGCTGCTCGCCGGACACGACCTGATCCTGCTCGGCGAGCGCGGTCAGGCCAAGACCCGCATCGTCCGCACCTTGATCGACCTGCTCGACGACTTCGCTCCGGCGATCGAGGGCTGCGAGATCAACTCGCACCCCGAGCGGCCGCTCAGCGCGGCCGCCAAGTCGCTGGTGGCCCTGCATGGTGACGACACTCCGATCCGCTGGATGCCGCGCGACGAGCGCTTCGCCGAGAAGCTGGCGACGCCGGACATCAGCGTGGGTGACCTCATCGGCGACATCGACCCGATCAAGGTCGCCGAGGGCCGCCATCTGGGCGACGAGGGCACCATCCACTTCGGGCTCGTGCCGCGGACCAACCGCGGCATCATCGCGATCAACGAGCTTCCAGACCTTCCCGAGCGGATGCAGGTGGCGCTGCTCAACGTGTTGGAGGAGCGCGACGTCCAGGTCCGTGGCTTCCGTCTTCGGCTCCCGCTCGACGTGATGCTCGTGGCGACCGCGAACCCGGACGACTACACCAACCGCGGTCGCATCATCTCGCCGCTCAAGGACCGGTTCGGGGCGCAGGTACGCACGCACTACCCGCGCACGATCGACGACGAGATCCTGATCATGCAGGCCGAGTCCCTGGCTCCTCCGCCGGGCATCGAGGTTCGGGTCCCGGGGTTCATGGACGAGATCATCGCTCGGCTCGCCAACGCGCTGCGTCACAGCCACGAGGTCAACCAGCGGTCCGGTGTCTCGGTGCGCTGGTCGATCGGCTCACGTGAGATCCTCGTCGCGGGGGCCGTCCGCCGCGCGGTGCGGACGGGGGAGGCCACGGCGGTCCCGCGGGTCGTGGACCTCGGGTCCGTGGTGACGGCGACGCTCGGGCGGATCGAGTTCGACTCGCTGGAGGAGGGGCGGGAGGTCGAGATCGTCGACCGGCTCCTGCGGCAGTGCCTCCTCGCGGTGTGGCGCAACCGTGTCCAGGGGCTGGACCTGCAGTCCCTCGTCGACGCCATGGACGAAGGGCTCGAGATCGTCGTCGCGGACGACCAGTCCTCGTCGGACCTCCTCGGCCAGCTCGGCGGGCCGCTGCCGGGTCTCGCCCGCTGGATGGAGCATCTCGAGGTGCCCGCCGAGGACCCGGCGCTCGCGGCGTCGGTGCTCGAGTTCATGCTCGAAGGCCTGCATCTCGCGCGCCGGATCAACAAGGATCATGACGCGCTCGACGTCGGGAACCTCGCACGCTACTCCGGCTGACGGCCGTTCGGCCTGCTCGGATGGCCCGATCGAGCTGTCCGCTTCGTCACATCTCGCAAGGTCTGGTCACGGTGAGCGACAGTCGTGCGCCACGCACCGAGTCGTGTTCGCGCAACGGCTGATCTCGCCACCTCCGTGCCTGCAGATCGTTCACTCTCATGTACCGACGCCGAGTCGGTCGCTCACCACGCCTTGCAGGAGTCCCCGTGTCTCGTCACAAGAAGCTCTCGACCCCGCGCCGCGCGGCGGCCGGCATGGGCGCCCTCGCCCTCGCCGTCGCTGCTGCTGCGCCCGCCTTCGCTGCCGCTGACCGGTTCACGGTCGCCGGTGAGGGAACGGCCACGCAGATCACGCTCCCGGGGCTCGGTGCGATCACGGGCGGCGCCAGCACGGCGCGCGTCCAGGACACGCCCAACGCCGAGGCCAGCGCGCTCGGCCTGTCCATCCTCGGCGACGCCGGCGTCGCGTCAGCGATCGCCGGGAGCGGCGAGATCGTCGCAGACCCGGTCGAGGGCGACGGCTGTGCCACCGCGCCGCTCGAGGCGATCACCGGGCTCATCCCCGGGCTGACGCTCGGCGCAGCATGTGCCGTTGCCGTCGCTGACGCCACGACGGCCACGCCGCGTGCCACCTCGCGTGGCTCGGTGGGTGTCGTGGGCGTCGACGGCTCGATCGTCGCGGACTTCCTCGTCGGCGAGCTGCTGACCCCGGTCACCGACGCGGTCGACCCGCTCCTCGAGCAGGTTCAGGGCGAGGTCCTCGCACCGGTCATCGCCGAGCTCACGGCGGCGTGCAACACGTTCCTCGAGCCGGCCGTCGACGCCATCCCGCCGATCCCCGAGATCCCGGGTCTCGGCGACATCCTGCCGATCAGTGATCTCGTCGCGGCCCTGCCGATCGACAACGCCTGCGTCATCCTGACCGGCGTGCTCGCTGACCCACCGCTCGTCGGCGAGCTCGCGAACCTCACCGCACTTCTCGCCGATGCCTTCGACGGCGTCGAGCTGCTGTCGATCGAGCTCGGCTCGACGACCAGCGACGTGACCACCGCCGCAGGCGTCGTGACCTCGATCGCTTCGGCGAAGGGCCTCGCGGTCAACGGCCCGAGCCTCGACTTCCTGCTGCCGATCCTCGACGGCGTCGTCGCGGACACGCTCCAGCCGTTCCTCGATGACCTCGCGACGCTGATCGACCCGGTCACCGGCCTCACGCCGCTGCCGGCGACCAACGACCTCGTCGCGCAGATCCGCGGACTGCTCGACCTGCCGATCCTGACCCTGGACGAGCCCATCATCAGCGTGATCGCCGCGAGCTCGCTCGCGACGGCGCGTCTCGATCGTGCGACGGGCATCGTCACCACGACCGGCGACCCGGCCAGCCTCTCGATCGCGCTCTCGAGCGCCTTCGCTGACCTGCTCGGTGAGGACAACACCTCGCTGACGGTCGCTGCCGGCCAGACGCAGACCCTCTTCGCGGGAACGCCGATCGAGTCCACCTTCTCCGTCGGGGACGCGACCACGTTCGACGCCACCGAGGGCGAGCAGGCTGGCGAGGGCGTCCGCGTCGCAGGCGTTGACGTGGCGCTGCTCACCGGCATCGAAGGCGGCATCGGCGTCGCGGTCGGAAGCGCCGAGGCGTTCGCTCGCGCTGCTGCGGTCACCCAGTCCGCTCCGGGCTCCACGCCGCAGCTGCCGACCACCGGTGGTGGCGCGGTGCTCTTCGGGATGCTCGCCACGACCGGAGCCGCGCTGCTCCGTCGTCGCGACTGAGCTCAACGGGCCGACCTCGGTCGGTTCGTGTCAACGCCCCTGACGCTCGCGTCAGGGGCGTTGCTCATGTGCGCGATCCGCGCACGCGGCGATCCGTGGGTGGATCAGCGCGTGACCGACCGATTGGAGCCTCGTTGGGAAGGGCACAGGTTGTGGTGACCTTGCAAGCGCATGACCGTCGGCTCGGTTCCGGCGGGATCAACGAGGGGCGTCCCCGCTGACATCGTCAGCGGGGACGATGCGTTTGCGGGGGAGTACCGTCCTCGCGGTGGACGCTCGATACTCCCGCTGGGACGGGACACAGGATCCGTTGCGGGAACGCGCGGACATCGGTGACCTGCTCGAACGCCTCAGCCACGACCTGCTCCACGGCTTCGGTGGTCGAGAAGCGCTCTCCCGAGCGCTGCGCGACGGCGTCGGCGGTGCCCGTGGGATCGACGAGCTGCGCGCACAGCTTGCGGCGCGCCGTGAGGAGCTCCGCCAGCAGGTGGATCCGGACGGCGTCCTCGCTGCGTGGGCCGAGCGCCTCGAGGCCGTGATCGACGAGGAGCGCGAGGCTCTCGCGGGAATGGACGACGACGCTGCCCGCCTCGGGGAGCTCGACCTCGACACGATGCCGAGCGACCTCGGCGGCCGGCTCCGCGCCCTCCAGCAGCACGAGTTCGCGTCCGGCCGGGCCAAGGAGATGCTTGACGAGCTCCTCGACGAGCTGCGCAAGGACGTGCTCGACGGGTTCATCCGGGGGATGACGGGCGCCATGGAGTCCGTCACGCCCGAGGCCCTCGCTCGGGTGACGGCGATGCTGGCGGATCTCAACGAGCTGCTGGCGAAGCGATCGGCTGGGAGCGACACGACGGAGGACTTCTCCGACTTCATGGCCCGCCACGGGGAGCTGTTCCCCGAGCAGCCCGCTGACCTCGACGAGCTGCTCGCGGTGCTCGCCGCCCGTGCGCGCGCGATGTCCGAGCTGCTGGCGGCGATGACGCCTGAGCAGCGGGCGCAGCTGCGAGAGCTCGCGGACGCCGCCTTCGGGGACCTGGACCTCCAGTTCCAGCTCAGCCAGCTCGGCGAGCAGCTGGGCCAGCTCGCCCAGCAGGTGCCGGGGATCTTCGGCGACGGAGGCGCCCCCCAGCCGGGAGACGGCAGCGGGATGCCCTTCTCCGAGGCCGTGAACGGCATGCAGCGACTCGGTGAGCTCGACGATCTCGACGCGGCGCTCGACGGCGACCGTCCGGGCGCGACGCTCGACGATGTCGACCTCGAGTCGCTCGGTCGTGCCCTGGGGGAGGACGCCGTCCGTGACGTCCGCCGGCTCCGCGAGATCGAGCGGACGCTCGAGGAGTCCGGGATGCTGAAGCGTCGCGACGGCGAGCTCGAGCTCACGGCGCGCGGGGCGCGGATGCTCGGCAACCGCCACCTCGTCCAGCTCTATGACCGGATCCGCCGAGAGCCCAGCACGACGACGCGTGGAGCGGAGCCCGAGCCGACCGGGGCAACGCGCCCGTGGCAGTTCGGTGACCGCGAGCCGTTGGCGGTGACCGCGACCGTGCGCAACGCGGTCATGCGCGGGGTCGGTTCGGGCTGGCGTCCGGGAGAGGGCATGGTCCCGCTCGCCGCGCAGGACTTCGAGGTCGTCGAGACCGAGGTGCGCCCG
Organism: uncultured Nitriliruptoria bacterium; assembly: GCA_965364735.1. Taxonomy (GTDB): domain Bacteria; phylum Actinomycetota; class Nitriliruptoria; order Nitriliruptorales; family Nitriliruptoraceae; genus CBDTYW01. The sequence goes on from CBDTYW010000019.1 coordinate 12,994, forward strand.
AGGACGGCCACGGCGCTGCTCCTCGACCTGTCCTTCTCGATGCCGCTGCAGGGCCACTTCGTCCCTGCCAAGCGGATGGTCCTGGCGCTCAGCGCGCTGATCGCGGGACGGCACCGTCAGGACTCGCTGCACCTGATCGGCTTCTCGGACTACGCCCGCCGGATGCGCCCAGAGGACCTCGGCGCGGTCGGCTTCGAGCGGGTGTACGGCACCAACATGCATCACGCCTTCCTGCTGGCTCGTCGGGTTCTGGCGGATGATCCGCGGCCGGTCAAGCAGGTCATCATGGTCACCGACGGCGAGCCGACCGCACACCTCGAGGACGGGCAGGCGTGGTTCAACTACCCGCCGATCCCGGAGACGCTCGAGGCGACGCTGCGCGAGGCGATGCGTCTTGCGAGGTCCGGCATCGCGCTCAACATCTTCCTGCTCGAGGACGCTCCGGGGTTGGTCGCGTTCGCACAGAAGCTTGCGGGGCTCACCGACGGACAGGTCTTCCGCATGTCCGCGGAGGACCTCGGCGAAGCCATCGTGGGTGGCTACGAGGACCTCAGCCGCGGTGGCCGATCGGCCTGATCGTGGCGGCAGGTCTGCCGACAGGACAGGTGGGCATGCTCGCTGCACGTGGTATGCTTGCAAGAGTGAGCACGCTGCAAGCACCCGCCCGGACCTCTTCGGGCCCGCAGCGCCAGCGTCCACCGAACCCACCTCCTGAAGGAGGCCTCACATGTTCTCCAACACCAAGCGTCGCGATGGCAAGATCGCCATGCTCGACAACATCCACGTCTTCCGGTCCCTCAAGCGCGACGAGCTCACCGAGCTCGGCCGCCAGCTGGACGTCGTTGACGTCGAGGCAGGCCGTCGCATCATCATCGAGGGCTCCAACGCCTACGAGTTCTTCATCATCGTCGAGGGCGCAGCCGCCGTCGAGCGTGACGGTCAGGTCATCGCCATGCTCGGCGCCGGCGACATCGTCGGAGAGATCGCGCTGATCACCGGCGAGGAGCGCAACGCCAGCGTCGTCGCGAGCTCCGCCATGCGGCTGCTCGTCGGCGAGCGTCGGGCGTTCCGTCCGCTGATGGACCGCTACCCGCACTTCCGCGCGCACGTCCAGAGCGGCCTTGCCGCGCGTATGCCCCAGGCTGACGTCGCCTGACCACCACCCTGCAGCTCCCGCCGACGCGGCGCCGCCCACTCCGGGCAGCGCCGCGTCGCACGTGCGGCCGAATGGTTCCCGAGGCCCGGTGCTGAGTACGTTCTGGCAGCGCGGTGACCTCCTCCCGCGTCACGCGCATCATCGAGAGGGCCGAGATCATGAGCACCCGTCACGCCGTTGACCTGACCATCATCGGTGCCGGGCCAGCTGGGCTGTACGCCGCGTACTACGCCGGCTTCCGGGGCCTCAAGGTCGCCATCGTCGACTCGCTGCCGGAGCCCGGAGGCCAGGTCAGCGCGCTGTACCCCGAGAAGGACATCCTCGACGTCGCCGGCTTCCCGTCGATCAAGGGGCAGGACCTGATCGACGCCTGCGTCGAGCAGGCCGGGCAGTACGACCCGCTGTACATCCTCGGACACCGCGCCGAGGACCTCGAGCCGCGCGACGACGGCACGTTCCTGCTGCGCACCCACAAGGGTGACGAGATCCACACCCGCTCGGTGATCATCACCGGTGGCATCGGCACGTTCACCCCGCGCCCCCTCCCCGACGGTGACGACTTCGAGGACGGCGGCGGTCTCGTGTACTTCGTGCCGCGCCTCGAGGTCATGCGCGACAAGGACATCCTGATCGTGGGAGGCGGGGACTCAGCGGTTGACTGGGCCATGAACCTCGAGGGGATCGCGAAGTCCATCACGCTCATCCACCGTCGTGACCGCTTCCGCGCACATGAGGACAGCGTGTCGAAGCTGATGGCGTCGTCCGTGCGCGTCATGACCTTCACCGAGGTCGCGTCGATGCAGGGTGAGAGCCGTGTCGAGCGAGTCACCGTCTTTCACAACCAGACCGATGAACGTGAGACCATGGAGGTCCAGGCGGTCGTCGCGGCGCTCGGCTTCAAGTCCGACCTCGGCCCGCTCAAGAGCTGGGACGTCAAGATCGACCGTCGGCACATCCTCGTCGACACCACGATGCAGACGAGCATCGAGGGCGTCTTCGCTGCCGGCGACATCACCGAGTACCCCGGCAAGGTCCGGCTGATCTCGGTCGGCTTCGGCGAGGCGGCGACCGCCGTCAACAACGCCGCGGTCTACATCGACCCCGACGCCAAGGTCTTCCCGGGGCACTCCAGCAACCACTGACTCCGCATCAGTTCCACGAAGGGCCCGCGCATCGCGCGGGCCCTTCGTGGGTTCAGGAGCTCAGGACGGGTCGTCGATGTAGCGCAGGTACGGACGCTGGGTCTCGAAGTCACCGAAGCGCTCCCGAGCCGTCTCGTCGTCGATGGACGGGCTGATGATCACCCGGTCGCCCTTCTTCCAGTCGGCCGGCGTCGCGAGTCCCTGGTTCGCCGTCAGCTGGAGCGAGTCGATGACGCGGAGCAGCTCGTCGAAGTTGCGCCCGGTCGACGGGGGATAGGTGAGGGTCAGCTTGACGGTGTTGTCGGGACCGATGACGAAGACCGAGCGGACGGTCGTCTTGTCGCTGATGTCCTCGTGGATCATGTCGTACTGGAAGGCGACCTTGCCGTCGAAGTCCGCGATGACGGGGAAGTTGAGCGCGACGCCCTGCGTGTCCTCGATGTCCTTGGCCCACTCCTCGTGGGAACCCTTCGGGTCCACCGACAGCCCGATGACCTTGGTGTCGCGGGCGTCGAACTCGGGCTTGAGCCGGGCCACGGTGCCGAGCTCGGTCGTGCAGACCGGGGTGAAGTCCGCCGGGTGGCTGAACAACACCGCCCAGGAGTCGCCCTTCCAGTCATGGAAGGCGAGCTCGCCCTCGGTGGTGTCGGCATGGAAGTCGGGGGCGATCTGTCCGAGGCGGATGGGCATGGATGGTCCTGTTGGTCGGTGCGGGAGCTGCCGTGCGAGTCAACGGCGTCGTCGGGCCGCACCCACCGACGCGTCGGGGAAACCGTGCGAGGCCGGACGGTCCCGACCGTGCGGTGACGAGGCGTGGCTGCGCGATCCGAGCCCCGGGCGCTTCTCCGGCAGCAAGAACCGGGCAACGCCCGGCGTGACGGGCTTGTCTGGACAGCGACGCCAGAGGGGCGTTGCTGGCGTTCGCGCAGCATGTGGTCGATGGGGTGTCTCCCGTCACGCGCGTCGTCGGTCCCGGCAAGATCAGGACACGTCATGACGACGACCATGTCGCATCGCCGCTCGCTCGTGCTGCTCGCCCTCGTGGCGATGTTCGCGACCCTCGTGACCCCGGTCGCGCTCGCCGCTCACACGACCGTCAGGGAGGGTGACGGCTTCGTCACCAGCGTGCGGTGGGCGGGAGAGGACCGCTACGACACCGCGGCGCTGCTCGCCGTGGAGGGGACCGCTGCTGCGATCGCCGAGCCGGCCAAGTTCGCGATCCTTGCTCGCGGCGACGACTTCCCGGACGCCCTCGCGTCGGGCTACCTCTCGGCGGTCTACCCCGGCCCGATCCTGCTCACGCGACCGACCAGCCTGCCCGTCCCGACGCTCAGCAGGTTGAGCTCTGACCTCGAGACCGGGCTCGACGTCGGTGACGTGTACGTCGTCGGAGGTACGGCTGCGATCAGCCAGGCCGTCCAGGACCAGGTCGACGCGATCGACGGGATCACGACCCACCGCATCGAGGGCGCCGATCGCATGGCCACGGCGATCGCCATCGCCGGTGAGGGCGACGCAGCGCTCATCGGCGAGGTCGACGGCAAGCGCACGGCGATCCTCGCTCGTTCGGACAACTTCCCCGACGCGCTGGCCGCCGGAGCCACGGCCCGCGCCCGGCGCATCCCGATCTACCTGACCCGCCCCACGAGCCTCGACGGCCGCGTCGTCGCCGCCATGCAGGCACGCGGCATCGAGCACGTCATCATCGCCGGCGGCGAGGCCGCCATCTCGGCCGGGGTGAAGGCTGCGGTCGAGGAGAGCTTCACGACCATCCGGCTTGCCGGTGAGAACCGTCGGGAGACCGCTGTCGCCTTCGCGAGGTTCAACGTCGCTGAGCTCGGGTTCGACGATCAGTCCATCGGCCTTGCCCGGGGAGACGCCTTCCCGGATGCCCTGGCCTTCGCTCCGTACGCAGGCCGCGAGGAGTTCTCGATCCTGCTCACGCGCGACCCGGGCGTGGTGAGCGCGGCAGGCGAGGACGACACCCTCGCGGCGTTGACGGAGCTCGGAGGCTGCACCTTCGACGCGCTGCTGATCCCCGGTGGACTCGCCGCGGTCTCGAGCAGCGTCGAGGCGGCGGCACGCTTCACGCTGACCGGATCGGACTGTGACGGGGTCGACAACACCCCGCCCACGCTGACCCGCGTCGTGCGCACCTCCGACAGCTCGGCCGTCGCCGTGTTCGACGAGCCGGTGACCTGCACCGCGGACGTCCCGAAGCAGTTCCGGTTCGTCGCCGACGCCGGTCAGGTGACCCCCGCCACGTCGATCTCCTGTGACTCGAGCCCGCGCGTGACCCTGCGCTTCGACGCGGTGGTCGCCGCGGCCAGCGGCGGGGTCCGTCGGTTCGTCCTGCCCGACGTGGACGGCAACGTCTTCTACACCCCCTCGGGGATGCGGGCGGCCCGCGTGCACGACCTCGCGATGAACCGCGCCCGTCCGGGCGGTGTGGTGCTGGAGGACGGCATCGAGGTCACCACGACCGTCGACTCGACCGATGAGGGCAGCCTCCGCGCAGCCATCATCGCCGCGAACGCGAACCCGGGGCCGGACACGATCCTGCTCCCCGCCGGCCTGTACGAGCTGACCATCGACGGTGCCGGTGAGGACGCGGCTGCCACCGGTGACCTCGACGTCACCGACGAGCTGCTCCTGGTCGGTGCGGGCAGCGACACGACCGTCATCAGCCAGACGATCCTCGATCGCGTCTTCGACATCAGCGCTGGTGCCGTGCAGATCAGCGACGTGACGATCGCGGACGGCACCACGCCCGCCATCTCCGGCGACGACAAGGGCGGCAACGTCCAGGTGCGTGGCGCGGCCGAGGTCATCATCTCGAGCTCCGTGATCACCAACGGGGTCGCGGACCTTGCGGGCGGCGGCGTCGAGAACACCGGTGCCTCGCTCCGGTTGCTCGAGGTCGAGATCGACAGCAACGCTGCGGCCACGAAGAACGGCGGCGGGCTGCACTCGACCGGCACGACCTACATCACGGGCAGCACCGTCTCCAACAACTTCGCAGGTGAGGAGGGTGGCGGGCTCTGGCAGTCCGGTGGGGCCCTCGAGGTCGAGGGGATGACCGAGATCCTCTCCAACGAGGCTGGCGGCGATGACGCCGCGCACGGTGGCGGTGGCGTCTACGTCACCGGTGGCGGCGAGCTGATCCTGACGGATGTGATCGTCGACGCCAACTTCGCGTCCGGGGTTGCTGGCTCCGGTGGGGGCATCTTCGTCGAGGCGAGCAGCCTCGACGCGCTGCGGACCACGATCACCGGCAACTTCGCGAACCGCGCGGGTGGCGGCGTCGAGGTCGCCGGTGGCACCGTGAGCTTCACGGACTCCGTGATCGGCATGAACGACGCAGGTGCGAACCCCGGCAACGGCGGGGGCCTGCACGCCGGTGGGGTCGCGCTCGTGGACCTGCTCGACACCGACGTCACCGCCAACTCAGCGGTCGAGGGTGGCGGGCTCTGGAACGGTTCCGCGACAACGCTGAACGTCGAAGGCGGCCTGATCGCCGTCAACGACGCGAGCGGTGCGGCTGCTGACCAGGGCGGAGGCGGCCTCTACAACGACGGCGGCACGCTGTCGGTCCTCGGCTCAGAGATCCACGCCAACGTCGCCAGCGGAGCCTCAGGTTCTGGTGGTGGCGTGCTGAACAACGGCGGCTCGCTCACCCTGTCCACCTCCTTGGTCGGTGGCAACGTCGCCAACCGGGCCGGCGGTGGCCTCGAGGTCGTCGGGGCAGCTGCCGACACGAGCACCACGATCTTCCAGGTGCAGTTCGACACCAACACCGCCGGTCCCGCGGGATCCGCGGCGCCCGGCAACGGCGGCGGCGTCCACGTCAGCGGGGACTCCGACGTCGACGTCGACGACAGCGTCTTCACCGGCAACGAGGCCGCACGCGAGGGCGGTGGCCTCTGGAACGGGGCCGGCGTCCTGACCATCACGAACTCGACGGTCGCGGCCAACACGGCCTACGGGGACGCGTCCGACGACGGAGGCGGTGGCATCTTCCAGACCACCGGCGAGCTCGTCATCGCGGACACGCGCATCTCGATGAACGTCGCAGCGGGGGCCGCTGGCTCCGGCGGTGGCGTCCAGGTTCTTGGTGGACAGCTCACGATCACGAGCGCGGACATCGTCGACAACCTCGCCAACCGCGCGGGCGGAGGAGTCGAGCTGGATGACACGCTCGCCCCGCTGAGCGTGACGATCACCGAGACCGTCTTCGACGGCAACGTCGCGGGTCCGCTCGGCTCCGCGTCCCCGGGCAACGGCGGCGGCATGCACATCGGCGGGGCAGGTGCTGCGGGTTCGCTCATGGCGACCATCGCCGGCGCGACCGTGACGGACAACGTCGCGGCAAGCGAGGGTGGAGGCTTCTGGAACGGCGATGCATCTCTGCTCGACGTCTCAGCCTCGGCCTTCGACGGCAACTCGGCCGGCACGACCAACCTCGCGGGTGACACCACCCATGGCGGCGGCGCGCTCTTCGTCATCGGCGGCACGCTGAACGTCCGAGGCAGCACGTTCGACACCAACTCCGCGACCAACGGGATCGACGGCGTGGACGTCTCCAACGGTGGCGCGATCATGAACCGCAACGGCACGCTCCTCGTCGAGGACTCCGCCTTCACCGCGAACTCCGCCGACCGCGCGGGTGGGGCCATCGAGGTCCAGGCCAGCGGTGACGGAGCCCCGACGGCCTCGGCCACGATCCGTCGGTCGACGTTCTCCGGCAACAGCGCCGGCGTGAACGGTGGGGCGGTCCACACCGCAGGTGCGACGTCGGTCAACATCGAGGACGACAACGCCTTCACCGCCAACACCGCCGCCCAGGAAGGTGGCGCCGTCTGGAACGCCACGGGGCTGCTCGTGATCAGAAGCTCGCGCTTCGAGGCCAACGTCGCGTCGGGCTCCGTCGGCACCGAGCAGGGAGGCGGTGCGTTCTTCAACGTCAGCGGGCCGGTGGACGTCTTCGACTCGACGTTCGTCGACAACGTCGCGGACGGAGCGACCGGCAACGGTGCAGCGATCATGATGACCGGCGGCAGCATGCTGGCGGAGCGCAACACGTTCGTCGGCGGCATCGCTGCCCGGGCCGGTGGCGCCCTCGAGCTGCAGGAGAGCGCTGCGGCCTTCGAGACCACGCTGCGCGACAACGTCTTCACCGGCAACTCCGCCGGCGTCAACGGTGGCGCGGTGCACACGGCGGGCTCCCCGACGGTGCGCATCTACGGTGGGTCGCTGAGCGACAACACCGCCGCTCAGGAGGGCGGGGCGGTCTGGAACCTCTCCGGGGCGATGGAGATCGAAGGTGTCGACTTCATGCGCAACACCGCCAATGCCGGTGCGGGCGGCACGGATCAAGGTGGAGGTGCGGCGTTCAACGTGTCCGGCACGCTGGACATCACGAGCTCGCGGTTCCTCGAGAACGTGGCGGCCAACACGGGCTCCAACGGAGGCGCCGTGATGTCCGAGGGCGGTTCTCTGTTCATCACCGACTCGATGTTCGGCGGCAACAGCGCTGCTCGTGCCGGTGGCTCGATCGAGGTGCAGGGCACGTCCACCGCGGCGATCCTGCGCATCACGGTCGACACCAGCATCGCTGGCGTCAACGGTGGGGGCATCCACGTGGCCACCGACGGTCTCGTGACCATCACTGACACGGCGATCCGGGGGAACACCGCGGGCGGCCAGGGCGGTGGTCTCTGGACCTCCGCGACCGGCACGGCCACGATCGACGGGACCACGCTCAGCGGCAACGACGCCGACACCGGTGGCGGGCTGTACTCACAGGGCAACACCGACGTGACGGCATCCACCTTCTCGGCCAACACCGCGACGACGGCCGGCACACAGATCGGCAACGGCGTCGCGTTCACCGACGACCTGTCGCTCTTCGAGGTGACGATCGTGGACGGCGGGACCGGCGTGACGTCCATCGAGATGCTGGCGATCGGGGTCTCGTTCCTCTCTGTGGCGCTCGACGGAACCTGCGCCAACGCGCCCGTCTCGAAGGCAGCGTTCTTCAGGAAGCCGGACGCGAGCTCGGGATGCGGCACCGGCGGTGGCCAGAGCGTGGCCGACCTCCAGGTCGGAGCGCTCGCGGACAACGGCGGGGTGCTCCTCCCGGACGGCCTGCCGACCTTCACCCATGAGCCGGACGTCGGCTCGACGTTGCTCGACCGGCGCACCACGTCCTCGACGGTCGACCAGCGCGACGAGCCGCGTCCGACGACGGCCACCGCGGACATCGGTGCCGTCGAGAAGCAGTGATCAGAGGTTCTCGACGAGGTGCGGGCTCAGCCGGGGCCCGTACTTCGGCTTGCCGACCCCGCCGACCGCGATGAGCCGCGAGACTCGTCCACGGTGACCGGTGAACGGGTCCAGCAGCTCCAGCATCCGCTCGTCGTCGGCGCGTGGCTCACCCGCGAGGTTCCACGCGACGACGTCGGGCAGGTGGTAGTCGCCGGTCTCGACGAGGTCAGGATCCCCGCGAGCCACGCGCAGCACGATCGCCGCGGTCCACGGGCCGAGGCCGGGGAGCGCGTTCATCCGTTCCCACGCGGCGTCCGCCGGCATGTGCACCGCCTCCTCCAGGCGGTTCATGCGGCGGCATGAGCGCAGCACGATCTCGGCCCGCTTGCGCTCGACGCCCATCGGGTGCAGCTCCCAGTAGGGGAGCCGGGCGATGGCGGACGGGGTCGGCGCGACCATCAGCCGTGGCGCACCGTCGCCCGTCGCCGCGGGGCCCGGCGCCGCCGTCCCATGACGCTCGACGAGCCGTTGCCACGCCGTCACCGCCTGCAGACCGGTGACCTTCTGCCCGAAGATCGTCTGCACGAGCGTGTCCTGGACCTGCCCGGACGCCCCGATGCGCAGGCCCGGGTGCGCGTGGTGGGCGCGGGCGACCACCGGGTGCAGGCTCGCGTCGAAGTCACTGAGGTCCTCGTTCGCGCCGAGCTGCGCCGGCGCTTGCTCGACGGCCCACGCGGCGCCGTCGCCCCACGCCGAGACCTCGACCACGCGCTCGTCGGTCTGCCGGTACTGGACCGTCGTCGGGCCACCGGGGGTGTTGAACGCCCGCCAGACGTGGCCGTGGGACCAGCGCATCGTCGGGTCGAAACGACCGTGGCGGAGCTCGCTCAGCGTCAGCACCAGGGTGATCGGATGCCCCGTCACGACCGTCCGCGTGAGCGGCGGCATCAGGTGCCCGCGAAGTCGAACAAGCTGTCCTGCTCGCCGTCGTGGGCAGCACCGATCAGTGAGACTGCGGGCAGGGGCTCATGCATCGCGAGCAGGTCCCCCGTCTCGTGCTCGGGCGGGGGCGGGATCGGCTGGATCGGCCGCTCGACGGTGCTGCGGAAGCGCCCGCCGACCTGGCCGAGTCCGAGCGCCGTGAGCGCAGCTTCGGCCAGCTCCGGGTCGACGCCGTCAGCCAGCGCCGCGTCGAGGTCGACGGCGACGTCCGGGATCGGGGTCATGACCTCGATGTTGTGGTCGAACCGGGCACGACCGCGACGCAGACAGGCCTCGGCCTTGGGCGGCAGGAACACGAGGTTGCGGTAGATCTCGGCGACGGATCCGTAGTCGCGCAGCAGGCGAGCCGCGGTCTTCGCGCCGATGCCGTGGACTCCCGGCAGCCCGTCGGACGGGTCGCCGCGCAGGGCCGCCAGCTCGTGGTACTGGCTCGGGGTGACGCCGTACTGGGCCAGCACCTTCGCTGGCGTGTACGCGGTCATGGCCTGGACCTGCGTCTTCGGCCGGAGCAGGGTGACGTGCTCGCTCACGAGCGGCAGGAGGTCACGGTCCGAGCTGAGCAGCTTCGCGTTCCAGCCGCGATCGTCGCACTCGTGCGCCATCGCGGCGAGGAGGTCGTCGGCCTCGACGCCGTCTTCGCAGCACACCCAGAACCCGCAGTCCGCGAGGTGCTCCGGGACCATCGCGAGCTGTTCGGTGAGCTCTTCGTCCTTCTCGCTGCGATGCCCCTTGTAGTGGGGCCAGCGCTCCTTGCGGATGTTGCGCTCGTGATCGAAGCCGATGACGATGGCGTCGAACGGGCCTTCCAGCCACACCTGGCAGAGCATCCGCATGAAGATGTCGGTCACCCAGGCACCGCTGACGTCCGGGTCGTTCACGCCGGCGTGGTACGCGCGGTGGGCAAGCGAGTTGCCGTCGATGCCGAGGAGCGTTGGCACGTTCTCGTGGCTCCTCGGGATCGGGCGTGAGGCGGGTCCCGCGAACCTACCGGTGCGTCACCCGAACGGGAAGCGCTGCCCCCGTGCGTAGGCGGCACGACGCGCTGGATCCGAGAGGATCTGGAACGCATGGGCGAGCCGCTTGAACTCCTCCTCGGCATGATCGGCTGCCATCGCCAGGTTGCGGTCCGGGTGCACGCGAGCGGCGCCACGTCGGAAGGCCTGCTTGACCTCCTCGGGCGTTGCGGTCGCAGCGCACCCGAGGACCCGCCAGAGGCCGTCCGGGTCGACGGGACGGCCCACCGTGGACGATCCCGGGATGCCGCGGAACGTCGGACCGGGTTCGCGATCACGACGTGGGGCGTCCGGTGGTCGCGCGCCACCGGGCTGGTCGGCAGCGGTGACCTTGGGGCGCCCGGCACCGCGTCGCAGCGCCTCGAGGCGGACGAGGCGGACGACCTGCGCCACGACCGGAGCGAGCGGGGTGCGGACGAGGTACTCGGCCGACTTGGTCGCGACCGCTGCCCGGAAGAGCGGTCCGCTCGCGTCGGTCTCGGCGGCGACCTCGTGGACGTCGCCGAGCCACAGCGCCTCGCCCCGCGCGACGCCGCCCGGCTCGGGGTCTCGCCGATCGATCAGCGCCAGATGGTGGGTCGTGAGGGTCAGGGTGACCGGCAGCGTCGGGGGCCCGCCGGCGTCCGCGGGGAGGAGCCACGTCCCGGGCTCCGCGAGGACCAGGCGCTCGCCACGTGCCAGCCGGACTTCGGGGCGTTGTCGCGGGGCGTGCGGGAGCCACCCCTCCCTGAGCCGAGCGGAGGTGAGCGCAGCCCAGGTGTCATCGTGGAGCAGGGCCTCATCACCGTGTCCGAGCACATCGAGGAGTGCCCCGAGGCGGGAGACGCTCGCATCGTCGGGCCCCGACGGTCCCTCGATCACGTGACGAAGGACCGCTTCGCGTTCCATGACCAACGCTGCGTCCCGCGCGCTGGGCGGCAGGGACGCGCGAGCCGCCGCCACACCTTCGA
>CBDTYW010000020.1:0-24017 GCA_965364735.1 uncultured Nitriliruptoria bacterium
CCGGACGCTGCTCGGCCGGGACGCGCGCCGCAGCGACGCGGGCCCGTCGCGCTTCGTTGGATGCGGTCATCGAGCGGCTCCCGAGGGCTGCGGCATGCGGCCATCTCCGGCCAGCGTGACACCCGAGCCGTCCCGCCGCCACCCTGCGCCCCCCGGGGCGTGCTGCGCGACCGCCAACGGATCGTCGGCCGCCGTGCGCTGGTTCGCACCCAACCACCGGTGCAGTCGCGGGTCTCGCCACGCACCGGCGTACGCTGGCGACATGTCTCAGATCCCGCTTCCCGCCCCCGTCAACCACCCGTTTCTCGCCGCGCTGCGTGAACGGGTCCTCGTCATGGACGGTGCCACCGGCACCTTCCTGCAGGACCTCGACCTGACGCCGGAGGACTTCGGCGGCGAAGACCTCGAGGGCTGCAACGAGGTGCTCGTCCGGACGCGGCCCGAGGTCATCACGGCCTTCCACCGCGCGTTCCTCGAGGTCGGCTGCGACGCGATCGAGACCGACACGTTCGGCGCCGCGCCGTGGGTGCTCGACGAGTACGGCCTGGGTGCGGAGACCGAGACCCTCAACGAGACGGCCGCGCGCCTCGCCCGCGAAGTCGCCGACGAGTTCTCCACGCCCGAGCAGCCGCGCTTCGTCCTCGGCTCGATCGGGCCGGGGACCCGCTCCCCCACGCTCAGCCTGGGCAAGGACCCGGCCACGCAGGCCGACTTCATCGACGTCGCGATGATGGAGGAGGGCTTCCGTCGTCAGATCCGCGGGCTCGTCGCCGGCGGCGTCGACGCGCTCATCATCGAGACCATGTTCGACCTGCTCGCCATCAAGGCGGCCGTCGGAGCCGCGCACGACGTCTTCCACGAGACCGGCGAGCGGCTCCCGATCATCATCCAGTTCACGATCGAGAAGGACATCAACACGATGCTCCTCGGCACGGAGCCGGCTGCCGCCATCGCGGCGCTCGATCCGCTCGCCATCGACGTCCTCGGCATGAACTGCGCCACCGGCCCCGCCGACATGCGCGAGCACGTCCGCACGCTGAGCCGCAGCTCGCGCCTGCCGATCTCGATCATCCCGAACGCCGGCATCCCGGAGCTCGTCGACGGCGCCACCTGCTACCCGCTCGACGGCCCCGGCCTCGCCGCCGCCCAGGAGGAGTTCGTCCGCGACTTCGGCGTGAACCTCGTCGGCGGCTGCTGCGGCACTACGCCCGAGCACCTCGGCATGGTCGTCGAGCGCATCCGCGCCACCAAGCCCCGCGCACGTCTGCTGGACCGCCCTTCCCTCGCCCGACCCGAGGTCCTCGCCGAGCGCCCCGACGACGCGGCCTGGGTCGGCGTCGACCCGGCGTACGCGAACGACCAGGACCCGGTCGTCGTCGAGTTCCGCCCGCAGCTCGCGTCGCTGTACTCCGCGGTCCCGCTCGAGCAGGACCTCTCCTTCCTCGTCGTCGGCGAGCGCGCCAACGCCAACGGCTCCCGCGCCTTCAAGCAGCTGCTGCTCGAGGAGGACTGGGAGGCGATGGTGCAGCTCGCGAAGTCCCAGACCCGCGAGGGCGCCCACGTCCTGGACGTCTGCGTGGACTACGTCGGACGCCCCGGCGCCCCGGACATGATCGAGGTCGTGGACCGCTACGCGACCCAGTCGACCCTCCCGCTCGTCCTCGACTCCACCGAGCTCGACGTCATCGAAGCTGGCCTTGTCCGCCTCGGCGGCCGCGCCGTCATCAACTCCGCGAACCTCGAGGACGGCCGCAACAAGGTCGACCTTCTCTTCCCGCTCGCACGCCGCTACGGCGCTGCCGTGGTCGTCCTCGCGATCGACGAGGAGGGCCAGGCCCGCACGCTCGACTGGAAGGTCGAGGTCTGCAAGCGCATCGCAGACATCGCGATCAACGAGTTCGGGATGGAGGCCGGCGACCTCATCTTCGACTGCCTCACCTTCCCGCTGGGCTCCGGCCAGGAGGACCTCCGCGGCGACGCGATGGCCACCATCGAGGCGATCCGCCGCGTCACGACCGAGATCCCCGGCTGCTTCACGACGCTCGGCGTCTCCAACATTTCCTTCGGGCTCGGCGCCGCCGCCCGGCAGGTGCTCAACAGCGTGTTCCTCGCCGAGTGCATCGACGCAGGCCTGTCCTCCGCGATCGTGAACCCGTCCAAGATCCTGCCGCTCAACCGCATCGCCGACGAGCAGGTCGAGGTCGCGCTCGACCTCATCCACGACCGTCGCGGGACACCCGGCTTGGGCGGCACCGCCGACGCCGACTACGACCCGCTGCACGCGTTCATGGCGCTGTTCGACGGCGTCTCCGCCATCACCGACTCCGGCCCCGATCTCGCGGACCTGCCGCTGGACGAGCGCTACCGCAAGCGCATCATCGACGGGAACCGCGAGGGCATCGAGGGCGACCTGCAGGAGGGACTCGACGCCGGCATGAAGGCGCTGGAGATCGTCAACGACCATCTGCTCGACGGCATGGCGACGGTGGGCGAGCTGTTCGGCTCCGGCCAGATGCAGCTGCCGTTCGTGCTCCAGTCCGCCGAGACGATGAAGGCCGCGGTCGCCTGGCTCGAGCCCCACATGGAGGCCGGCGACAACGCCTCCGCCAAGGGCCGCGTCGTGCTCGCCACCGTCAAGGGCGACGTCCACGACATCGGCAAGAACCTCGTCGACATCATCCTGCGCAACAACGGCTACGAGACCTTCAACATCGGCATCAAGCAGCCGATCGACGCGATCCTCGCCGCGGCCGAGGACAAGCAGGCCGACGTCATCGGGATGTCCGGGCTGCTGGTGAAGTCGACGGTCGTGATGAAGGACAACCTCGAGGAGATGAACCACCGCAAGGACACGACGCCGATCCTGCTCGGCGGCGCCGCGCTGACGCGCGGCTACGTCGAGGACGATCTCCGTCAGGTCTACGACGGCAACGTCTTCTACTGCAAGGACGCCTTCGAGGGCCTCCGCGTCCTCGACGACGTCATGAAGGCGCGCCGCGCCGGCATGGCGCTGCCGGAGGAGCTCGTCGGGGTCAAGACCCGTCGTGCGACGCCCAAGCGCAAGCAGGTCGAACCACCCGCCCGCGACGAGCAGGGGCGCCCGCACTCCGGGATCGCCACCGACGTCGCCGTGCCGACGCCGCCGTTCTGGGGCACCAAGGTCGTCCGCGGGATCTCGCTGGACGACGTCTGGCCGCTGCTCAACGAGGTCGCCCTGTTCCGCAACCAGTGGGGCTTCTCCCCCGGCGACCGCTCCCCGGCGGAGTACGAGGCGTTCATCGACGCCACGGCCCGGCCGGTGCTGCGCGACTGGATTGCCCGCGCCAAGGCCGAGCAGCTGCTGAGCCCCGAGGTCACCTACGGCTACTTCCCCGCCAACGGCGACGGCGACGACGTCATCGTGTGGGACCCCGCAGCCCCGGGCGAGCGCGAGCTGCACCGCTTCACCTTCCCCCGCCAGGACCGCGGCAAGTTCCTGTGCCTCGCCGACTTCCTCCGTCCGGTGTCCTCCGGCGAGCTCGACGTTCTCGGCGCGCACTGCGTCACCGTCGGCTCACGCATCTCCGTCATCGCGCAAGAGCTGTTCGCCGAGGACCGCTACCAGGACTACCTCTACGCCCACGGGTTCGGCGTCGAGATGGCCGAGGCCCTCGCCGAGCTCTGGCACCAGCGCGTCCGCCAGGAACTCGGCATCGCCGGCGACGACGGCAAGACCCCCAAGGACCTGTTCCGCCAGGGCTACCGCGGCTCGCGCTACTCCTTCGGCTACGCCGCCTGCCCCGACCTCGAGGACCAGGTCCCGCTCGACAACCTGATCCGCTTCGGCGACATCGGCGTCGAGGTCACCGACGAGTTCATGCTCTCCCCCGAGCAGTCCACGAGCGCCCTGGTGTTCCACCACCCCGAAGCCCGCTACTTCAACGCTCGCTGAGCTGGAACGGCCGTGGGCCGGTGTGCAGCACCGCCGCCCTTCCGGAGGGCTGAGCGGAGCCCTGCCGGACGAGCTCTCCGCCCACGGGCAGCAGTGCGAGACCGTGACAGGGCGATCGCCCTGTCACCAGCCGGCCAAGCATCTCCGTGACGCTGCGTGGGAGCAACACGCGGACAGCGGCCAGATCGCCAGATCCGGGGCCAAACGGACACGGAGCGTGACCACCACGTTGGGCCGATCGGCCCGAAAATCGACGGAACGTGACCGAGCGCTACCCAGAGCGCCGAACCACCCCGCGCGCCTCACGCACGACTCTGTGCTGTGGCAACGCCACCCCCGCGAGACAGAAATGATGCCATGTCCCGCTTCAGGGCTGGTTGCGCCGAACCGCCGCCCGGACGGCCGATCGGCGGACCGAGCATCTTCCCCATTCGATCGACGGAGGTTGCGCTGGACCTCGTACGCCTCTAAACCTTGGACCCGCATCCTGTTGCGTCCCGTTCGAGGTTGATCTTGCCGCCCATCACCACCCCGACGGCCCCTGCCGCGGTCGACGACGCGGTCACGGGCGTCTCCTGGTGGCGCTGGCCACGACTCGGCAAGCGCGTCTTCGACATGGTCTTCTCGACCCTCGCGCTGCTCCTGCTCGTCCCGGTGTTCCTGATGATCATCCTGGCCGTGAGGATCTCCTCGCCCGGCCCGGCCATCTACCGGCAGCAGCGCATCGGCCGTAGCGGGAACCAGATCCGTGTCTACAAGTTCCGCACCATGGTCACCGACGCCGAGGAGCGCCTCCGCGACCTCATGCGCAACGACCCGGCGGCACGGGCCGAGTACTCGGCCAACCACAAGCTCCGCCACGACCCCCGGGTGACCCGGATCGGTGGCTTCCTCCGCCGGACGAGCCTCGACGAGCTCCCGCAGTTCCTCAACGTCTGGCGTGGCCAGATGAGCATCGTCGGACCACGCCCGATGCTCCCCGACGAGCGCGACCGCTACGGCGATGCGCTCGAGCCGATCCTCCGGGTCCGGCCCGGCCTCACCGGCCTCTGGCAGGTCAGCGGCCGCAGCGACCTCGCCTACCCGGAGCGGGTCCGGCTCCAGGCGGACTGCGCGCTCCACTCCTCGCTGCGCACCGACCTGGTCATCGTCGGCAAGACCGTCTCCGTGATGCTGGCCGGGGAGTCCGCCGGTGCCTACTGAGGCACACCTCGACCGCGCCACCGAACCCCGCCCCCGACGCGTCGTCCTGGTCAGCAACGGCCTCACCCATGGTGGAGCCGAGACGCAGACCGTGCGGCTCGCCGAGGCGCTCGTGAGGCACGGAGACGAGGTCGCCGTGGTCTCGATCATGCCGTCGCTGGCGTACGAGGAGCACCTGGCCGCGCTCGGGATCCCGGTGATGCACCTCGACCCGTCGCCGCGGGCACGCGCGCTCTCCTCGATGACCTCCGCGGTGTCGATGCTGCGTGGGCTGCGCCCCGACGTGGTCGTGTCGTTCGTCTACCAGGCGAACATCCTGGCACGCATCGCCGGCACGCTTGCCGGCGTGCCCGTCATCGTCAGCTCGATCCGCAACGAGCGGTTCGGCGGCCCCCGGCGTGAGCGCCTCGTCGCCGCGACGGACCGGTTCGCGACGGTCACCACCACGAACTCCCGGCGCGCAGCGGATCGGCTCACCTCCCAGGGCATCGTCCCGGCCGCCCGGCTGCGCGTCATCGGCAACGCGGTCGACGCTGCACGGTTCGACGCCGCCGCGCCCCGCTCGGCGACCCGTGCCGCGCTCGGGCTGAGCGACGACGCGTTCGTCTGGGCCTGCGTCGGTCGCCTCGAGGAGCAGAAGGACCATGCGACGCTCATCCGTGCCATGGTCGACGTCCCGCGCGCCGAGCTGCTCGTCATCGGCCAAGGGCCGCTCGAGGAGGACGTGCGACGCGCCGTCGTCACGGCCGGGCTCGAGGCCCGCGTCCACCTGTTGGGGGTCCGCGACGACGTCGCGGACCTGATGGCTGCCAGCGATGCGCTCGTGCTCTCGTCGCGCCACGAAGGCCTCCCCAACGTCGTCATCGAAGCGATGCTCGCGCGACTCCCGGTCGTCGCGACGGCCGTCGGCGGGAGCCCTGAGCTCGTGGACGCGCCCGTCACCGGCCTGCTCGTCGACGCGGGCGACGCGGACGCGCTGGCAGCGGCGATGCGCAAGATCACCGATCTCGACGCGGAGGATCGCGCGGCGATGGGTGACGCTGGTCGCGTCCGCGCCGAGCAGCTCGCCGGCCCGGACGCCGTGGGCGCTGCTTGGCTCGCGCTCATCGCCCGCTGCCAGACGACCCACGACGACCCGACCGCCATCTCCCGACGCGCATCCCGACGCAGCCCGCTGCCGACTCCCGGGTCCGGCAGGCGGCCTCGCGCCAGCGTCGCCGACCTCAAGGGCTGACCGATGCGCCTCCTCTTCGTCAACACCCGCTCCGACGTGATCGCGGGCGCCAGCATCTGGATCCGCGACGTCGCCCTCGCGCTGCGTGAACGTGGGCACCACGTCGCGGTCGTCGCCGGTGGCGACGGTCCGTGGATCGAGGAGCTGCGCGAGCGTGGCCTCCCGGTCCGCACGCTCAGCCACCTCGTCCGCGACCCCTCGCCCCGCAACGACATCACGGCCATCCGTGAGCTCCGGACCGTGGTCGCCGAGGCCGACCCGGACGTGCTGATCTCCAACACCGCGAAGGCCGGCATCGTCGCGCGGATCGTCGGACGCCGCCTCGGCATCCCGGTCGTGCACGTCCCCCACGGGTGGGCGTTCGACGCCGGCATCCCCCGACGTGAACAGCTCGTCGCCAAGTTCGTGGAGCGCGCCGCAGCCAAGCTGCCCGCCACGATCCTGAACGTCTCGTCCTACGAGCGTGATCTCGCGATCGCCGCCAGGGTCGGCCGCCCGCGCGACCATCGGGTCATCCACAACGGCGTCCCCGACACCCTCGTCCCGCTCGCGGAGCCAGGCCGCAGCCCTGCGCGCATCATCATGGTCGCGCGCTTCGAGGCGCAGAAGGATCACGCGACGCTCCTCCGTGCGCTCGCCGTCGTCAGACACCTCGAATGGAAGCTGGACCTCATCGGTACCGGCGATCTCCTCCCCGACATGCGCGACCTCGCGACCAGCTTGGGGATCGCCGCGCGTGTCAGCTTCCTCGGGCACTGTGACGACGTCGCCGAGCGCCTCGCAGACGCTCAGATCTTCGCCTTGGCGACCCACTGGGAGTCGTTCCCGCTGAGCATCCTCGAAGCCATGCGCGCGGGCCTGCCAGTCGTGGCGAGCAACGTCGGCGGCATCTCCGAGGCCGTCTCGCCCACGACCGGGGAGCTCGCTGCTGCGGGGAACCCCGAGGCCTTCGCGGCGGCGCTCACGCCGCTGCTCATCGACCCGGCAGAGCGAGCGCGACGCGGCACGAACGCCCGACAGCTCTGGGCGCAGCGGTTCACCCACGCCGACATGGTCGACAACGTCGAGCGGCTTCTCCTGGAAATCGTGGGAGCCGACACGGCCGACGGCACGCTCGATCACCCGGGCCATGTCGCGACGATCCGCGCCGCCGACACGTCCGAGGTGGACGGCGACGAGCCCCTCGTGACGATCCGGACGCTTCCCCACGCTGATCACGGAGTCCCTGCGTGAGCCGAGACGGAACCATGACCACCGAGCTCAAGCTCCCGAACCTCATCATCGCCGGTGTCGGCAAGGCCGGGACCAGCTCGCTGTTCCACCTGCTCGGACAGCACCCGGACATCTGCGCCAGCACGGTGAAGGAGGTGGAGTACTTCGCCCCGCTGCGGTATCCCGGTGGGGTCCTCGCACCTGTGGAGGACTACGCGGCGTGCGTGGCGCACGCGGCCGACGAGCCGTTCCGCATGGAGGCCACACCCCACTACTGCTATGGCGGACCGGACCTGGTCGCCGCGGTCCGCGACGTGTGCGGCGCCGACACCCGGATCGTGCTCAGCCTGCGCCAGCCCACCGAACGGCTGTGGTCGAACTTCACCTACATGCAGGCACGCGCTCTGCTCCCCCACGACCTGACGTTCTCCGACTGGGTCGACGAGGCGATGCTGCGCCACGCGACCCGCGAGGACCTCCTCCCCGAGCACCGGTTCCTCCGGCCGCTGCGCACCAGCCAGTACATGAGCTGGCTGCCGGACTGGTTCGACGCCTTCGGCGAGCACTGCCACGTGGTGTTCTTCGACGACCTCGTCGCCGACAGCCGCTCCGTCGCGGCCGACGTCCTGCGCTGGCTCGACCTCGACCCGACTCCGGCCGCCGACTTCGCCGACGAGGTCCGCAACCCCACGGTGGCCTCACGCAGCCCGGGCATCCAACGACTCGCGTACGGTCTCAACGAACGGCTCGGCTCGTGGCTGCGCGAACGGCCGGAGCTCGTGGCCAAGCTGCGCGGCGCCTACCAGCGCATCAACGGCACATCGGCGTCCGCCACCCTGGACGACGCGAACCGCGCGAAGCTCGACGACTTCTACCGTGACGACCTGAACGCTCTGCGTGAGTACCTTGGTGCACGCGGGACCGCGATGCCGGCATGGCTGAGCACGGCCGCCTGAACCCGCACCGAAGACGTGAAGGACGTGTCATGACCAACCGGCAGGACGCTGTGTCGTCCGGCCCGCAGGAGCCCGTTGCGATGCAGCGCGTGCTCGTCACCGGCGGCGCCGGGTTCATCGGATCCCACACCTCCCGACGTCTCCTCGCCGACGGCGTCGAGGTCGTCGGCGTCGACAACCTCGACCCCTACTACGACCCTGCGCTCAAGCAGGACCGCGTGGACACGCTCACCGGCAGCGAGGGCTACCGCTTCGTGAGGATGGACCTGTGTGACCGCGACGCGTTCCTCGACCTCGTCGAGGAGGTCCGCCCGGACACGATCATCCACCTTGCCGCGCAGCCCGGTGTCCGCCACTCGTTCAAGGACCCGTTCTCCTACGCGAGCAACAACCTCGTCGCCTACCTCAACGTCCTCGAGGCCACGCGCCGCAGCGAGGTCGGCCACCTGACCTACGCCTCCTCGTCGTCGGTCTACGCCAACAACCGCGTGCCGTTCAGCGTCGACGATCCGGCCGATCACCCGGTCTCGCTCTACGCAGCGACGAAGCGCTCCAACGAGCTCATGGCCCACGCGTACGCAGACACCTACGGCATCGCCATGACCGGGCTGCGGTTCTTCACCGTGTACGGGCCGTGGGGCCGCCCGGACATGGCGTACTACATCTTCACCAAGGCGATCCACGCCGGCGAGACGATCAACATCTTCGGCGACGGCGAGGCCGTGCGCGACTTCACCTACGTCGACGACATCGTCGAGGGCGTCGTGAGGATCGCCGCACGCCCGCCGGCCGGCGACCCCTCATGGGACCCGGAGAACCCGCTCATCGGGCGCTCCAACGCCCCGTGGCGCATCTACAACATCGGCCACGGCGGTCAGGCCACCGTGAACGAGATGATCACGATGCTCGAGGACGCGCTCAGCAAGAAGGCCGTCCGCAACTACACCGACACCGTCCCCGGCGACGTGCCGCGGACTCACGCCGAGACGGACGACCTGAACACCCACATCGGGTTCACACCGTCCATCCCGCTCTCCGACGGCCTCGGTCGCTTCGTCGAGTGGTACCTCGCCCGCAACGGCTGACCGGCCATGGAGCTCCGTCCCCGACCAGCCGCGGTGAGCGCGTCGCTGCTGCCGTCGCGTGACCTCCTCCTGTTCGCGCCCGACCTCAGCGGTGGCGGAGCCGAGCGGGTCACGGCCGTGCTCGCGGGCGAGCTCGCCCGTCGCGGCCACACGGTCCGTCTCGCCCTGGCCAAGGCCCGCGGTCCCCTCGTCGACATGGTCAAGCAGGCCTCTCCCGCCAACCCGGTCCTCGTCATCGACCTCGACGCGAGCCGCACCGCCGCCGCCGCCCCCGCGCTCGCGCAGCTCATCCGCGGGAACGAGCCGGACGTGATCATCAGCGCGCTCTGGCACGCCAACGTCACCGCCGTCGCGGCGCGCAAGCTCGCCGGTGCGTCCGTGCCGTTGATCGTCTGCGAGCACAACTCGCTCGTGCAGCGCCAGGCGCTGGCGAAGAACACGCGCGTGAAGTACCTGATGGAGCCGCTCATGCGGCGCACCTACGGGGCCGCTCAGGCGGTCGTCGCCGTCTCCGAAGGCGCCGCTGCTGAGCTGGCCGACACGCTGCGCTGGCCGGCGGAGCGCATCGACGTGGTGGCGAACCCGGTCGTCGACCCCCAGCTGCGCGCACGTGCAGCCGAGCCGTCCGGCCACCCGTGGGCCGAGGACCCGGACGTGAACCTCGTCGTCGCGATCGGGCGCCTGACCCCGCAGAAGGGCTTCGACGTCCTGATCGAAGCCATGGCGCGCCTCGGTGAGGACCACCCGGCGCGCCTCGTCATCCTGGGCGAGGGCGATGACCGACCCAAGCTCCAGGAACAGATCCGGCGCCTCGACCTCGGCCACCGCGTGTCCCTGCCCGGCTACGTCGACAACCCCGCCGCGTACCTCGGCGACGCCGACGCGTTCGTCCTGTCCTCGCGCTACGAGGGCCTGCCCACCGTGCTGATCGAGGCGTTGGCCATCGGGACCCCGATCGTCGCGACTCGCTGCCCGACCGGCCCGGACGAGATCCTCGACGGGGGCCGATGGGGCCGCCTCGTCGAGGTCGAGAACCCCGTGGCGATCGCGAACGCGCTCGCCGAAACCCTGGCCCACGGCGCTGAGCCTGCGCCGGAGAGCGCCGTCGCGCCCTTCACCGTCGCCGCGGCATGTGACGCCTACGAACGGGTCCTCGGACGCGTCCTCGGCCTCGGGACGCACCCCTGACCGTGCTCGCCCGGAACTCAGCCCACCGGGGCTGGGAGGATGCTGAAGCTGGCGCCGACCCGCGGGACCCCCGGCTCGCCGTCGATCAGCTCGACGACCTCGACGCGGTAGTCGCCCGGCCCCGTGCTCAGCCGGAACTTGAGGCTCTGCGCCGTGTTGCGGGTCGCCGGGACCTCCTCGGACTGCACGAGCGCTTCGCGGTCGTCGGTGACCCGGAACCACCGAACGTCGAGACGTGGCGGGTCCGCGTCAGCGTCGGTGAGCACGCCCGACCACCAGACGAAGACGTCCTGGCCGACGAAGAACTCGGCCCGCTCGTCGCCGGGCTGGCCGAACGGCGTGACGGTGTCGGTCATGAAGGACCGGCCGATGCAGATCGCGCCGCCCTCGACACAGCCGGTGGCGGTCCCGGGGGGATCATCGCCCCCGTCGGTCCGCGGCCAGAAGATGAACGCGATCACCGCGACCACCGCGACCAGCACCACCGGCAGCATGTACGCGAAGCTGCGCTCGCTGACCGGCTCCGGCACCGCGACGGGTCGCGCGTCGATCGCCCCGTCGACGAACTTGTAGACCTTCGGGCCGGAGTCCGTATCGGCGTCGTCGGGGTCCGGGGTGGCAGACGCATCCGGGTCGGCGTGGGTGCCGGAGTCGTCGGACGCGTCGGAGTCGACGGAACCGTCGGACGCGTCTGACGCGTCGGAGTCGTCGGCCGCGACGAGGGCTGCCGGGGGCTCGTCCTGATCCGCGATCGCGACGGTGACATGACGTTGCTCGAGCTGGTCAGCGAGGCCGTCGTCCCACTCCTCACCGACATCGGTGTCGTCGATCTCGACGTCGAAGGGGTCGCCGTCGAAGGGGTCGTCGTCGAGATCCGCCGCCATCGCGACCTCGGCGGCGAAGGTGTCGAGGTCGACCGGCTCGTCGACCCGCTCCGTGAACTCCTGCGAGAGCGCCGCGTCGGGAGCTTCGTCACCGGCGGGGGCGACGTCGAGGTCTGCCGCCGAGGGGTTCGCCGACGAGATCCGGATCGGCGCGCCAGCCGGCTCGCTCGGGACGCCGACGGCTCCAGGCTCGCCGGGCTCGGGCTCGACAGGATCGGGGGCCACCGCCGGGACCTGAGGCTCGGGATCTGGCTCCGTCGTGCTGGGTGCCGCGTGGCCGTCGGGTTGTTCCGGAGGGAGGCCGGCCTCCATCGCGACGGCTGCCCAGATCCTGGCCGTCTCGATCGGGTTGACCCTGATCACCTCGGCGATCTCGGTCAACGTCAGCCCGAGGTCCTCGTGGAGGACGAGGACCTTGACGTCGGTCGCGACCCGGGCCTGAGCCACCAGCACGTCGTGCGCGAGCTTCAGCGTGCCGGTGCGGTCCGGCGTCGGGCCGTACTCCATCGCCTCGGTGACGGTCGCCAGCGATGCCGCCACCGCATCGCCGTCGAGGAACGCCCGGAGGAACGTCGTCGCGTCCTGCAGATGATCGGTCACGTGGCCTCGGGGGTGGTCTGACACGGCAACGTAGGACAGGACCCGCCCGGAACGGAACCACCTCGGCCCATCGTCACCGGCCGACGCCGCTCAGCGGTCGCGACGCCGGGTGACCGCCGGATCGTGTCCGGGAACCGAGCGGTCGTCCGGCGCGATCCACGCGACCCGGATCATCCGACCACCTTCGTCCTCGATCGCGTCACCGACCTCTGCGGCGGGGCCCACGAAGCCCAGCCCGATCCCCTCGCCAGCCACGACGACGCTGCTCGTCACCGTGACCTTGTGCTTGCCGCTGCCGAGCTGAACCGGCACGACGACCCCGTCGGCGAGGTCGAACCCGGCGAGGCGTCGCCGCGGACGTCCGAGCATCCACATGCGCGCGACCGCTTCCTGACCGGGGTAGCAGCCCTTGGCGAGGTGGACGTGCGTCGTGAGCAGCCCCAGCTCTTCCGGGAGGTGCGGGGCGACGACCTCGCGTCCCCAGCCCGGCTCCCCGCGCACCACCCGCAGCACGTCGAGCACGTCGGTGTCGACGAGCTCTGCGCCGGCGGCGACGCGGTCCGCGACGACCGCCTCGGCGTCGACGGTGACGTGGTCGTGGACGCCGCCACGCGTCAGGGTCCAGCGATCCGGCCCGACCGGCACGACGACGCCCGACGGACCCGCCTCGCCGGCTGCCCGGGTGAGGTCGGGGCCAGCCTCGCGGACGACCACCAGGTCAGGACGCAGCGCGAACCGTGCATCCTTCAGGAACGTCCGTGCCCCCATCCGTACCGCGACCGACGTCGCGAGGTCCGGCATGTCCGGCGGGGTCTGTCCGGGCGGTGTCAACGGGCGTGGCGTGTCGTCGCGCGGGGCGGCGCGCGGAACGAGGAGCAGGACCCGGTCCTCGAGGACAGCGACATCGACCAACGCCAGGACGCTGCCGTGCTGCTCGAGCTCCAGGGCCCCGAAGACCTGGCCGGGCCGAGCGTCGACGAGTCGCTGCGTCAGCAGGTCATCGAGGTAGGCGAGGCGGTCCGCGCCCGTCACCTCCACGACGTCGATCGCGGCAGGCGCGACGAGGTGTTCCGGCAGAGCGGCAAGCGTTGGGCTGGTCGGGTCGGTCACGTGGGAGCCGGGTCGTCGTCGGATGCACAGCGTAGATGGCGCCGACGTCGACCTCGACCGGCCGTTCAGCTCGCGTCGAAGCTGTGGCTCGTCGCCCCGCTCTGGTTGCTCGCGGCGTCACGGGCGCGGACGTTGACGCGGTACGGGCCGGCGGGGAGGTCCACCCCGAGATCCCACTGCGTCGCGGGCTGGCCGGGGCTCGCGAGCGTTGCGAGGATCCACGTCCAGGAGCCCCAGGTGCCGTCGGGTTGGAGCCACTGGAGCGTGACGTCGTCGCGGACCGAGACACGGACCTCCGTCACGCCGACGTCGTCCGAGGCGCCCCCCTGGATCAGCACCGGGCCGGCGTCGACGACCTCATGATCTGCCGGCGTGGCGATCACGGGCAGCCCCGGAGGCGTCGTGTCCGGGGCACCGCCGGGCTCGGTGATGGTGAAGTCGACGCGGACGGCGTCGGACTGGTTGCCGGCGGCGTCCCGGACGCGCAGGTTCACGAGGTACTCGCCCTCGTCCCACAGGTACGGGCGTCGCAGCCAGGTCGTGGACGGCAGGCCCTGATCGGCGAGGTTGACCTCGATGAGCGTCCACGGGCCCCACGTCTCGTCGTCCTGCAGCCACAGGCCCGTGCCCTTGTTGCGGACGCCGATCCAACCGCTCGTCACGACGTTGTTGTCCGCGGCCGTGCCGGCGAAGCGGATGCGGCCGGGCTCGAGGACCTGCCCCTCGACCGGCTCCGAGATCAGCCCCGTCGGCTTGGTCGTGTCCGGGGGCTGCTGTCCGGTCCAGTCGTCGTCGAACATGCCGAAGCGACCGACGAGCTGGCCGTCCATGCGGTCTCGGTCGTGACCGACCAGCAGCGCCCCGTCAACGATCTCGAGCCCGAAGCCGCCCTCATGAGCGTTGATGCCCGGGTCCCAGTCGCGTGTCTTGCCCGTGTCCGGGTCGAGCGCTCCGAGCTGGTCGCGGCGCGTCACGTCGTCGCCGAGGACGACCCAGGCGCAGTTGTCCGGACCGTCGCCGTGGCAGCCGTACTTCTTGGTCGCCTCGCCGGGGAACGGGTCGGGCGAGCCCGGCGACTCCTGGCCCCAGAAGTGGCCGCTGGTGTAGACGGCGGTGTCGCTGATGGCGACGGACAGCAGGCTGTCGAAGTGCCGCGAGATCCAGTCGACCTCGACCTCGACGTCCGCGATCGGGAACCG
This sequence comes from uncultured Nitriliruptoria bacterium, assembly GCA_965364735.1. Classification (GTDB taxonomy): domain Bacteria; phylum Actinomycetota; class Nitriliruptoria; order Nitriliruptorales; family Nitriliruptoraceae; genus CBDTYW01. The sequence goes on from CBDTYW010000020.1 coordinate 14,603, forward strand.
GAGGGCTGAGTCGCAGACCGGCATGATGTCGCCGCCCTGGGAGACCACGACGAAGTAGGTGCCGTCGGGCGAGATCTCGCCGTCCTTGTAGCGCAGGGCGCCCTTGCAGCGGTTGTCCTCGACGATCGTCGAGCGCCAGCCGGTGACCGCGGCCGCGGCCGTGTCGAGCGCGATGAGCGCGATGCCCGGCCGGTACTCGGGACCGACGTTGAGCCCCGCGTGCACGACGAGCAGACGTGCCCCGTCCGGGGTGACGTCGAGCGCGCGGACGGCCTTGGAGTTGTTCCCGCCGATGCCGGTGACGGGAAGGTCGAAGGTCGCGTCGAGCGCGCCGGTGACCGCGTCGACCGCGGCGAGCCCCTCGCGGGAGACCCCTTCGACGGTGTTGAACGCGCCTCCGAGATAGACCCGTCCGTTGGCGACGGCGAGGCCGTCGACCTTCGCCGAGACAACCGTGTGGAACGCGGCGTCGACGTTGCCGCCGACGTCGAGCTTGACCACGCGCTGATACCACTGCCCGCCGGCCTGCGTGAACGTGCCGGCGGCGAAGACGTGGCTCCCGTCCTGGGAGGTCTCGAGCTCGTGGACGCTGCCGTTCAGGTCCGGGTCGAACGGCAGCAAGGCGCCGGTGGCCCGGCTGAAGGCCAGGATCCCGCGGCGGTCGTGGACCTGACCGGTTGCGTGGTCGTAGACTTGGGTGAACGTGCCGCCCACGACGATCGTGTCCCCGAGGCCGGCGAAGTCGTTGACCTCACCGTCGAGGACGCGTGGCGTGTCGGTACGGACCACGTTGGTCACGGCGAGCGGGTCGCTCGCGGACGCCAGCGGCGGCGCCAGCACGACCAGCGGGACGATGATGGCCGCGATGAGCGCGCCCGCCCGGGCTCGAAGGTGGTGGTGGCTCATGTGGTGCTCCTCGCGCCGGCAGGGGTTGCAGCAGCAGGCTCGGCCGCGCCGGCGGGGGCGACCGAGAAGTCGTGACGGATCCACCTGGACTTCAACCCGTCCACATCGATGAGGCGAAGCTTCATGAAGAAGTCTCCTTGGGGCATCACGGTGTCGAGCGCCCACGAGGTGTCCTCCGCGCCGGGGGCGGAGAGAACCGTCGTCAGCTGAGCAGACGATGCGGCCCACGAGCCGTCCGCCTGGAGGAACATGCCGGTCGCGAGGTTCACGACGCGAACCTTCGCGACTGCGACGCCGGCGTCGTCCGCCGCGAGCCCGGCGAATCTGACGCTGCCTTCGGCGAGGACCTCACCGTCGGACGGGGTCACGATCGAGCCGTTCGGTGGCTGGTTGCCGGGCGGCGGACCGTCGGAGACCACGACGTCGGCGCGGACCCAACCGGACCGAGCACCCGTGGCGTCGGTCGCTCGCGCCTTCACGTAGTACGAGCCCACCGGCAGGTCCACGCTCCGCGACCAGGTGACGTCGGCCGCACCGGGAGGCGTGACGGTGGTGTCGAGCTGTGTCGTCGGCCCCCACGTGCCGTCGGGCTGGAGGAAGAGGCCGGAGGCGAGGTCCTTCACGCGGACCTTCACGGCGGCGACTGCGCCGTCGTCCTGCGCCTCGCCGGAGAGCACCACGGGACCGGGCGGCACGGAGCTGCCGTCGGCCGGCGACTCGATCACGACGGTCGGATCCACCTGCACGCCCACCCGGAAGTCGACGGGGATCGCGCCCGTCCAGACCCCGTCGACGTCGCGCAGCCGGACCCTCGCCTGGTACGCGCCGACCGGGAGGGTCGCGGTGAACGACCATGTCGTCGAGGGCGCGCCCGGTGATTCGATCGCGACGCGCGACCACCCAGGGTTGTCCCAGGTGCCGTCGTGTCGAAGCCACTGGTTCGTGTCAAGGTTCTTCAGCTCGAGGGTTCCCCCGATGACGCCGGTCGCGTCCTCGGCAGGCCCGGTGAACGTGACGCTGCCCGGGTCGATGAGCTCGCCTGCACCGGGGCTCGCGAAGCCGCCGGTCGGTGCGATCTGGTTGCTCCCGTCGCCCGGCCCGGCGAAGACGCCGAACCGCCCGACGGACTCGTCGGCGATGACGTCACGGTCATGGCCGACGTACAGATCGCCGTCGATGACCTCCATGCCGAACGCGCCCGCGTAGGCGTTGATCCCCGGGTTCCACTCGAGCGTCTTGCCGGTCTCCGGGTCCAGCGCGCCGATCTGATCCCGCGGCATCACCATGGAGCCGAGCGGGATCCATGCACAGTTCAGGTTGCCCTCGAGGTGACAGCCGTATTTCTTGGTGGCGAGGCCCGGGTACGGGTTGGTCGAGTCGGGGGCTTCCTGCGCCCAGAAGTGACCGCTCGTGTAGACCGCGGTGTCGCTGATGGCGACGGACAACACGCTGTCGAAGTGTCGGCTGATCCAGTCCGGCTCGACGGGCACATCGGCGATCGGGAAGCGGATGGCCACATCACAGACCGGCATGCGGTCGCCCCCCTGGGAGGTCACGACGAAGAACGTGCCGTCCGGCGCGATCTCGCCGTCCTTCCAGCGGAGGAACCCGTCGCAGTCGTTCTCCTCGACGACGGCCGAGCGCCATCCAGTGACCGACGCGACCGCTGTGTCGACGCCGACCATCGCGATGCCCGGACGGGAGATCCCGTCGATCATCAGACCGGCGTGGACGACGAGGAGGCGGGAGCCGTCCGGCGTCAGGTCGAGGGCCTTGACGGCGCGCGAGCTGATGCCGCCGACACCCGTGATCGGGAGGTCGAAGGTCGGGTCGACCACGCCCGTCTCGGCGTCCACGGCCCCGATCATCTCCCGCGACACACCGTTCATCGTGATGAACGAGCCCCCGATGTAGAGCTTCCCACCGCCGACCGCGAGGCTTGTGACCTCAGCGGAGACGCTGAGATCGAAGTCCGGGTCCGGGACGCCGTTGACGTCGAGCTTCACGATCCTGCGGTGCGGCTCGCCGCCGGCGCTGGAGAAGTTGCCGCCGAGGAAGACGTGGTCGCCGTCCTCGGAGGCCTCGACCGCCAGCACGTCACCGTTGAGCTGCGGATCGAACGGCATGAGCTGGCCGGTTGCCCGGTCGAACGCGATGACGCCGCGGCGGTTCAGCACACCACCGCCCATCGTGCCGGTGACCTGCGTGAATGTCCCGCCGACGATTGCCAGGCCCGCCCCGATGACGGCGAAGTCGTGGACGGCTCCGTCGTGCACCTCGGGCGTGTCGGCCCGGACGACGTCGGTCACCGCGGCTGACGAGGCCGCATGCGCCGCCGGGACACCCACCGCGAGCAGCTGAACCACGGGCAGGAGCGCGCCCAGCAGCGCGTCGTGCCTGCGGGTGATGGCCACGCGGTCCCCTCCGATGATCGTCTGATCATCGAAGGTCACTCATGGAGCGCGCCCTGACAAGCGTCACGAACGCTCGGCGCGCACGCGACCGCACGGAGTGCGGCCACCGGAGGCGTCGTGACGTCACGTCAGGGCAGGTGACCCAGCGTCACAGCCCGTCAACCGAGGTGGAGGCGCACCTGCGCGGCTGCGGAGTCCTGGTTGATCCCGTCCACCGCCCTCGCGATCACGCGATACCGGCCGGCCGGCAGCGTGAGCGCCAGCTTCCAGGTCGACGCGATCTCGCCAGGGCGATCCATGGTCGCGACGAGGGGCTGCCAGTCACCCCAGGAGCCGTCGGGCCGCAGCCAGTCACCGGTCTTGCGGTCACGGATCGAGACGATCACCTGGGACAGCTCGAGGTCGTCGCTCGCGATGCCCGACAGCACGATCTCACCGGCCCGGGCACGAGCGCGGTCCTCGTGGGAGGTGATGTCGACCACCGGGGCGGCCGCGTCGACGGGGCGCTCGTCCGGCGTCGGGGTCGGGTCAGGGCCCGGACCATCGTTCGGCGTCGCGTTGGGTTCCACGACGTCGAAGCGGCTGGCGACGACGTCGGACTGGTTGCCGCCACCATCACGCACCCGGGTCCGGATCCGGTACGAACCCGGCGCGAGGTCGACCTCGTGCTCCCAGCCGGTCGTGGCCTGACCGGGCTCATCGATGAGCGCCTGCATCTGCACGTAGGCCCCGAACGTGCCGTCCCCCTGCAGCCACGTCCCGGTGGCGGCGTCCTGGACCGCGACGAGCACCCCGGTGATCTTGCGGTCATCCGAAGCCTGACCACGGATGATCGTCCGGCCCGGCTCGACCACGGCTCCCGCGGTGGGGAGGATCTGAGACCCGGTCGGCATCGTCGTGTCCGGCGAGCTCTGCGGGGCGGACCGGTCGTCGAAGAGCCCCGAGCGGCCGATGGTGCGACCGTCGATGATGTCGCGGTCGTGGCCGAGGAGCAGGCCGTCGTCGATGACCTCGAGGCCGTAGACGGCGACGTAGGCGTTGGTGCCCGGGTTCCAGTCCAGCGTCTTCCCCGTGGCCGGGTCCAGCGCGCCGACCTGTGCCCGCGGCGTCACCTGGTCACCGAGGATCGTCCAGCCACAGTCCGTGCCACCGTCGCGGGTGCAGGAGTGGTTCGTGTCCTTGCCGCCGGGGTACGGGTCCGGGGACCCGGGTGCCTCCTGAGCGTAGAAGTGCCCACCGGTGTAGACCGCGGTCTCGCTGATCCCGACAGAGAACACGGAATCGAAGTGGCGCGAGATCCAGTCCTGCTCGACCTCGCCGTCGCTGACCGGGAAGCGCACGGCAACGTCGCACACGGGTGGACGGTCACCACCCTGCGAGACCACGACGAAGTAGGTGCCGTCCGGCGAGATCTCGCCGTCCTTCCAGCGGATCTTGCCACCGCAGGCGTTCTGTTCGAGCAGGGTCGAACGCCAGCCGGTCAGCGTCGCGGTGGGCCCGCTCACGTCGACCATCGCGACGCCGGGGCGTGAGACCCCGTCGACGAAAAGGCCGGCATGCACGACGAGGAGCCGTGACATGTCCGGGGTGAGGTCGAGCGCACGGACGGAGCGGGAGCTGCGGCCACCGTCGACGGTGATCGGGAGCTCGAAGCCGGTGTCGAGCGCGCCCGTGTCCGCGTGGACGGCCGCGATCTGGTCACGGTCGACGCCGTTGACCTCGAGGAACGAGCCACCGACGTAGACCGTCCCGTTGCCGACAGCGAGGCCGTCGACCATGGCGCTGACGTTCGCGTGGAACGTCGGATCGACCTCGCCGGAGCCGTCGAGCAGCGCCAAGCGCTCACGGATCACCCCGTCGATGTTGGTGAACGTCCCGCCGATGTAGACGGCCGTGCCATCCTCGCTGGCCTCGACCTCGAAGACGTCGCCGTTGAGCGACGGGAGGAAGTCGGTCCGGAGCGCACCGGTCGAGCGCGAGTAGGCGGCCACTCCGCGCTGGTCGCGGGTGGTGCCGGTCGCGACGTCGTAGACGCGGGTGAAGGTTCCGCCGACGACGATCGTGTCGCCGATCTGGGCGAAGTCGAAGACCGCCCCGTCGAGGAACTGCGGCGTGTCGGTCCGCACGTCCGCGGTGACCGTCGGGCTGGCCTGCGCGAAGGCCGGCACGGCCGGCGCGACGAGCCCGGTCAGCGACGTCGCAACGAGGGACGCCGCGAGCGCGGTCCGGGCCACGCGGCGGACGGCAGGAATCGAGGACGGCGTCATGTGGACGGACCCTTGGACGAGATCGACATCCCGTCGTGATCGCGGGCCATCGCACGAAGGCCGGTCACGAGGAGACGTCAGACGCCCCACGGGAAGTGGTCACGCGAACAGCGTGACACCTCTTCAGTGTCGGCGTGACCTGTCCGTGACTTGAACGTCGCGCGCCCGGATGCCGCAGGATGCTCACGGGCGCGTCAGCAGCACCGGTCGGACATCCCCGAGCCCGCGCAGACGCGATGCCCCGAGCTTCTTCTGGTGGAAGCCCGTCAGCTGTTCCGCGGTCTCCAGGTCGGTCAGGACCGAGCCGCCCCGAGCGAGGTCGGTCAGCCGGGCCGCCATGTTGACCGGCGTGCCGAAGTAGTCACCCTCACGCGCGACGATCGGCCCGGTCGTGACCGCGCCGCGCCGGACCGCTGCAGCGAGGTCCGCACGGCTGCTCGACACGATCTCGTACACCGCCTGGGCAACCGGGTTGACCTCGCTGCCGATCAGCATCGCGGCGTCGCCGATGAACTTCGCGATCGTGACGTGCGGCGTCGCCTCGACGATCGCGTGGACGTGGTCCTCGAACTCCCCGAGCACCCCGTCGAGACCTTCGGGATCGATCCTCGTCGACAGCGACGTGTAGCCGACGAGGTCCACGAACCCGACGGACAGCACCATCACCGCATCGTGTGCGTTGCTGGCCGCCTGTACCGCGGTGTTGTCGAGGAGATCCTCCATGCCCGCGAGATAGTCCTCGCCGAGGAGCAGCGCGATGGTCGGCATGACCAGGTCGTTCGCGTCGGCGAGCACCTCCATCAGCTCGTCGTCGGTCGCCCCCGACGCGATGAGGGGGCTCAGCAGGTGACGTCGTGCGAGCACGAGGTCCGACGTCATCACCTGGAAGAGCGCTCGAGTTCGGACCCGCGTCGCACGGATGACGACATCCTCGGGGAGGAACGCGAGGAGCTTCGAGATCTTGCGGAGGTACTCGACGTCACGCTCACCGAACACCGTGCGGTCGAGCCCACGGGCGAAGATGATCCGCCGCGTGGTGACGACCGACAGCCCGGCTCGCTGGGAGAGCTCGACGAGCGAGTACGGACGGTCCTCGGAGAGCTGCTCGCGGAGCAGCCCGACCGGCCGGTCGAAGTCCGTTGCGACGAGCCGGACCTCCAGCGCGTCACCGACGGGGACCCCGCGCCGTTCCTCGGCGGGATCGCTCACGTCGTGGCCCTTCGCGCAGCCCGGTCACGCCGATCCGCAGACGAGACGGGTCGTGGTCAGGCAGTTGCAAGGGTAGCGACGAGGTCGTCGCGCCTCGGGACTCCGAACGTGCGAGCCACGACGCGTCCCTCGCCGTCCAGGACGAGCAGGGTCGGCACGCGACGCACGTTGTGCTCGTCGGCGAGATCGAGGTGATCGGCGGCGTCCACATAGGACCACGCGAAGTCGTCGCGCTCGGCCTGGACCTCACCGAGGACCTGCTTGACGGTGACGCACGGGGCGCAGGTCGGCGAGCCGAACAGCACGGCGCGTGGGGCGCCGTGCGACGGGTCGAGCCCGAGGCGACGCTGACCGGCGTGATCGATCGCGCCGTCGCTGACGATGACGCGGCCGTCGCGGCGCTGGATCAGCCGCCCGACCGCTGCGGTGACGAGCAGGAGCAGCGCGACGAACGCGAAGCGTGTGAGGAGGTCCATCAGCCACCCTTCCGGGCGGTCGTGGCGCGAGCCCGCGCCATGAGGAGGTAGAGCTCGCATCCGACGCAGAGGCCGGTCGTGGCGAGCAAGGTCGACAGCGCCAGCACGATTCCGACGGCGACCCAGCCGACCGTCGTCGCACCACCGAGCAGCGCGACGAGGCCGACGCCGGCGACGGCGAGCCCGCACGCCTGGGCGAAGCGGGGCGGCTGCTCGTGCTCGACGGCGAGCGGGGCGCCGAGATCGAAGCGCTGCTTGACGATCCGGAACAGCAGGCCGTACGGCGAGTACGCGAGCCCGGCGATCGTGGCGATCGCGAACACCGTGACCTGCCAGGCGACGAGGGCGGTGCCGATCGTCCCCTGGAGGATCAGCGCGGTCGCGAGGACCGCGGTGGTGATCGCCGCGCCGAAGCGCGGACCACGGACGTCGATGAGCAGGGAGCCATCAGCGTCGTAGGCGAGCCCCGGGCGCTGGGGCCGCGTGGTGGTGCTCGGGATCGTGGACATGGGAGTTCCTAGCCGGGGGTCGAGGTCGAGCGGACGATGGAGCCATCCGACGCGAGGTGGATGCCGCACTCAGTCTTGTCGTCGAAGGTGGCCCAGCGGCCGCTGCGGGGATCATCGCCATCCGGCACGCGGACCGTGCAGGGCTGGCAGCCGATCGACGGGAAGCCGTCGGCGACCATCGGGTGCACCGGCAGGTCGTGGCGAGCGATGTAGTCGTTGACGTCCGTTTCCGTCCACGTCGCGAGCGGGGCGACCTTGACGAGCCAGCGGTCTGCGTGGCGACGTGCTTCAACGACGGGCGTGCTGGCGCGCTCCGGGGTCTGGGAACGTCGTACGCCGGTCGCCCAGCCGTCGAAGTTCGCGAGCATCCGTCGCAGCGGCATCGTCTTGCGGAGCCGGCAGCAGGTGTCCGGGTCCGTCTGGTAGAGGTCCTCGCCGTAGCGCTGGGCCTGTTGTGCGACCGAGAGCGACGGAGCGACGTCGAGGACCGTGAGCCCGAGCAGCTTCGCGAGGTCACGGCGGTACCCGATCGTCTCATCGAAGTGAAAGCCCGTGTCGAGGAAGAGGACCGGCACGTGTGGGGCAACCTCGGACAGCAGGTGCAGCAGCACCGCGGACTCGGCGCCGAACGACGACGTCGCGGTGAAGCGCGGGACGACGCCAGCCGCCCAGGCGACGATCTTCTCGGCAGGCTTCCCGTCGAGCTGGGCCGAGGCCTCCGACGCCATCAGCCGGATGAACGCGCCCTCGTCGTCGCGGTCCTCCGTGGCACCCTCGACTGCGCGGAACCGGTCGTCGGAGCTCGGGAGCTCGCCGACGAGCGAGCGCGCGACGGAGTTCGCGACCGCATCGCGGTCGGCCTCGGTGAGCTCGAGCGTGCGCATGAGGGCGCCCTGTCCGGTGCTCGTCACGCGCAGCTCAGCGTGACGTCGTGGGTGAGGAGCAGGCCAGCGATGGCAGCGTCGTCGACGGCGTCGATCCCGTCGAGCAGGTCGTTCGGGGCGAGGCCGCGTGAGGCGAGGTCGCTGGCCGAGGCGAGGACGCGGACGCCGCTCGCGATGAGGCCGGTGAGGTCGGTCAGCGGCTCGGCGGAGGGCACGGCCACCCCGGCAACCGCAACCGGATGGGTCACGGCGTTGCGGACGGCCAGCTCGACGCCAAAGCCCTTCAGGAGCAGCGTCAGGTCGATGTCGTCGGCGATCGCGTAGGCGTTGACGTCGAGCGCGGGCACCGCGGTGCGCGCGGCGCCCTGGTTGGCGCCACGCACGATGGAGAGCACGGAGGTCGTCATCAGTGACTCACTCCCAGCGCGACGTCGGCGTCGCGCACGAACCGCCAGAGATCTCCGCCGTCACCCTCGAGCACGCCCGAGACCTGACGTGTCCCCTGACAGGTGGCCTCCGCGCCGGCGCGATCGACGACCCAGCTGGCGAGCCCGCCATGGACCCCTGCGCGGAGCAGCGCCTTGACGTGCTCGGCCGTGGGCGGGTCCTCGGGGTGAAGCGGCCCCAGCGCCACGCGCACGGGGTAAGTCATCAGGTCGTAGGTATCCGGGTCGATCCGCTCGCGCACTGCCAGGGCACCGAGCGCGTCGCCGACGGCTCGGGCCGCGGCGACGACCGCCGGGGAGGGCC